>CAZQUA010000207.1:0-3839 GCA_964596455.1 uncultured Isosphaeraceae bacterium
TGACCGCGGTCTCGATCGGGAAGGTCACGAACGACTCGACCTCGTCCGCGGCGAGGCCCCCCGCCTCGGTCATGATCACGACCGTCGGGGCGTTGAGCTCGGGGAAGACGTCGACGGGCATCTCGCGGAGCTTGAGGCCCGCGAAGACGAGCAGCAGGCCCGACGCGACCACCACGAAGGAGGCGTGGCGGATCGAGAATCCGATGAGCCTCGCGAGCATCAGTGGTCCTCCGCATGGAAGGTGCCGTCGGCGTGGAAGTGGCCGCCCTTCGGCGCGGTGCCGCTCATCGCGAGCATGAGCGGGTAGTTGCCCGCGACCACCACCTCATCGCCTTCCTTGACCCCCGAGAGGATCTCGATGAAGCGGCCGTCGCCCGTGCCGAGGTCGGCCTCGAGTCGGATCGCCTTGCTCGGATCGCGAGGATCCCGCCGAAACACGATCGGGACGATGCCGTCGAGCAGGACCGCCCGCTGCGGAATGGCGAGTTCGGTGCGGCCGCCCTCGAGCACCACCTCGAGCGAGGCGGCGATGCCGGCGCGGGCCCACGGCGCCATCGACTCCGCCGAGGCGAGCAGGTCGATGGTGCGGCCGTCCGGATCCCCGGAGAGGCCGATCGAGAGCGTCGCCGGCATCGCTTCGAAGCGACTGGCGTCCGCCGCGTTCGCCGCGACGATGCGGGCGGGCAGGCCCTCCTTCAGGCGATCGAGATCGCTCTGCAGGGCGCGGGCCCGGAACCGCAGTCGCTCGGGCTGGACGATCGAGAGCACCAGTACCCCCTCCTCGACATGCCCGCCCGGCGTGACCGCGAGCGACTCCACCACCCCCCGGTCCGCGGCGCACAGCAGCAGGCCTCCGCCGGCCGCGGCGTTCTCGTCGCAGCCCGCCTGGGCCAGCAGCAGGCGGCGACGCGACTCCAGCGCCTGCAGCTCCGCCTCGAGCACCCGCTGCGTCGCCTGCAGCTCCGCATCCTTCTCCATCACCTCCGCGAGCTCGGCCTGCGTGGCGTTCAGGGTGGCTTGGGCCTCGGTGAACTGCCCCGCCCCGCCGCCGCCCGCCTCGCGGAGCCGCTCGAGCTGCGAGAGGCGGTCCCTCCAGAGGGCCACCTTGTCGGCGAGACTCTGCTCGTGGACGCGATGGGCCTCCCGCACCGGGCCCATCGACTCGAGCCGGGCCTTCGTCGCAAGGATCCGCGACTCGAGATCGCTCCACCCGCTGCCGGTGATCCTCGCGAGCGGCGTGCCCCGTTCGACCGTCTGGTACTGGTCGACGAGCAGCTCGACCCGGCCGCCGATCGGCGCGCGAAGCTCGCGGCGGGCCGTCGGCAGCAGCTCGAACCGCCCGGGCAGGCGCAGCGTCCGCTCCACCTGCCGCAACTCGACCTTCGCGAACTCGATGCCGAGGTTGCGGCGCACCGCGTCGGGGATGTCGATGCGGTTGGTGGGGCCGGCCGCCGGCTCCTCCATCGCGGCCTTGGGCGCTTCGCCGCCGGTGCAGGCAGCGAGGCCCCCGAGAAGAGCGGTTGCGGCGAGCGCCGCGAGGATCGGACGATCGAGGATGAAGGTCGCGTTCATGGTTCGGTTGCCGTGGCGGGAAGCGGTTCGGGGTCGGGAAGGGATCCGCGGAGCGGCGGGCCGGCGATGGCTTCGAGAGCGAGCCCCGCGAGACGCTCGTCGCGCCTCGCCTCGATCAGGCGCACCCGGGCCTCGTGCAGGCGCCCGAGGCTGTCGAGCAGGATGAGCATGTCCACCTCTCCGAGGCGGGCGAGCTCGCGGGCCTCGGCGTACTGCACCTCGACGAGCGGCACCAGCTCCCGCTCGACGATCGCCCGCTGCCTCGCCCGCGACCGGAGATCGGCCTCGGCGCTCGCGGCATCGGCGAGAAGGCCTTCGAGCATCCGCTCGACCTCGCGCCGCGCGGACTCCCTCGCCGCCAGCGCCGACTCGATGGCTTGCCGATTGCCGCTGAAGATCGGGATCGGAAGGAACACGCCGAGGGTGAACTGCCGCAGACCGTCCTGAGTGCCGTAGCCGGGCACGAGGCCGAGGTCGGGCAGCTGGGCCCGGATCTCCTGCTCGAGGGCCCGTTCCGCCACCTCGTAGGCGGCCATCGCCACCGCGAGTCGGGGCGACGCGCGAAGCCGGTCCAGATCGCCGGGGTCGAGGCTCGCCAGGCCCATTGCCGACGCCGGTCCCTCGGGAAGAAGTTCGATCGACGCCTGCGGCGGCAGGCCGAGCGTTCGAAGGATGGCGAGGCGGGACTGCTCTTCCGCCGCGGCGAAGCGGTCGAGCTGCGCCGAAGCCTGCAGCCGCTCGAGACGCAGCAGGCGGGCCTCGACCCGGGAGAGTTCGCCGAGACGCTCCATGGCGTCGACGACCTCAAGCAGCGACTCGGCCTGCGCCAGGAACTCTGCGGCGGAACCGCGAAGCCCTGCTGCGGCCGCCCACTCGCCCCACTCCCTGCGAAGGCGGATGCGAACCTCCCATTCCATGGCCGCCACCCGGGCCAGTTCGGCGGCATGGGCGGCACCGAGGCGGCGCTTCTCGGCCTCGAGCCTGCCGGAGATGGGGATGGTCAGCGCCACGCTGCCGAACAGTTCGTTGGGGTTCAGGGCGGACTCGAGCAGACGGGTCCATTCGAGGCCCAGCACCGGATCGGGCCAGAGGCCGGCGTGGGCGGCCTGGGCCTCCGAGACGCCGGCCGCGGACCGGGCGAGGCGGAGATCGGCGTTGAGCAGAAGCGCCACCGCCTCGGCCTCGGCGAGCGAGAGGCCATCGGAGGCGTCGACCGGGGATCGATGCGCCTGGCCATCGAGGCCGCCGGCCGATGCCGCGACCTCGATCGCCTCGGGGATGCGGTCGAGGAACTCGCGATGCATGGCCGCAAGGTCGATCGGCTTCGCCTCGTAGGTGCGGCAGCCCGCGAGGGCCGCGACGGCGAGGGCGATCGCGACGGCCGCGTGGCGGTGCAGGGCGGATGGACGCAACGGTCGCTCCATGCGGAACTCCGCGGAGGAAGGGCGGCCGGCCGGCGATGGCCGGCACGGCGGGGAACGCATGCATGACGAGGGGGCTGCGGGCCTTCGAGGCGGTCGCCGCCGCGAGGGCGGTCGGCAGCGCGCCGGCACTCGGACCGACGCCGCGGCGAACCGGCCGCGGCCCCGGGACCCGCACGGGGAATCGATGCCTAGACGACGATGGAAGCGGCGTCGATCACCCGCCGTTGGTCGGAGGCGATCCAGGCCTCGCTGGCCGCTGCGACCGCAGGCGGCGACGCCGCCGGACGGACGGCCAGTGCGGCGACCGGGCCGGGGAGCACGGCCGCGGCAACGAGCAGATCGAGGCACGATCCGCCCCGTGGGGGCAGGTCGTGATCGATCAGGTCGAGGTGCAGATGGTCGCCGCAACCGTCGTCGTGGCCGCACTCGGCATCGCTGCCGCAGGCGTCATGGTGGGAGCGATGCGGACGGCGGCCGTCCTCGCCGTGGCCATGGCCGTGGTGGTCGTGCCCGCAGGCATGGTGGACCCGCTCGACGGCGGCGCGGGATTCCCCCAACCCATGCCGATGCACGGCGAAGCTCCGCCCTGCGGCCGGGCCGTGATGATGGCGGTGCGGCACCACGCCGGATTCGAGGGCGGGCCCGAGGCAGCAATCGAGCGGAATGCAGATCGCCTCGCCCCGGCCGAGCGACGCCACCGCCTGCACGAGCAGGAGGGCGACGAGCAAGCTGCGGCAGAGGAAGGAACGCATCGGGGGAGGGTCGGACAGGTCATCCCGGCGGACGCAGACCCAGACGGCCTCGCGGACCGCGGAACGGAAGCGTATCGACGATCCCCGACGA
>CAZQUA010000208.1:0-471 GCA_964596455.1 uncultured Isosphaeraceae bacterium
AAGCTCGCGACATGGGCCACGAAGCCGTCGATCCGGGACCCGACGTCGATGTGGCGGCGGGGCTCGGCCTCGAAGATCCGCTGCGCGACCAGCAGGTCCTGGTGGAAGTACGCACCCCGCATGGTGCCGGCATCGTCGCCGCGATCGTGCAGCTTGGCGTTGATCGAGATCCGCCCCCATCCCGGCGTCCGCCTCGCCGCCGGAATGAACCTCGCGGCGTCCCGCAGGTAGCGAAGCAGCGCCGGAATGGTGTGGAGCGGAGATCGACGGGCCACGCCTCCACCCTACCGGTTCCCACGGGAAGCGAGGCGCCCTCCGGTAGGATCCGGGCCATGGAGCCGATCGTGGTCGCGGTGACCGGAGGCCTCGGGAACCAGCTCTTCCAGTTCGCCGCAGCGACCGCCCTTGCGGAGGCGACGGGCCGCGAGGTCCGCCTCTGCTACCGGATGTTCGATCGCCCCTGGGTGCGCC
>CAZQUA010000208.1:481-3782 GCA_964596455.1 uncultured Isosphaeraceae bacterium
GACCGGACGCGGTGGCGGCGGGCGTTCCTGGCCGCGCGGCGATGGTGGCGGCGGCGGGGGGCCGATGCGGACCGCCGTTTCGCGATCGACAGCCTCGACCGCCGCGCCGAACTGCTGCAGCTGCAGCGGACCGCGTCGGAGAGCGACGCCGGGCTTGAGGGCCGGTGGCGGCTCTCGCGGCCGAGCCTGAAGCGGGCCTTTCGGAAGGGCGTGCCGCCGCGGGGGGGCGTGGTGGTGCTGCGGGGGGCGGAGGAGATCCACGCGATGGTCTCGGGGGACCGGCGTGCCGCCGCGGACTCGCTGCTGCTCGTGGCGGGATTCATGCAGGACGATCGCCTGGTGTCGCCGCATCTCGATCGCCTTCGCACGCAGCTCGACCTTCCCGCGGGCACGCCCTACGCCCGGCGCTGGATCGCCGCGGCCTCTGGCGAGGAGACGGTGGGGGTGCACGTCCGACGGGGCGACTACGCCAAGAAGGCCTTTGCGGGGGTGTTTCCGCTGCTGCCCCCGCAGTGGTACCAGGCGGCGGCGGAAGCGATCGGCGCGGCGGTCTCGCGGCCCCGGTTCATCGTGGTGAGCGACGAGCCCGGATGGGTGCGGGCGAACCTGAAGCTGCCCGGAGCCATGGAGATCGCTTCCGGCGAGGCGGCGATCTCGCCGCAGGAGGATCTCGCGGTGCTCGCCGCCTGCCGCCATCACATCGTCGCCAACAGCACCTTCAGCTGGTGGGGGGCGAGGCTGGCAAGGCCCGGCGGCGTGGTGGCGGCCCCGACCCGCTGGTTCCTCGATCGCGAGACGCCGCCGGAGCTGCTGCCGGCGCACTGGATCGGAGTGGCGAATCCGGCTTCACGCTCCTGACGGGTCCCGCCGGGAGATCGCCATGGCGACCGCGATCAGGGCGCCGCCCGCCTTGGCTTCGGCGATGCCCACCATGGCGCCGACCAGCACGATCGCGAGCAGCGCCATCGCGGCGGCCGCGGCGGCGTCGGTGCGGCTGCGGCGCCACACCCGGAGCGTCAGCACCGCAAGGCCTCCGGTCAGAAGCGCCGCCGCCGGCAGGCCCCCCTCGACCCAGGCGTTCACGACGCTGTTGTGGGCATGGTTGAGTTCGCCGACGAGACGCAGCTCCTCCGCGAGCTCCGGCTGCTCCGCGGCCCGCTCGGCGGTCCACTCGCGGATGAGCGGGCTGAAGGAGCGGCGGCCGTGCCCGACGAGCGGGCTCTGGGAACCCAGTTCCCAGGATGCCAGCAGCAGCGTTCCGCGATGGGAGCCGCTTCGCATGATCGCGGTGGCGGCCTCGTCGGACGAGAGTCGCTGCAGGTCCTCCTGCAAGCGAGCCGCGCCCGGGACCCCCATGCCGGCGAGGGAGAGTCCGGCGACGGCGGCGGCGCCCGCCGCCGCAAACAGCCCGAGGCGACGCAGGGCGTGCGGACGCCGCGGGCGGACGAGCAGGATCGCCATGCCCGCAAGGCCCGCCAGAAGCGGGGCTCGGGCGGCGGACTGCAGGATGCCGAAGGCGGCGATCGCCGCGGCGGCGAGCAGCGGCCACCGCCAGTTCGCCTTGCCTGCCGGCAGCGCCGCGACCGCGCCGGCCGAGACCGCAAGCAGCGAACCGAGGATGGTCTGCAGCTGCCCGTAGCTCGTGAGGCTCCGCATGTCGGAGTAGGTCCGCAGGCCGTCGGGGCCGATCGACATCCCGATCGCCGCGACGGCCTGAACGAGGCCGCCCGCGGCGATCGCCCCCAGCAGCAGCCACGGGTAGCCCATCACCGGCCAAAGAAGCAGCGGCGTCAGCAGCCATCTCGCCGGCCGAAGCGCCTCGAGGCGATCCACCTCCGGATGGGTCCACGACACCGAGAGGAGCATCCACGCCATCCACAGCAGCAGCAGCCACCACGCCGGATCGCGGAGGGCGGGCGCGAGGTCGCGGCGGATCTTCGGCAGCCGCAGGATGGCCACCGCAAGCAGCATGCCCCAGGCGATGCCCTCGAGCGAGTTGTTGATCGACTGGAAGAAGCCCCACGCCGCGGCGGCGGCCAGATGCATCGCATGGCCCCGCGGATCGTCGCGTTCGCAGCGGGCGAGGGCCGCCGAAGAGGCGGTGGCGATCATGGGCGGGAACGCTCCCCGGGGCCGGCGCCGTTCCGCACGCGGTCGGCGATGTGCAGGTGCTTCATCGTGGTGCCCACCGCGAGCACGAAGGAGATCTCGAGGCCGCGTCGGCCGTCGAGGAGGGCGCCGCGGAGCAGGTAGTTGCGGACGAACGCCCAGGGACCGTTGAAGACGATCTTCGCGAGGGAGGTCCGCCGCCCCGGGATCTCCGCCGACAGCCGCGCGTACCGCAAGGTCCGGGCCATCGCATCCTCGAGATCCGCCCAACTCTCGTGCCGCAGGAGGCTCCGCATGCGGACGGTCGGGCCATCGACCCGCACCGTCTCATGCACCACGCGGTCGCTCATCCGGCCGCGGCCGGAGCGGAAGAGCCGCAGCTGCCAGTCGGGGAAGTCGGCGCGGATCCAGCCGCCCTTGTACCAGTGCCGCCGCTTGAGCCAGGCGCCGGCGACCGCGGGGTCGTCCCGCTCGAGGAACCCGCGGATCTCCTCGCGAAGCTCCGCGGTGAGCATCTCGTCGCTGTCGAGCAGGAGGATCCACTTCGCCGGCCCGGCGAGATCGATGGCCCGCTGCTTCTGCGCCGAGTAGCCGAGCCACGGCTGCGGCACCACCTCGGCGCCGAGGGAATCGCAGGCCGCGATGGTGCCGTCGGTCGAGCCGGAGTCGAGCACGACCACGCGAGACGCGATCCCCTGCACGCTCCGCAAGGTCCGCTCGATGGTCCGCATCGAGTTCATCGCCGTGCAGGCGACGGCGAGGTCGAGCGGCGCCGATTCCCGGGTGGCATCGGGCATGGGCGGCGAGGATACCGGCGGGCCGTCCACTATGATCGCCCCGATGGCGACCGCCTCCGCTGCCGCGATCCGCTCGACCCGCCTCATCGTCGGCCTCGAGATCCATGTCGAGCTCGCCACCCGCTCGAAGATGTTCAGCCGGGCGCCCAGCCCCGCGCACCCCGACCACTTCGATGCGGCGCCGAACACCCTCGCCGATCCCGTGGTCGCGGGCCTGCCCGGAGCCTTGCCGGTCATGAACCGCCGGGCGGTCGAGATGGCGGCGATGGTGGGCCTCGCCCTGAACTGCACGATCGCCCGCACCAGCCGCTGGGACCGGAAGAACTACTTCTATCCCGACCTGCCCAAGGGCTACCAGATCAGCCAGTACGACCTGCCGCTCTGCGGCGACGGGG
>CAZQUA010000209.1:0-3768 GCA_964596455.1 uncultured Isosphaeraceae bacterium
ATCAGGAAGGTGCCTTCCTCGCCGACCACCGCCACGGTGTTCTGGGGGATCCGCAGGTCCGCGGGCAGACCGAGCTCGGCGTGGGTCGGGAGGATGCCGCCGTCGTACCAGACGAAGGGAATGTCCTTGCCGCCGGTGAACTTGTTGCCCTTCAGGGCGAACCGCACCGTCTCCTTGGTCGGGAACATGTCGTCGGTCGAATCGGTGCATTCGACGACGACCTCGGTCGGCACCAGCAGGTCCATCGCCTGCAGCGGCGTGTCGATGATGTGGCAGGCCATGTCGCCGAGGGCGCCGCAGCCGAAGTCGCGGAAGCCCCGCCAGGCGAAGGGGTGGTAGACCTTCGACAGGTACGGCCGGTCCGCCGCCACCCCGAGCCAGTTGTACCAGGCGATGTCGTTGGGGATCGGATGCGAGCCCTGCGGGCGGAGCTTGCCCTGCGGCCAGAACCGCACCGGGCGATCGGTCCAGCCGTGGATCGCGGTGACGGTGCCGACGATCTTCCCCTCCGAGAGCAGCTGCATCGCCTGCCGCTTGTGGTCGTAGGAGGCGATCTGCGTGCCCATCTGCGTGGCGAGGCCGGGGTTCTGCTTCGCCTTGAGGGCGATGGCGCGGCCCTCGTTCACGCTGTGGGTGAGCGGCTTCTGGCAGTAGACGTGCTTGCCGAGGTCGAGGGCCGACATCGTGATCGGCGCATGCATGTGGTCGGGCGTGGTGATCGAGACCGCATCGAGCCCATCGCCCATCGACGCCAGCATCTCCCGCCAGTCCGTGAAGCGGGCGGCCTTGGGGAACCGCTCGCCCATCTTGGAGAGCCGCCCCATGTCGATGTCGCAGAGCGCCGCGATCTCGACGTTGGCGTGGCCGGCGATCTGCGTCACGTCGGTCTCGCCCATGCCGCCGACGCCGACCGAGCCGACCCGGAGCTTCTGCAGCGACCGGGGCGAGGCGAAGCTCGGCCGCCAGGCGGCGACCGCCGCGGTGGCGGCGAGGGATCCGTGGATGAACCGGCGTCGGTCGATGGGTCGGGGCATGCGGGGATCTCCGATCGGGCCAAGGAATTCGAATCGCCCACGAGGACGAGAGTCTACCGGTCGCGGCGGCCCCGCCGAACCGGCTTCCCGCCGCGGGCCGCCGCCGGCCTCAGATTCCCGCCGCGAGCGCCGCATCGAGGCGGCGGCGCAGCTCCTCCGCCACCCGCTTGGAGCGACGGCGGGTCTTCCGCCAGAAGGAGTCGCGGCTCTCGTGGTCGTGAAGGTAGGTGAGGCCCTCGACGCACTCGATCGCTCCGCCGGTGGCGATCCACAGGAAGTTCAGCACCACCACGTCGGAGGCCAGCACCTCCCGTGGCAGCAGGCCGAAGAGTTCGGCCGCGCCGGAGGCCCGCAGGTAGCGTTCCCGCCCGAAGAAGAAGTTGCCGGCATTGAGCAGCACCTTGCCGCTCTCGTCGTCGAGCCACTCGCGAAGGGCCCCGACGGTCTCCACCCTCCGCCCCGCGAGGCGGCGGAAGTCGAACTTCGGAGCCGCCAGCGACGGGCAGTGCAGCGTCCGCTCGCACCACGGCGACGCCCGCTCGAGACGATCGATGTAGGACCGCTCGATGGTGTTGTCGGAGTCGCACAGCACCACCCAGGGGTGGCGGCAGGCGGCGACGGTCCGACGCTTGTTGGCAAAGGCCCCGAGATTCTCCGGGTGGGTCTCGAAGCGGACCTTCTCGAACGCCGCGAGTCCCTGCCGCAACGCCGCGACCACTGCGGGACGGGAGGCGTCGTCGCAGACGACGATCTCACCGATCCTCGCGTCGTCCGCATGGCGGCGGGCGAGATCGACGACGTTCTCGACCCGGTTGTAGGTGGGGATCGCGAAGGAGACCCGCATCGCCGCAGCGCCGTCCTCAGTCGGCATGGGGCCCCGGACGCCGCAGCGTCCCGATGTAGGGAAGGTTCCGGTAGAAGCCGTCGAAGTCGAGGCCGTACCCGACCACGAACTCGTCGGGGATCGCGAAGCCGACATGCTCGCAGGGCACCATCCGCGAGATGGGCAGGTCCTTGCGAAGGAGCACCACGCTTCGCACCGAGGCCGGCCCTTGGGCCTCGATCTCGCTGCGGAGCCGCAGCAGCGTCCGCCCGGAATCGAGGATGTCGTCGAGAAGCAGCACATGCCGCCCCGCCAGGCTCGTGGGCAGCGGCAGCACCAGCTGCACGCCTTGGCTCGTCGTCGCGGTGCCGGGGTAGCTCGAGGCCATCGCGAGCTGCAGGCGAAGGCGATGCGGCAGGTGCCGCACGAGATCCGCCGCGAAGAGGATGCTGCCGGTCATCACCGGCACGAGGACGATGCCCTCCGCCTCGGCGCCGTCGGCGGTCAGGGCCCGCGAGATCTCCTCGGCGAGGGACGCGACCCGGGCGGCGATCGCCTCGGCGGAGATCAGCACCCGCTCGACGTCCGCCTCGATGCCCCGCGGCGGCCGCTCGGAGCCGCCCTCGCGGACGCTGCCGCCGGCCTTCCCGCCCGCCGTTGGATCGATCCGTCCGCCCATCAGGCCAGCCTCCGCAGGATCCGCTCTCGAACCTCCTTGGCGTCGGCGCTGCCGCCGCTCGCCTTCATCGCATGGCCCACCAGCCGCCCGATCGCGGCCTGCTTGCCGCTGCGGAGATCCTCCGCCGCCGCCGGATTTGCCGCAATCGCCTCCTCGACCCAGCGGTCCATCGCGGCCTCGTCCCGCACCTTCACCAGGCCGAGCTCCGCCGCGAGCGATGCGGCGTCGCCGTCCTGCTCGCAGAGCCGCCCGAAGAGCAGGTCCGCGGCCTGGGCATCGATGGCGCCCTCGTGCCGCAGGCGCACCAGCTCCGCCACCCGAGCCGCCGCGATCCCGAGTTCATGGATGCCGCGGCCGGCCTCGTTGGCCCGTTTCGCGCCGGCATTCAGCAGGAGCTTCGCCGCGCCATGCCCAGCCTCCCGGTCGGGAAGGCCCGCGGACGCGCCCGCCGCATGGCAGGCCTCGAAGAAGCGGCAGAGATCGCGATCGCCCACGAGCACCGCCGCGTCCTTCTCCGGCAGGCCGAAGGACTCGGCGTAGCGGGCCCGCCGGGCCATCGGCAGCTCCGGCAGCTCCCCGCGGATCGCCGCGAGCCACGCCTCGTCGATCTCGACGCCGACGAGGTCCGGCTCCGGGAAGTAGCGGTAGTCGTGGGCGTCCTCCTTCTCCCGCTGCAGCAGCGTGACCAGACGCTCGTCGTCCCAGCCGCGGGTGGTCTTGGCGCCGGGTCCCATGACCTTGCCGTCGGCCTGCCACGCCTCCGCCTGCCGCTTCGCCTCGTGCTCGATGGCGCCCCGCAGGGCCCGGAACGAGTTGAGGTTCTTGATCTCGACGACCGGGGTCCGCACCTCCCGTCCGTCCGCGGTGTCGATGACGAGGTTGATGTTGGGCTCGAACCGCATGTGCCCCCGCTGCATGATGCCCTCGGTGACGCCGAGGAACATGCACAGGTTGCGGAGCTCCTGCGCAAAGGTCACCACGTCGTCGGCGCAGTCGAAGTCCGGCGCGGTCACGATCTCGAGCAGCGGCGTGCCCGCGCGGTTGAGGTCGACGAGCGAGCCCTCGTAGGCGAGGCCGCCCGGCAGCTCATGCCCGAGCTTGCCGGTGTCCTCCTCGAGATGGGCCCGCACGATGCCCACCTTCCGGGTCCCCCCCGCGGCCGCGGGGATCTCCATCACCCCGTCGCCGCAGAGCGGCAGGTCGTACTGGCTGATCTGGTAGCCCTTGGGCAG
>CAZQUA010000210.1:0-3768 GCA_964596455.1 uncultured Isosphaeraceae bacterium
TCCTCCGCCAGCGAGCGGAACCGTGCCGAATCTCGCTGCAGATGAAGCGGTCCCGCCCCGGACTCACAGTCACCGCGACGGCGACGCGACGCTACCATCCGCGGCGTGCCGATGCCGCTGCGACCGCTGCTTCCGTTCGCCGCCGCCCTCATCGCGGCCGCGAGCGTCGCGGCGATCCCGCCCGGCGGCGGTTCTCCAGCGCAGACCGGGCGAACGAGCGTGCCCATCGACGGCACCGCCCTCGGCGGCTTCGTGCTGCCGATCGAACCGCTCGACGCCTCGCTGTCCATCGACGCCGCCCGGGCATGGGCGTGGAAGGTCGACGACACCCAACGGCTCGTCCTCCGCGGCGCCGTCGAGATCGAGTTCGGCAGCTACCGCCTCCGCGCCGAGGACGCGGTGGCCTGGATCAACCGCCTGCCCTCCTCGAGGGGGATCATCTCCCAGTTCGCGATCTACTTCGACGAGGTGAGCGAGCCGACCCACCGCGCGGGCCTCAGCGTGGGCGGGCGGGACCTGCTCGTCACCGGCAGCACCCTCGGCGAGGTCTCGCTCGGCGTCGCTTCGCTCGAACGCAATGCCCCGCCGCCGTCGCCGCTGCTCGCCGCGGCAGAGCGGCGTCTCGCCAACCATCTGCAGCGCCTGCTCGCGGGTCCGGCCTCGCTCGCCTCGCGGCCGCAGATCGACCGCCCGCAGGCGCCGGAGTTCTCCCTCGCCCCCGGGGGCTCGCCTGCGGAGCCGGCGGCCGCATTCCCGGAGCTTCCCGCGGCGGTGACCCTGCCCCGCCCGGATCTCGAGAACATCCCGATCTTCGCCCCCGACGGCCAGGTCGCCTTCTCCGCCGCGACGGTCCGCGTCGACGAGGCCGAGGACGCGGTGATCGCCGAGGGCGGGGTGATGATCGACTACCTCGGAACCGGCGCCGGCACCGCGGAGCGCCTCGAACTCTCCGCGGACCGGGCGGTGATCTTCGCGGCTCCGGGGGCGATGGCGTCGCTTCGGGAGGGGGCCACGCAGATCGACGTCTCCGCGGTCACGGGGATCTATCTCGAGGGCGGCGTCTCCGCCCACGACGGCAACTACACCTTCCGCGCCGACCGCCTCTACTACGACCTGCCCAACAACCAGGCCCTCGCGGTGGACGCGGTGCTGCGGACCTACGTGCGGCTCCGCCAGACCCTGCCGGTCTACGCCCGCGCCCGGGAGATGCGGCAGGTGGCGGCGGACCAGTGGACCGCGCAGGAGGCGGTGGTCTCCACGAGCGAGTTCTTCACGCCCCATCTCTCCCTCGGCATGCAGCGGGTCACCATCACCGAGGAGCCCGACGGCACCTACCTCGACGGACGCCACGCCACCATCAACGCCGGCGGCGTGCCGTTCTTCTACTGGCCGTCGCTCCGCGCCAGCCCCGATCGCCTGCCGCTGCGGTCGGTCCGCCTCGGCTACGAGCAGGACCGCGGCGTCGAGATCGAGACCCGCTGGGACCTCTTCGCGCTGCTCGGCATCCGCCCGCCCTCGGGCCTCGAGGGGGATCTGCTCGTGGACGGCTACACCGCCCGCGGCGCCGGCGTCGGGACCCGTCTCCGCTGGTCGGACCTGGGGGGCGACTCCTGGGCCGCGGACCTGTACGGCCTCTACGAGTCGGCGGGGCAGGACAAGACCGACGCCGGCATCACCCAGACCAGCGACACCGACCGCCTCCGCGGGCAGGCCGTCGCGGAGTTCGCGACCCGCCTCTCCGAGGGCATGACCCTCCGCGGGCAGTTGGCGTGGATCTCCGACGAGAGCTTCGTCGCCACCTGGAGGCGCATCGACTACCGGCAGCGTCGCGAGTACGAGACCTCGCTCGACTTCACCTGGAACGCCGACAACGCCCAGTTCGACCTCTATCTGAAGAACGACCTCAACGAGTTCATCTCCAACTCGTGGCTGCTCGCGAGCCGCGGCTACTTCGTCGACCGCTTCCCGTCCGCGGAGTACCGCCGCGTCGGCGACAGCCTCTTCGGCGACGCCGTCACCTGGACGAGCTCCTACCGCTACGACTGGCTGCGCCTGGTGGTCACCAAGGGCACCTCGCAGAGCCTCGGCGTCCGCCCCGGCACCTTCTCGACGAGCGACCCCGACGCCTCGATCCGCGACCTCTACTTCGCGGAGGGCTACCGCGACGAGGCGGTCATGCGGTTCAACACCCGGCAGGAGGTCGCGGTGCCGCTGGAGTGGGGCCCGCTGAAGGTGGTGCCCTACGCCTGGATGCAGCTCTCCGCCTACACCCGCACCGAGGTGCTCAAGGCCTACTCGCCGCAGGCGGACACCTGGCGGTTCCTCGGCGGCGCCGGCGCCCGCCTCAGCGCGACCTTCACGCGGATCGACGATGGGTTCCGCAACCGCCTGCTCGACCTCAACCGCCTCCGGCACGTGGTCGAGCCCTACGCCACCTTCTGGTACGGCTACGACAGCCTGCCCGACGGGGCCCTGCCGGTCTTCGACCAGTCGATCGAAGGCGCCACCGGCGCCGCCCTCGCCCAGTTCGGCCTGCGGCAGCGTTGGCAGACCCAGCGGGGCGGCCCCGGCAACTGGCGAAGCGTGGACTGGATCTCCCTCGACCTCGGCGCGGTGCTGAGTCCCTCGAGCGACGACTTCCAGCCGGATCCGGCGGCCCCCCAGCGGGTGGCGCAGTCGCCGATCCCCCGCTTCTTCGCATGGCGGCCCGAACTCTCCCAGTGGGGCAGCAACGCCTACGGCTCCGCCACCTGGGAGCTGAGCGACAGCTTCACCCTCGCGGGCCGGATGATCTACCTGCTGCAGGACCGCCCGCTGATCACCAAGGAGGGGGCTTTGCCGAACCTGGCCCTCGGCTCGATCGGCTTCGAGATGGCCCATTCGCCGCAGGTGCGGACCTTCCTCGAGTACCGCTACCTCGCTCCCGACGACACCGAGCTGCTGCAGGGCGGCCTCGCCTACCAGATCAGCCGCAAGTACGCGGTGCAGTTCAGCCCGCAGTACGACATCCAGGAGGGCGACTTCCGCGCGATCTCGGGATCCATCGAGCGGACCTTCCCCGACTTCAACCTCAGCTTCGTCGCCGGCTACGACCTGATCCTCGACGAGACCTCGGTGGCCCTGAACTTCTCGCTGCCGGCCGTGGGCGGACGCACTTCCGCGATCGACCCGTTCGGGCAGTGAGACGCGGGCGGCCCTCCGCGGGTCGCCGAGGCGATCGGGAGCGGCCCTACTCCTCGCCCTGCAGGCGAGCCTCGTGCATCGCGATCGTCGCCGCCATCAGCCGCTGGTGGGTGCCGATGGCCGCAGGGTCGTCGGGCTCGAGGCCCGCGGTGCTCCGCTGGCGGTAGGCGCCGTCGGGCTGCATCTCCCACACCTGCCGCCGGTCGGACGCGACGATCTCGAGCATCTCCCAGAGGCGGCGCCGCAGCGGCAGGGCCTCGATCGGCGTGGCCACCTCCACGCGGGTGTTGAGGTTGCGGTACATCCAGTCGGCGCTGCCGATGTAGAAGTCGCCGTCGATCGGATCCGCTCGGCCCGCGGAGAACCAGAAGATGCGGCTGTGCTCGAGGAAGCGTCCGATCACCGAGATCACGCGAATGTTCTCGCTGAGCCCCGGCACGCCCGGCCGAAGGCAGCAGAAGCCCCGCACGATGAGGTCGACCTGCACGCCCGCCTGGCTCGCGCGGTAGAGCGCGTCGGTGACGCTGCGGTCCTCGAGCTGGTTCATCTTGGCGATGATCCGTCCGGGGCGCTCGGGCGTCTGCA
>CAZQUA010000211.1:0-3754 GCA_964596455.1 uncultured Isosphaeraceae bacterium
CACTTCCATGCGGCGTGGGACGAGGCCTTCGGCGACCTCCGCAGCGCGGGCTTCGGCGACGGCCTCGCGACCTGCGCCCGCCGCCTCCTGCCGCTCTATCGCCGCATGGGCGCGAAGGTCCTCGCCGAGGCGGAGATCTCCGGCGAGCTGCGCTACTTCCTGCACTTCGAGCTGGCCCGAACCTCCCGATGGAACGCCCGCCTCGTCGAGCGAGACGGGGCCGAGGCCTCCGAACATGCGACGCCGCACGGCGACGTCGACGCGGCCCTCGCCTTCGCGCACCGCGAGGCCGGCGTCGCGATCGCGAGGATCCTCGTCGTCATGGAGATCGCCCGCGGCCGGCCCGACCCCGCGGTCGGGCTTGAGGCGCGGCATCGCGGGGCCCGGCATGTGCTCGCGACCGCGCGGCGGAGCCTCCGCGAGGCGACTGCCGCGAAGCCGGCGACCGAAGAGGCCGCGGCGGCGGAGGCGACGCTCCTTCAGCTCGACGATGCCGATCGGCTCTGGGATGCGGTCGCCTCGTTCGCTGCGGCGGCGGAGGGTCCGGGGCGGACCGACGAGTCGTCGCCGGTGGCGATCGCGATCGAGGCGCTCGAGGCGATGCTGCTCACGCTGCTCGAGGCGTGGGACGGCGACCGCGAGGCGGCGTCGCTGCTCGTCGAGATGACCCGCGGCGACCGCATCGGGGCGGTGGCCGGCATGGCGGCACGCCGCCGCGAGCAGGGCGAACTCGACGCCGCGGCGCATCTCGAGCGGATCACCGCGCCGTTCGCGGAAGCGGTCGGGGCGATCGCGAGGATCGCGGCGAGGGAGGCTTCATGAACGCGGAAGGACCCGTCCAAGAGCTTCCGTTCGCCCGCGGACGGCCCGTGCTCGGCCACGCCCTCGACCTCCGCCGCGATCCGTGCAGGTTCGTCATGCGGCTCGCCCGCACGCATGGCGGCGCGGTGCGGTTCCGCGTCCTGAATCGGGAGTTCGTCGCGATCGACGATCCCGGATTTGCGCGGCACGTCCTGCAGGAGAAGGTCGACAGCTTCCCGCGAAGCTTCCACTACCGCGAGGCCCGCTCGGTGCTCGGCGAGGGCCTGCTCGCCCAGGAGGGCGAGCACTGGCACTGGGCGCGTCGCATGATGCAGCCGGCCTTCCGCAGCGATCCGGTGCGGGAGGTGGCGACCGCGACCGCCCGCTGCTGGACGCGGGTTCGCGACCGATGGGACGCCGTCGCCGCACGGGGCGACTCGATCGATGCCCGCCTCGACCTGACGCGGCTCGCCCTCGACGGCATCACCGCGGCGCTGTGCGGCATCGAACCGGGCCTCGAGGAGGCGGATCGCTTCGGCCAGCTCGTGCGGGACACGCTGCTCGAGATCCGCAAGCGGAACAACGCGGTGGTTCGGCTGCCCGCGTGGGTGCCGACGGGCCGGCAAAGGGTCGTGCGGCGCACGATCGACGCCTTCGAGGCGTTCCTCGGGCCGGTGGTCGATGCACGGATGCGCGATCCGGAGGGACGCGACATCCTCTCGGCGCTCGTGCGGGCCCGCGATGGCGAAGGCAAGGGGTTCACCCGCGGCGAACTGCTCGACCAGACCAAGACCCTCTTCGCGGCCGGCTTCGAGACGACGGCGACCGGTCTGACCTGGGCGCTCTGCGAGGTGATGGATCAACCGGGGCTCTGCGACGCGATCGGCGAGGAGGCCCGAGCCGCGGGCATCGAGGGCGAGGTGAGCGGGGCGGCGCTCGAGAAGCTCGCGCTCGCCAAGCGGGTGATCGAGGAGACCCTGCGGCTCAATCCGCCGGTCTACACGCTCGGCCGCGAGGTCGTCGCCGACGAGGCCTACGAAGGACGGCGCATCCCGAAGGGCTCGACGCTCCTCATCTCGATCTGGGGCATGCATCGAAACGCGGTGTGGGGCCCCGACGCCGAGCGGTTCGATCCGGACCGCTGGCTGCCCGAGCGCGAGCCGCCGCGGCGGGCCTACATGCCCTTCGCCGCCGGCCGGCACACCTGCATCGGCATGTACTTCGCCCTGGTCGAGATGCAGGTGGCGCTGGCCCTCATCTGCCGCGACTACCGCATCCGCTGGGCGCCCGGCGCGAGCCGTCCGCCGATGCGGCCGCAGATCACCGCGGCGCCGAACGGCCCGGTGTCGATGGTGCTCGAGCGGCGGTGAGGGCGGAGGCGGCGACGGTCGCGCCGAGGATCACCGCGTCAGCGCGTGTTGGACATCCGCAGGCAGGGAGGGCAGCAGTTGCGGCTGCGCCTCGACAAGCCTGGCGATGTCGCCGAGATCCTTGATCGCCTTGCTGGTCCGCCGTTCGGGCGTGCGCCAAGCCTTGATCTTTCCCGCGAGCGTGTCGGCAGCGCTGGCCACGCGCAGCAGGATCCCGTGGACGTCTGCGGCGATGCCGCGTGACGGGAAGTCGCGGTAGAAGTCCTCGGTGCTCAACTGCAGGCTCACTTGAGAGCGGCCGCGGAAGTTGATCGACCACGGGTGACGCTCGGCGATGAAACCCGCCTGCTCGAGAGCCGAGACCGCCCGCTCGATCTCGTCCGTCGCCACGACGAAGTCGACATCCCGCGTCACCATCGGTTCGGTCGACCAGTGGTTGACCGCGATGCCACCGATGGCGCACCAGTGCAGCTCGGCGCGTTCAAGGGCGTCCACCATCCGCATCACGTCGTCGGCGCCGCCTGCGGTCTGCCAGTCGTAGAACTGTCGGCCGGTCATGGGGCCGAGTCTACCCACCGGGTGGTGGGGCAGGGGTGCCGCGGCAGGTGCCTGGCGAGGTCGGCCTCGTCTGCAGGCCGCACCGGCGATCGCCGGCGGATTCCCGGTCTCACCCCGCCCGTCGGATCCAGCGGAGCTCGCCGATGCCGAACCACGGCAGCTCCGGCCGCGTCGCGATCCGTTCGATCGTCCTGCACATCGAATCGGCGTTCCGGCCCCTTCGCCAGAGGCGGATCGGCCCCGTCGTGCCGGCGGTGGATCCGCTTGGCATCGGGATGGATCATCGCCGCGAGCGGCGGCCCCACGCAGCGTCGCCGCCCATCCTTGCGGAACACCTCGTTCGCACCGCCATGCCATGCCGCCGCCCTCGCGGATGGTGAATGGCCCGAAGGGCTCGGCGGCGGAGACCCGGCGATTGGATTGCAGGAGGTGCCTGCCCCGAGCGTGCCGGTCGCTCCGGCGGCGCTGATCGCTCGGACCGGCCTCGTCAGGTTTCCTCGATCTCTTCAAGTGCGGCTCGCGTGAGCGCGTGATGGGGCTAGGGTTTGTCTCTACGCCGCGCATTCGCGCTGAAGGCCGGCATCGCCTCCGGAACCCCCGCCCAGACCCATGAAGCACCACGACCCGATCGGCGTGTCGATCGCCCTCGCCTCCGTTCTCGTCTCCGCCCTGATCTCCGCGCCGGCGCTCGCCGATGGCCGCCCCTCCCGCGGAGAGGCGCCGGCTTCCCGGACCACCGCCGCTTCTCGAAGCGAGCCTCGAAGAGCGGTTCCCGCGCCGCTCCCGCCGCTCCCGGTCGCGGCCGATCAGGGCGTGACGCCGGCGGGACTGCCGTCGTGGCTGGTGATGCTCTCGATGCGTCCCGATCCGAACGATCCGCGGCGGGTCGCGGAGGCCGAGCAGGCCGTCGAAGCGGTGCTCGTGGCGACGATCGGGGCCGATCGGGCGCATCAGCGCTATGCCCATGGGATCGTCGGCTTCGCCGCGGGCATGACGCCCGCCGAGGCGGCGGTGGTCGCGGCCGA
>CAZQUA010000212.1:0-3730 GCA_964596455.1 uncultured Isosphaeraceae bacterium
CGCGGGCCGGCCCGGTGTACACCACCAGGTCGGCGCGGCGGCGATCCTCCTCGCGGAGGCTCCTCGATTCGCCGGGGATGAGGGTGACCACGAGGATCGATGCCCACGGAGCTCGACGGCGGAGTTCCCCGACGAGGCCGCCGTCGAAGTCGCTGTGGAAGCGGCCCACGACGTGCACGACCTTTGCGGCGGGCCGCGGGCGGGCCGCGAGCGCCGCGGCGATCGAGGCGGCCATGGTCGCGTCCCACACCATCTGCGGACGAAGGGCCTCGTCGATCTCGGCCTCGCTCGGAGCCGGCAGGCCGGCCGCCTCGCGGGAGCGCCGCATCAGCTCGGCAAGGCGGTCGCGGTAGGCGCCGCGGTCGAGCTGCGGCGGCAGGTCGAACCACGCCTGCTCCGCGGGCGGCAGGGCTCGAAGGGCGTCGTAGCCCTCGCGGCGGGCCTTGCGGACGACTTCGCGAGGCGCGTTGGCGGCGATCGCGGGCGCGTCGAGGCGGGCGGCGGCGTCGAGCAGGCGGCCGTAGGACCGCTCCCACGGCCGTCCGCCCCAATCGGCCGAACCGGTCCGCTCGATGAACGCCTCCCGCGGCAGCTCGCCCGCGAGATAGGCGTCGAGCATCGCCTGCTCCGGCCGTTCGAGCATCTCGAGGGAGAGCGCCGAACCCGGGAAGCTCGCGAGGAGATCCGACACGAGGGCGAGTTCGAACTCGTGCGCGGCGGCGTCGTCGTGCTGCTCGCCCACGATCACCACGTCGCAGCGGGCCGCCGCCTCCATCAGATCCGCCCAGGTCGCCACAGCGCCGTCGCGGCCGCGGAACATCGCCAGCGACCGACCCGGCCAGGGCGTCTGCGGAAGCAGGCGATCGGCGGGCGAGGGATCCGGCGGGCGGCCCGCGAAGGGATCGCGTCGCCCGCACGCCGCCATGGCCACGGCGAGTCCGGTGAGGGCGAGCAGGCGAAGCGTCCGGGTCCCGGGCATCGCCGGAGCATCGTGGTTGCGGGCGATCGGGTCAACGCGGCGGGTCATGGCGGCCCGCCATCGTCGGTACACTTCCGCCCCCATGCCCACGACCTCCGACACGCCGCGCCGGACTTCCGCTCCGGCCGCCCGTTCCGCCGCCCCTCGCCGCGTCTCGTCCCGGCGGAAGTGGCGGACCGCTGCGGAGAGCGACCGCCACGAGCTCTACGAACTCGCGGTGCAGAACCCGTCCCACGAGGTCGCCTTCATCGATCAGGTGTGGAAGCGGCATCGCGGCCGCCTGCCGGCGTCGCTCCGCGAGGACTTCGCGGGCACCTCGATCCTCAGCATGAGCTGGGCGAAGCGGCGGCCGGGCAACACCGCGATCGCGGTGGACATCGATCCGTCGGTGGTGGAGTGGGGGATCGCGAGGCATCTCGGCTCGCTCTCCGAGTCGGCGCGGCGGCGGGTGGAGTTCGTCATCGGGGACGTCCGCACCGTGAAGGTCCCCAAGGTCGACTGCATCGCCGCCCTCAACTTCAGCTACTACCTCTTCAAGCAGCGGAAGGAGCTGGTGTCCTACTTCCGCAACTGCCTCCGCGGCCTGCGTCCCGGCGGCATGCTGCTGCTCGACGCCTACGGCGGCAGCGACTCCTACCTCGTGCAGGAGGAGGAGCGGGACCTCGACGGCTTCACCTACGTGTGGGACACCGCCCGCTTCAACCCCATCACCGGCGAGGTGCTCACCCACATCCACTTCCGCTTCCCCGACCGCACCGAGATGAAGCGGGCCTTCACCTACGACTGGCGGCTCTGGAGCCTGCCGGAGATCCAGGAGTGCCTCTCCGAGGCGGGGTTCGCGGAGGTGCAGGTCTACTGGGAAGGCACCACCAAGGATGGGGAGGGCAACGGCCGCTTCCGCCCCTCCCGGACCGGCGAGGCCTGCCTCGGGTGGATCGCCTACCTGGTGGCGCTGCGGTGAGCCGCGGCCCCGGCACCGGCGGTTCGGGGGCGGGCTCGCCGCCGGCGGGGCTGCTCGCCGGCGACGGCGCCATCGAGCGGGTCCTCGCCGAGGCCCTCGGCGAGGTCGAGGCGATCTTCGCGAAGCAGCTCGCGAGCGACCTTCCTGCGGTCAACGAGCTGTGCCGGCACGTCGAGCGGTACCGCGGCAAGCGGCTGCGTCCGACGCTGCTGCTGCTGTCGGGCCTCGCCGCGGCGGGCGGCGACGCGGCGCGGGGCTGCGGCGAGCGGCATCGCCGCCTTGCGGCGGTCGTCGAGATGATCCACGTGGCCACCCTCGTCCACGACGACGTGCTCGACGAGGCGGAGGTCCGCCGCAGCGCTCCCACCGTGAATCGCCTCCGCGGCAACGAGACCGCGGTGATGCTCGGCGACTACCTGATCTCCAACGCCTTCCATCTCTGCTCGTCGCTCGGCGATCCGTCGCTGAATCTCGCGATCGGCGAGGTCACCAACACCGTGTGCGAGGGCGAGCTGCTGCAGCTGCACCATCGCGACGACCTGTCGATCGGCGAGGAGCTCTATCTTGCGATCGTCCGCCGCAAGACCGCCTCGCTGGTGGGCGTCTGCGGCCGTCTCGGCGCCGTGCTCGCCGGCGGCGACGCCGCGGTCGCGGAGGCCCTCGAGCGCTACGGCACCGCCGCGGGCATCGCCTTCCAGATCCAGGACGATCTGCTCGACCTGCAGGGATCCGCGGCGGTGGTCGGCAAGTCGATCGGGCGGGATCTCGAGAAGGGCAAGATCACCCTGCCGGCGCTGCTGCACCTTGCCGCGGCCCCGCCGCAGGAGCGGTCGGAGATCCTCGATGCGTTCGCCGCCCGCGACGCCTCGCGGCTTCGGGAACGCCTCGAGCAGGGCGGGGCGATCGCCCGCTCGCGTCAGCGGGCCGCGGAGTTCGTGGCGGACGCCAAGGCCTCGCTTCGCGGCCTGCCCGCCTGCGAGGCCCGCGACCTGCTTGATCGCCTCGCCGATGCGGTGCTCGCCCGCGAAGCGTGACGGTCTCGGCCCCCGGCGGCCTCAACGGGAGCGGTCCCGCCTCCAGCGGGGCGGGGGCATCGCGTTGCCGCGGTCGCCGGCGGTCAGGTGGCGGTTCGCCGCCACGAGCGAGTCCAGCGTCGCGGGGGTGAGGGCGTTGGGGTGGCCCTGCCACCGGACGATGCCGTCTGCGGAGGCGATCGAGATGTAGGGGATGCCGCGGACGCCGAAGGCCTGCTGCACGCGCCGCTGCGGGTCGATCGCCAGGGCGTAGTTGAACTCGTCGGCGTTCAGGTTCAGCTTCCGCATGCCCGACTCGAAGTCGTCCCGCCTCTCGGAGGAGAGTCCGACGACGCAGACGTCGTCCCGATAGGCGCCGGCGATCTGGCGAAGCTTCGGCAGCGAGGCGATGCAGGGGCGGCACCAGGTGGCCCAGAAGTCGATCAGCAGCAGGCGGCCCCGCGGCTCGTCGGCCTGGGTGATCCATCGCTCCACGACGAACTCCGGCATCGCCTTGCCCCGCAGGTCTCGATCGGAGCCGGGCGGATTCGTGAACGAAGGGAAGTCCGCGTCGTTCGCCTTCGGTGCCGTCCGCGTCCGAGCGGCCTTGGCGGGATCGAAGGTCTCCGCGAGCAGCTTCTTCGCGGCGGCCGCGGCGCCCTCGGCGGTCAGGCCGGCGAGGCGGACCTCGCCCTGCCGGTCGATCAGCAGGTTCGTGGGGCGGCGGAAGAAGCCGAGCCGGTCGCAGGCGGCTCCATCGGCGTCGATCAGGCAGGG
>CAZQUA010000213.1:0-3700 GCA_964596455.1 uncultured Isosphaeraceae bacterium
TCTCCCCCATTCCCCCGATCTTGCCCATATTGGCGGATTTCCAGATCGGTCGCCTCGCGGAGGCGTATCTTCCGGCATCGCCACCGCGAGCATCCGCCGGGCTTCCTCCTCTTGGCCCGGCGGATGTTTTTTGTTGCTGGCTTCGGGAGATCCGCTCCTCCAAGGGACGCCGCCGGGGCAGCGGGGCAGCCTTCGCGCTTCCTCGCCGCTAGGGGCAGAGGCGCTGCAGGGCCCACGATGCCACCTGCCGCGTGTAGACCACCCGGTCGTGCAGGCGATGGGGATGGCCCTGCCAGAACTCGATCCGCTCAAGGGCGACGCGATAGCCGCCCCAGTGGGGCGGACGCGGAACCGGCCCGCCCTCGAAGCGGTCCCGGAATCGCTGGTGGAGATCCTCGAGCGACTGCCGCGAATCGACCGGACGGGACTGCTGGCTCGCCCACGCGTTGATCTGGTTCTCTCGCGGACGCTTCGCGAAGTAGGCGTCGCTCTCCTCGTCGCTCGCTTCCGCGACGGCGCCCTCGATGCGGATCTGCCGGTCGAGCGGATCCCAGTGGAAGAGCAGCGACGCCCGGGGGTGCGCGGCGAGGGCCACGCCCTTGCGGCTCTCGCGGTTGGTGTAGAAGGCAGCGCCGCGTTCGTCGAAGCCCCGCAGCAGCACGATCCGTGCCGAGGGTCGCCCGTCGGGATCGATCGTCGCGAGGGTCATCGCGTTGGGATTGGGCAGGCCGATGCCCTCGGCATCCTTGAACCAGGCCATCGCTTGGGCGATGGGGTCCGCGGGCGGGTGGTCGAAGTCGATCGCAGGCATGCCCGGAA
Source organism: uncultured Isosphaeraceae bacterium (assembly GCA_964596455.1). GTDB lineage: Bacteria > Planctomycetota > Phycisphaerae > Phycisphaerales > SM1A02 > CAZQUA01. The sequence continues at coordinate 820 of CAZQUA010000213.1, forward strand.
TCGTCGGCGGCGGAGAAGGCGATGGCAAGGGGCGGCGGCTCCGATCGGACGCTACCGTCCCCGTGCCGTCCCGCATCGCCCCCGGCATCACCCCCTGGAGAGTCCATGCCGCCATCTGCCGCCGACGCCTGCACCATCGCGTTCATCGGCATGGGCGTGATGGGACGCTCGATGGCCGGCCACTTGCTCGACGCGGGGCACCGCCTGCGGGTCCACTCCCGCACCCGTGGCAAGGCCGAGCCGCTGCTGGCCCGGGGCGCCGCCTGGGCGGACTCGCCGGCGGAGGCTGCCGATGGCGCGGACCTCGCGATCTCGATCGTGGGGTTGCCCGAGGACGTCGAGCAGGTCCACCTCGGCGAGGACGGCACGCTCGCGGCCGCGAGCCCGCCGCGGCGGATCATCGACATGACCACCAGCCGTCCGAGCCTCGCGGTCCGCCTTGCCGAGGCGGCCGCATCGAGGGGGGTCGCCTGCATCGACGCCCCGGTTTCCGGCGGCGACGTCGGCGCCCGCCATGCGACCCTCTCGATCATGGGCGGAGGCGAGCTCGCGGACTTCGAGGCGGTGCGGCCGTTGCTTGGGCATCTCGGCCGCACCATCGTGCATCACGGGCCCGCGGGCCGAGGGCAGCATGCGAAGATGGTCAATCAGATCCTGATCGCCGGGACGATGATCGGCCTCTGCGAGGGCCTCCGCTACGCCGAGCGATCCGGCCTCGATCCGCGGCAGGTCCTCGAGAGCGTCGCCACCGGTGCCGCCGGCAGCTGGTCGATCCAGAACCTCGCCCCGCGGATCCTGCAGGGCGACTTCGCACCCGGATTCCGGATCGACCACTTCCTGAAGGACCTGCGGATCGCGACCGAGGAGGCGAAGGAGATGGGGCTCGACCTTCCAGGCTTGACGCTCGCGGAGTCGCTCTACGCGAGGGCCGCGAGCCTCGGCCTCGCGGATCGCGGCACCCACGCGCTGATGTCGGTGCTCCGCGGGGGGTGAGCCGGGGAGCGTCCGCCGAGGCTTGACGGTCGCGCGTTCCCGCCGCGCCGCCGTGCCGCGGGACGCTCGCGAAGCGGCGAGCCTGCCTCAGAGCGACGGCACGAAGCGGTCGTCGGGGGCGAGCCCGAGGCAGAACCCCGCGAAGATCTGCCCGATCGCATCGAGGTCGCGGAGGCTCGTCATCTCGACGGTCGTGTGCATGTAGCGGATGGGAAGGCTCACCAGGCCGCTCGGGATGCCGCCGGCCCGCGTGAAGATCGCGTCGGTGTCGGTGCCGCTGCGGCCTGCGGTGGCGGATCGCTGCACGGTGATCCCCAGCTGCCCGGCGGTCGCAAGGAGACGCTGCACGACCTCCGGCTGCAGGGCGGCGCCGATGGCGATCTTCGGGCCGCCGCCGAGCTTGAACTGGCCATGCTGGGCCTGGGAGATCCCGGGACTGTCGGTGGCATGGCCCACATCGGTGACGAGGCAGACCTGGGGGCGAAGGCTCTCGGCGATCATCGCGGCGCCGTTGAGGCCGATCTCCTCCTGCACCGTCGACACCGCCACCACCCGCACCCGCAGCTCCTCCCTCCGCTCGCGGCACCGCCGCAGCGTCTCTGCGGCGGCGAAGGTGCCGATGCGGTTGTCGAGTCCGCGGGCCACGATGAGATCATCCCCGAGCCGCAGGAACCCGTCGCTGAAGACCGCGGGGTCGCCGATGTTCACCCTTGCGAGGGCGGCTTCGCGGTCCGGGGCGCCGATGTCCACGAAGAGTTCGTGCATCTTCCGCACCTTCGGATCGCCCGAGCGGTCCTGCAGGTGGATGGCGGTGGCCCCGATCAGTCCGACCACCTCGCCCGCGCCCGGCACCGTCGAGAGGAACCGCAGGCGCTTCCCGACGATCTGGCCCACGTCGATGCCGCCGATCGCCCGGCAGTAGATGAAGCCCTTGTCGTCCACATGGTTGACCATGAGGCCGATCTCGTCGGCATGCCCGCAGACCGCCACCGTCGGCAGGCCCTCGCCGCCGCCCGCGGGGGTCAACTCGGCGAAGCAGTTCCCGTAGGCGTCGTTCCAGCAGCGGTCGGCGAAGGGGCGGGCGTACTCGAGCCAGAGGCGTTGCCCGGCCCGCTCGAAGCCGGAAGGGCTGGGGGCATTCAGGAGGCTCTCGAGAAAGGCAAGGGATTCAGGTCGCATGGATGGATGCTACCGGGGGATCTCCCGCGGCCTGCCGTCCCGCCCCCGGCGTCGCGGGAGGACTTGTTCGACCTCGGGGGCGTGGTATTCTGCCCGACTTCGCTTCGGCCGGTGGAGGCCCGGGCCGCGGTCCGAAGCCGCGAACCAAGAGACAGTCGAAGCAGTCGCCGTCGAAGCCGTCATCGCCCCCGAGCGAACCCAACGCGCGAAACCGAAGCGCGACCCCAAAGAGCGAACCGAAAGAGGTCTTCCCATGAGCCTGGCGATCGAGCCCCGCAGCACCATGACCTTCACCGTCACGAGCGTCCCCAAGGCCGCCCGCGCCCGGAAGACCCTCATGCGGCTCATGCGGATGCAGCCGGAGATCCAGAAGGGCCTCGCCCGCCTCGCGGCCCGCCGCGAGCGCCACGACAACCGCGAGCAGCAGCGGGGCGGCCGCATGTGGACCAGCCGTGCCAAGGTCACCAAGCTCGTGCGGGTTGCCGTGGGCGAGCGATTCACCCTGAAGGTGACCCCGCAGATCATCCCCGATCTCCGCAGCGTCGAGGGTCACCTCGAGGCGAAGTCGGCCTGAGGCCGGATCTCTCCGGGGCCGGCCGCTCCATTGGGAGCGGTGCGAGCGCGTCGAGCGACTAGACAAAGATAGAAACGCGGGGCGGCCATCACGGCCGCGACAGGATCGCCTGGCGGATCGGCAGCACCAGGTGGG
>CAZQUA010000214.1:0-3681 GCA_964596455.1 uncultured Isosphaeraceae bacterium
CCTCGGCCTGATCGCCGCGGCGTCGCCAGCGCTCTCGGGCTGCGGCGAAGAGCCGCCTCCGCCTCCGGTGGTGCAGGCTCCCCCCCCACCGCCCCCGCCGCCTCCGCCGCCGCTGACGACGATCGCCGAACTGATGGAGCGATTCGGCTTCGACGGGCGGATCCGACTTCGCGAGGAGCAGGCCCCCGGCAGCGATCCGGCGAGGATCGCGGTGCTCCGCTTCTTCGACGCGTTCCTCCGCGGCCAGGAGACCGCGGTGCGGGCGATGCTGTCGATCCCCGACCAGCTGCAGCTCGATGAACTCGTCGCCTCCGGCGAGTGGGCGGCGAGCCTCGAGGGCGTGACCCGAGTGGACGTCCGCTGCGGCCGTTCGCCGCAGGGGGACGATGCGGTGCTGGCGATCTTCCATGTGGGGACCGAGTTCCAGCCGCAGCTGTGGCTGATGGAGCTCCGGGGCGAGGAGGGCACCTTCGATGCGGTTCCGACGCCGCCGGACATCATGAACCGACTCAGCGGCACCGACTGGATCGCCGCGTGGTTCAAGGTGAACCAGGAGGAGATGGCCCGGGCCGATCAGCTCGACGAGGTGGTGGTGATCCCGCAACGCGATCTCGGCGACGAAAGCGGTTCCTCTCGGGCCAGTTCGGGCGGCATGCCTTCCCTCGCCCCCGCCGGCGGCGGAGGCGGTGGCGGCGGACCGGGCCGGCGTCGGCCGAGCACGCCGATTCCTCCGCCGGGCGGCATGCCCTAAGGACACCGGCCACGGCAGGCAGATCGGGCAACCGTCGAGAGGGGCGGCGAGCCCCGACGGACGATCCGTCCGGCAATTGCCGCTCGGGCAACATCCGCCCGCCGTCCATCGCCGGAGGAGGTCCTGAGCGGCGCACCCGCGGCGGTCGCGTCGCTAGACTGCCCCCTCCTGACCGATGCCGCCTCGCCGCGGACTTCGTCGCTGCCCACGGGGGCGACCCCATCGCTCCGCCCGCCATCGACCCTTGAAGGGGATCGTCATCGACAGACGCGTTGCCATCGTGACCGGAGCGAGCCGCGGAATCGGCCGCGCGATCGCCCGCCGCCTCGCCGCCGACGGACGGCACGTCGTCGCCGCCAGCCGGTCGATCGCCGATCTCGAGTCCCTCGTCGGCGAGATCTCCGAGGCCGGCGGTTCGGCGGAAGCCCGGCCCCTCGACGTCTCCGATGCCGCCGGGGTCGCCGCGCTGATCGATGCCGTCGCCGAGGCCCACGGGCGCCTCGACGTCCTCGTCAACAACGCCGGCATCACCCGGGACGGCCTGCTGCTGCGGATGAGCGACGAGGACTTCGATCTCGTGCTCGCCGTCAACCTGCGGTCGGTCTTCGCCGCCTGCCGAGCCGCGGCCCGGCCGATGATGCGGGGCAAGTTCGGCCGGATCGTCAACATCGGCTCGGTCGCCGGCATCACCGGGAATCCCGGGCAGGCCAACTACGCGGCCGCCAAGGCGGGCCTCGTCGGCCTCACCAAGAGCATCGCGAAGGAGCTTGGCGGCAAGGGCATCACCGCCAACGTGGTGGCGCCGGGCTTCATCGAGACCGACATGACCGCGGCGCTGCCGGCGGCGCTCCGCGAACAGGTCCTTCCCCAGATTCCCCTGCGGCGGTTCGGAGCCCCCGAGGAGATCGCCGCGGCGGTCTCCTTCGCCGCATCCGACGAAGCCGGCTACCTGACCGCCCAGGTCCTCGTCGTCGACGGCGGCCTCGCCGCCTGACCCGCCCGCGGGGTGCCGCGGGTGCCGAGATCCCGTCCCCGCACGATTCGCCCCGAGGAACCCCCGGTCCCGCTCCGCAACCGCGTCGGGACGCTATATTTCGCGTCGTCCCGCCGGACCCGAGGAACGGAGTCGGCGACAGCCAGGAGAGCTTGCCGTGACCGAATCCGAGATCGAATCGAAGGTGATCGACATCGTCGCCGAGCAGATGGGCGTGGACAAGAGCGAGATCTCTCGCGAGACCAGCTTCACCACCGACCTGAATGCCGACAGCCTCGACATCGTCGAGCTGGTGATGGAGTTCGAGGACGAGTTCGAGACGAACATCCCCGACGACCAGGCCGAGAAGATCCAGAACATCGGCCAGGCGATCGACTTCATCAAGGCGAACATGAACAACAAGTGACGCCCTCGGGCGTCCTTGACGCGGCCCGGATCGAACGCCCCTCGCGGCGGGTGGTCCCGGGGCGATTCCAGCGATCATGCGAACCATCGAACTCAGGCGGGTGGCGGTCACCGGCATGGGGGCCATCACCGATCTGGGCCACTCCGTCGCCGACACTTGGCGGGGGATGCTGGCGGGCCGTTCCGGCATTGCGCCGCTGAAGGCCTTCGAGCAGAGCGAGGAGTGGACCGTCCGCTTCGCAGGCGAGGTTCGGGACTGGGATCCCACCTCCCTCATCGACGCCCGCGAGGCGAAGCGGATGGACCGGGTGTGCCACCTCGGCATCTGGGCGGCCGAGGAGGCCGCGAAGGACTGCGGCGTCGACTTCACCGAGGGCGATGCGACCCGCCGCGGCGTGGTGATCGGCTCCGGAATCGGCGGCATCCTCACCATCGAGGAGGGCTACCGCCGCCTGCTCGAGACCGGCCCGCGGAAGATCAGCCCGTTCGTGGTGCCCAAGCTCATGGTGAACGCCTGTGCCGGCAACGTCTCGATCCGGCACAACCTCCGCGGCGCGAACTCCGCCACCGCCACCGCCTGCGCCACCGGGGGCCACTCGATCGGCACCGCGTTCCACCTGATCCAGATGGGCTTCGCGGATCTCATGCTCGCCGGCGGGGCCGAGGCGGCGGTCAGTCCCCTCTGCATCGGCTCCTTCGCGGCGATGAAGGCGCTCTCCACCCGCAACGACGATCCCACGCGGGCATCCCGCCCCTTCGACCGGGACCGCGACGGATTCGTGCTCGCGGAGGGCGCCGCGGTGCTCGTGCTCGAGGAGCTCGAGCATGCGAAGCGCCGCGGGGCCCGCATCTATGCGGAGCTGCTCGCCTTCGCGTCCTCCGGCGACGCCTTCCACATCGCCGCGCCCGACGAGGAGGGGCGTGGGGCCCGCCTCGCCATGGAGGGGGCGCTTCGGGAAGCCGGCCTCGGGCCGGAGCACATCGACTACATCAACGCCCACGGCACCTCGACGCCCCTCGGCGACGCCGCGGAGGTGCGGGCGGTGCGGAGCCTCTTCGGCGAGCATCGCCATCGCCTCGCGATGAGCTCGACCAAGTCGATGACCGGGCATGCCCTCGGCGCCGCCGGCGGCGTCGAGAGCGTCGCCACGGTCCTTGCGATCCAGCAGGGCGTCGCCCCGCCGACGATCAACCTCGATGCCCCGGACGAGGACTTCGACCTCGACTTCGTGGCGAACGAGGCCCAGGAGCGGCCGATCCGCTACGCGATCAACAACTCCTTCGGCTTCGGCGGACACAACGTGAGCCTGCTCTTCGGGGCCTACAGCGGGGACTGAACCCGGGGACTCGGGCCGTGCCGCCCGCGGATGCCGGCGTTTCGCCCGCAGGCGGCGAATCCCGCTTCACCCGCCCCCGCGGAACGGTCGATAAGTCCGGTCCCTCGGCGATTCCGCCGCGGGCCAGCCCCGACGCGAGCCCCTCGATGCCCCGCAACATCCCCGTCGGCAACGGCGAACTGCTCGTCACCTTC
>CAZQUA010000215.1:0-3664 GCA_964596455.1 uncultured Isosphaeraceae bacterium
GCCGGCCATCTCGGGCTGGCGGGCGATCGACTCGACCGCGCTGCCGCCGATGCGGGAGATGCCGAGTCCGGCGCCGAGCACCGCCAGGCCGGCGGCCAAGCCAGCGCCGAGGCCGCGGAGGCTCACGTCGGAGGAGGCGGCGGCGGCGGCATCCTGCGCCATCGCCGGGGAGGAGGCGAAGAGGGCGGTGCCGAGGAAGGCGAGCAGCGAGAGGGTCAGCAGGTTCTTCATGACAGTTCCGCTCCAGAGAGATCCAATGAGGACGGGGTGCGTGAGGACGGGATGCGATCGGGAGGTGAAACGGGTGGTCCCGAGACGGTCTGCAAAGGGGGAGGCGACCTGCACCTCCCCGACGGGGTGGGAAATCTAGCGGATTCCGGCGGCGGCGGGGACGGCCTGCGCCGGCGGGGTTCGGTCAATGCACCGCCTTGGCCTCCGCGGCGGCGTGCCCGTGGCCGTGGGTCTCGCCATGCGAATCGTCGTGGCCATGCTCGTGCTCCTCGCCGTGGCTCATCGTGGCGATGAACACCGCGGTCAGGAACATGAAGATGAACGCCTGCAGGCAGGCCACGAACACCTCGAGCACGCCCACGAGCACCGCGAAGAGACCGGACACCAGGGAGATCCCTCCGACCGCCGCGTAGCTCAGGCCGCTCGACAGCGCGAGGCCGCCGAACATCAGCAGGGTCGCCATCAGGGTGTGCCCGCCGACCATGTTCGCGAAGAGGCGGATGGCCAGCGCCGCCGGCTTGATGAAGAGGCCGAGGAACTCCACGATGAAGATGATCGGCACCACCAGCAGCAGGCCCTTGGGGCCGTGCACAAGCTCATGGCCGCCGCAGAGGTGCTCGAGCCATCCCTTGAGTCCGAGTTCACGGATCGAGTGGATCTGGATCACCACGAACGAGACGAACGCGAGGGCCCCGGTGACGGCCAGGCTCGCCGTCGCGGTGCCGCCGAAGAAGATCATCGCCTTCTCATGACCGAGCACGCCTCGGGTCAGGGCGGTCTGCAGGTCGAGGAAGGGGATCATGCCGAGCAGGTTGAGCACCAGCACGAAGTAGAAGAGCGACAGCAGGAACCCGAGGTAGCGGCGGGTCAGGCGCTCGCCCATCACCGGCAGGATCATCTCGTTGCGGAGATAGACGGTGACCGCCTCGACGAGTTGCGCGAGGCGTCCCTTGGTGACCCAGCGGTCGTGACCCTCCGACTCCGGCCCGATCCGGATCCGCTTGGCCGCCGGCAGCAGGATGGCCAGGACGAGGGCCGCCCCGAGCAGCACCATCACGAAACTTGCCTTGATGCTGCCGCCGGTGCCGGAGACCGAATGGTCGAGCACGTGACCGAGGGGATTGAAGCCGTCGCCGGCGGCGAGAAGGGTGGGGAGCATGGCCATGGGACTTGGTTCGGACGCGGAGGGGGAACGCCTGGTGCGGAACTTCTTGAAGATGCCGAACTGGCGAAGCTGCCGAACTGCTGAAGATGCCGAACTGCTGAAGATGCCGATCTGGCGAAGCTGCCGAACTGGCGAGGCCGTCGAACCGGCACGACCACCGTCGCGGGTCGCCGGCATCGGTCGGAACGACGCCGACGTCCGGCTGCCGCCGACCCGGCCTGCCTAGGACCGATCGCCGGCGGGTCTCGACCCCGCCCTCGCCCCACGCATCGAGGAGGCAGCGGCGAAGGCTCGTCCGGCCGACCGAGCCAGGATCGCCGTCTCGACGGCGAGGCAGGCAAGGTACGACCCCGCCACCGAAAGGAGAAACTCCACCCTCGGTGGCGAGAGGGCGAAGTATAGCAAGAGCGCTGCGAGCGGCGTCAACAGCAGTCGCACCACCGTGGCCGCGAGCCACAGGGTCATCCAGTCGCTGGCGAGCCTCGACTCGGACGGCCGAAGGATCACCGTCCCGAGAAGCGCCACTGCGCCTGCGACCGCGGCCCCCGCTCCGGCAGCTCCGGGCGAGGCACCGACCGCAAGGGCGATGCCTGCGGAGGCCGCGGACGCCGCCACCGCCGTGGCCAGCACGCTCACGGGCAGGACGCCGCGAGGCAGGCCGAAGCTCGCCTCCAACGGACCCTCCGCCGGGCGTCGCGAAGACGCGGCGTCGACTTCCGGCGTGGCAGGCGCGGTCGGCTCGGTCGGCATCACGGAACTCCCTCATCGGCTCGGGGGCGGTCCCGCGCTTCGGCGTCGCCGCTCGCCTCGGACGATCCCCGCCCGGCGGTCCGCTCGCCTGCGGAGCGGTCGAGCTGGGCGTTCAGCTTCCATGCTTGCCGGACCATGGTGGTGATGCCGACGACGATGCCCGCGATGCCGCCGATCGGAAGTGCCCACGACCAGCCGGTCCAACGGGCGATGAGCCAGCCTCCCAGCAGGCCCGCCCCCACCTCGCTCATCACCTGAAAGCCGAGTCCGAGCATGCGGAAGCCGATCCGGACCTCCTCCGACTCCCTGGCGGTGCGCGGCCTCGGCCCCAAGAAGAGCATCCGACAACCCTACCACCCGGCAGCGGGCCTCGCCTCGCCCTTCCCGAGCTTCGCCGCCACCCCCTACCATGCCGCCATGCCGATCCCCGACCGCGACATCGTCGACGTCAGCACCACCCGTCTCGGCCGCACCGAGAGCCTCTTCATCCCCAACGTCTTCAAGGGACTTGGGACGACGCTTCGGCACGCGTTCCAGAACATCGGCCGCAACGGCTCGAACAAGGAGACGCTCTGGGTGGTCCAGTATCCCGAGCAGAAGCGGGACGACCGCCCCGTCGAGGAGGGCGGCCAGTACCGCCCGAACTTCCGAGGGGTCCACCGCCTCAACCGGGACGAGGACGGCCGCGTCCGATGCGTGGCCTGCTTCATGTGCGCGACCGCGTGCCCGGCGAACTGCATCCACATCGTGGCCGAGGAGAGTCCCTGGGAGGACCGCGAGAAGTACCCCAAGCAGTTCGACATCGACGAGCTTCGCTGCATCTACTGCGGCATGTGCGAAGAGGCGTGCCCTTGCGACGCCATCGAGCTGACCCCGCACTACGAGGTCACCGGGCTCTCGCGGCAGGAGCTGATCTTCGACAAGACCAAGCTGCTCGAGGTCTACGACCAGACGATCGGCGAGAAGCCGATGTGACGCCCGCCGCGGCTCTGGAGGCCGAATCGGGCCGACGTCGTCGATGCCGGCTCCGCCGCACGCCTCGCCGCCTTCGCAGTCCCGCTCCTCGACGGTCGTGGCGGCGGATCCCGTCATGACGAGCCGGCCCGAGACCCCGAGCCCGCCCGCGATCGCCTCCGAGCAGGCCTCGCCCGCCGCGATCGCCGCCCTGATCGCCGCGGGCATGGTCTCGTCGATCAACCTCGGCGCCGCCAACATCGCGCTCCCGGAGATCGGCCGCGCGTTCCTCGCGACCTCGAGCGACCTGACCCACATCGGGTTCGCCACCACCCTCGGCATGGCGGCGCTGATCCTCCATCTCGGGCGGTTCTCGCAGAGCGTCGGGCGTTCGCGGATGGTCCGCCTCGGCCTCCTGCTGTCGGTCCCGCTCTCGCTCGCGGCCGCCTTCGCCCCGTCGATCGGCGTCCTCGTCGCCGCCCGATTCGCGATCGGCGTGGCCGGGGCGATGATCTATCCCAACACCCTCGCCGAGATCACCGTCACCACCTCCGGACCGAGGCG
>CAZQUA010000216.1:0-3641 GCA_964596455.1 uncultured Isosphaeraceae bacterium
GCGGGGTCGGGGCACGCCGCAAGCTCGACCGCCAACTCGATCGCGGCCCGCATGCTGCCGGGATCGGCCACGCCGCGGCCGGCGATGTCGAAGGCGGTGCCGTGGTCGGGGCTCGTGCGGACGATCGGCAGGCCGAGGGTGACGTTCACGCTGCGGTCGCGGTCGAGCAGCTTCAGCGGAATCAGGCCCTGGTCGTGGTACATCGCGACGACGAGGTCGAAGCGGCCTGCGAGGGCGTCGATGAACACCGTGTCGCCGGGCCAGGGCCCGCTGGCGTCGATGCCCGCACGCTTGGCGGCCTCGATCGCCGGGCCGACGACGCGGATCTCCTCGTCGCCGAAGATGCCGCCTTCGCCGGCATGCGGGTTGACCCCGCACACCGCGATCCGCGGCTGCCCGATGCCGAGTCGGCGGCAGAACTGATGGCCGAGGTCGATCGGATCGAAGACCTTGCCGATCGTCAGCACGTTGCGGAGCTCCATCAACGGCACATGCGTGGTCGCCAGCGCCACCCGCAGGCGGGGGGAGACGAACGCCATGGCGTGCCGCTTGGCCTTGGTCCGATGGGCCAGCAGTTCGGTGTGGCCGGGCCAGCGGAAGCCGGCGAGATGCCACGCCTCCTTGCTGACGGGCCCGGTGACGATCGCGTCGAGGCGGCGGGGTGCTCCCGCGGCGAGCATCGCGTCGGCGATGGCGGCTTCGACGAAGGTCTTTGCGGCAAGGCCGGAGCCGCGGGAGGGCCCGGCGGTGGGCGTGTGCTCGGGCCAGTCGAGCAGGGTCACGTCGGTGAGGATCGCCTGCGAGGCCCGGGGACTGTCGGCGGCGATCCGGAACCAGTAGGGTTCGATGCCGCATCGCTCGGCGGCCTCGTCGAGCGCGGCCCCGCTGCCGTAGATCACCACGCGGGCCCGCTTCCAGAGCGACGGATCGGCGAGCGCCTTCACCGCCACCTCCGGCCCGATGCCGCAGGGGTCGCCGATGGTGACGCCGATGGTGGGCAGGGCGAGATCGCGGGGCGTCTGGTTCACGCGGCGATTCTAGGGTTGCCCGAGGGCGAGCGATGGCAGGACCGCCGGCCACCAGACGGAGCGGGCGGGGGAGGAGTTGGCGCTTCGCTGTTGCGTCATGGACGCGGCGTGCCACCGCGCAACCGAGTGGACCGGCGCCCCCACCCCCTCGCTTCGCTCGGGACCTCCCCCGCGAGCGGGGGAGGAGTTGGCGCTTCGCTGTTGCGTCATGGACGCGGCGTGCCACCGCGCAACCGAGTGGACCGGCGCCCCCACCCCCTCGCTTCGCTCGGGACCTCCCCCGCGGGCGGGGGAGGAGTTGGCGCCGTTCGATGGGCCCCGCGGCTTCACGGAGCCTCTCTACTCCAACTCACTGCGGCGGCGGCGTCTTTCCGGCGGCGACGAGCAGCGGATCGATCAGGGCCCGCTTGTCCGCCATCGCCATCGCCGGATGCAGGCCGTTGTGCCGCAGCACGCCCTCGGCGTCGATGATCGCAAGGTGGGGGATGCCGCTGACGTCGTAGTCGGGGTTGAAGACCGCCTGCGAGGAGAAGGCCACCGGCCAGGTCATCTCCATCTCCCGCATGTAGCCGGCCATCAGCTCCCGCTCCTTGCCGGGATCGCCCTCGCAGTCGATCGGAGGTTGGCCGCGGGGAAAGTGCCGCCCCTGCAGGCTCGTCACGCCGATGATCACGAGGTCTTCCTCGGGGTAGAGGCTCCGCAGGTCCCGCACCTGCGGGAAGCTCGCGATGCAGGGGCCGCACCAGGTCGCCCAGAAGTCGAGCACCACCACCTTGCCCTTGAACGCCTCGAGGCCCTCGATGGCGACGGCATCGGAGCCGTCGTGGAACCACTCGAAGGCGATGGCCGGAGCGGGATGGCCAAGCAGCATGCCTCGCATCGCGGCGCTGTCGAGCCGCGCGATCGAGTTGCGGAGACGCTCCGCGACCGACTCGTCGGCGGTCGCCTCGTCGCTCGCAAGGGCGGTCCGGCACACCTCGAGCAGGCGCAGGCGAACCTCCTCGCGCTTCGCCGCATCGATCGCGTCGCCAAGGCCGACGAGCATTCGCATGTAGGTCGCGGCACCACCGGAGCCGGTCGGCGTCGGCGAGAAGTGCTCGGCGAAGGCGAGGAGCTGCGGTCCGGCTGCGGCCATCTGCTCCCGGTCGGCATTGCGAAGCGTCATCAGGACCTCGACCGGCCCCTTCTGCTCGACGAAGGCCCCAAGGCCCGGGTGCGCGAGCAGCAGTGCCACGCTGCCCTCGTCGCGTGCGGATGCGAGCTGCAGCGTCGCCGCGAAGCCGTCGGGGCCGGTGTCCTTGGCGAACTCCCGCAGCCTCGCCATCGCGGTCTCCCGCATCGAGGCCTTCCCCTCGCGAGCTGGGAAGATCGCCATCAGCTGCCCGATCTGCTCCGCGGAGAGGCGGCTTGGGTCGATGGCCAGCTCCGCGACGATCCGCTCGCGGATCTCGTCGATGCCGGCCGCATAGAGGGCCATGTCGGGCTCGCCGCCGCCCGCCTCGGCGAGCTTCTCGTAGAGCGCGTTGGCCTCGGTCTGCAGCCGACGCATCGACTCCGAGATCTTCGCAGCGTCGATCGCCGGCGGGGCTGCCGCAGGCGGCGGGTCGAGCGGAAGGGAGAGCAGGGCGGCCAGCAGCAGCGAGAGGAAAGGCATGGGCGTGGTTCCGGGCGGCAGAGCCGGGAGGTCGTCCCGCGGCAGCGCTGCCGCGACGGCGGTAGCGTAACGACGCCGCGAGCAGCATTTCGCGCCTCCCTGCAGTCCGACGCCCCTTGGACCTTGCGATGCCCACTCCCGCAACCGACCTCGCCCATCTCGAGACCGATGGCGTCGCGGCGTTCCTGCGACTGGCGGACCCCGCCCGCCGCAACGCCCTCGGCACCGGCATGTTCGCGGCGTTGGAGAGGCATCTCGACGAGCTCGAGCGGTGGGCGGCGGAGCGGGGCGGGATCGTGCTCGCCATCGAGGCGGACGGGCCGGCCTTCTGTGCGGGCTTCGATCTGCGGGAGGGAGTCGAGTCGCCGGGCGTGACCGGCGAGTTCGTGGCCCGGCTGTCGCAACTCCTGCGGCGCCTTCGCCGCCTCGACGCGGTGGTGCTCGCGGCGGTGCAGGGGCCGGCCCTTGCCGGCGGGGCGGCGCTGGTCTCGGCGTGCGACCTGCTGCTGGTGACGCCGGCCGCTCGCCTCGGCTACCCGGCGGTGCGGATCGGGGTCAGCCCCGCGGTGAGCCTGCCGACGCTCGCGGCGGAGATCGGGGGCGGCCCGGCGAGGCGGCTGATGCTCTCGGGCGAACTGCTCGACGGCGAGGCGGCGTTGCGCATCGGATGGGCGAGCGAGCTGCTTGCCGACGAGGCGTCGCTTCGCGAGGCCACGCGGCGATGGTCCGCCTCGATCGCGGGCAAGGGGCACCGGGCCCTCCGCGAGACCAAGCGCTGGCTCAACCGCCTCGATGGGAGTTCGCTCGACGCTGCGTTCGACGCGACCGCCGCGGCGTCGCGGCGGACCGCCGGGAGCGAGGAGTGCGCCGAACGGATGCGTCAGGCGCTCGGCCGAACGTCGGCCCCGCAAGGCGCCGCCTCGCCAAAGCCGTAGAGGCTGGGGATCGCCTCGTCCTCC
>CAZQUA010000217.1:0-3623 GCA_964596455.1 uncultured Isosphaeraceae bacterium
GCTCTCCCGGCGGAGCTCCGCCAGCTCCTGCTCGGACTCGCTTCGCTGCCGCCGAAGCGCGGCGGCGGCGGCAGACGCCTCGGCGAGCTGCTGGCGGCTCGCCGAGAGCCGATCCGCGAGTGCCTCGAGGCGCGCCCGATCCTCGCCGGCGCGGCTCCGGGCCGCCTCGAGGTCCGCGGCGATGCCCGCGAGGCTCGCCTCGCCGGATGCGCAGGCCGCGTCGAGGCGGACGAGATCGGACTCCGCAGCGGCGAGGCGGTCCTCGAGATCGGTCCGCTGCGACGCGAGATGCTGCGACTCCTGCTCGAGACGGCCGATCAGGGCGGCGAGACGCTCCCCCTCGACCTGCTTGGCCACGACCTCCCGCTCCGCCGCATCGATCTCGCCGGCGAGGCGGAGGGACTCGTGGCGATGCCCCTCGAACTCGTTGGAGAGGTCGCCTTCGGTGCGGGAAAGCGACTCGATCTCGCCGTCGAGCGCCGCGACCTGCTCGGCAAGGTCGGCGGACTCGGCGCGGCGGGCGAGCCAGCCGGTGCCGCGGGCCCCGGCTGCGGTTCCGCTCATCCGCAGGCGATGCGGCCCTTCGCAGAGCTCGCCTCGCGGCGTCACCGCGCGGCCCGCGGCAAGCGGCCCGTCCGCGGCGGTCCACGCCATCGCGGTGGGCAGGTCCGGAGCGAGCACGCAGTCGCCGAGCAGTTCGTCGAGCAGTCCGGCCAAGCCGTCCGGCACCCGCGCGAGGGACCGCAGCGGCACGCCGCCCTCGGGAAGGGGCGGGGTCGCCCGCGGCTCGCCGAGAGGCGGCACCGCGAGGAATCCGATGCCGGAACCGGCGGCCTCGATGGCGGCGGCGCCGGCGATCGCCTCGCCCCGTGCCGCCACGACGATCCGCTGCAGATCGCCGCCGAGCGCCGCCTCGACGACCGCCGCCGCTTCGCGATCGGCGTCGATCAGGTCGCCCACGAGGCCGAGGATCCACGGGTGCTCCTGCCGAGCGGCCAGCAAGGCCCGCACCGGCTCGTCGAGGCCCTCGCCCGAGGCGTGCAGCTCCTCGAGCAGGCGACGGCGGGACGCGAGCGAGGTGCGATGCTCGCGGCGGGCATCGAGTTCGCGGGCGAGCTCGCCCCGCCGCGTGTCGAGGGCGGCGACGGCATCGGCCACGGCGGCGGATCGGGCCCGCGCCGCATCGCGGGCCGCCACCGCGGCGGCATGGCCGCTGCGGGCTTCGGCGAGGCGATGGCGATGCTCCTCGAGGGAAGCGGCGAGGGGCGACTCGCGGGCGGCCAGCTCCTCGGCGGCCCGCCGGGCCCCATCGCGTCGCTCGATCGCCGCATCGCGGCGGGCGACTCGGTGGGCCTGCTCGGAGGCGAGGCCGTTGGCCTGCGCTTGCAGTCGCTCGAGGCCGCCGTGACTTTCCGCCGCCCGGTTGGCCGCCGCCGCCCGCTCCTCGCCGAGGCGATCGGCTTCCCGCTCCCGTTCCGCGGCCCGCTCCGCCGCCTCGGCGAGCGACTCGGAGAGCTCTTCGAGCCGCCGCGACGCGGATTCGATTCGGCGGGCGTCCTCCTCGACGCGGCGGCGATCGGCCTCCTCCGCCGCGGCGATCTCGGCGAGGGTGCCTTCGGTCAGGGCGGCCCGCTGCCGCTGCTCCCGCTCCACCCCGAGCCGCTCGAGGCGCTGCCGCGATCGCTGCCCGTGCCGCTCCGAGGCGGCGTGGCGGGCAAGTTCGGCGGCCTCGCGACGGGACTGCATCTGCTCGAGGTCGCGGTGCAGGTTCCGCCGCTCCTCCTCGAGACCGATCAGTTCGCTCGTCAGGCCCGCGAGGCGATCCGCCAGCTCGTGGGCCTGCTCGAGCAGCAGGGTCCGCCGCAGCTGCCGCCGCCGGGCGTCGAGCTCCGCGAATCGGCGGGCCTTCTCGGCCTGCCCGCGGACGAGGCGAAGGCGCCGCTCCGTCGCCGCCAGCTGCTCGCGGACCACCACCAGGCTGCGCTCGGCGTGATCGAGGCGACGCGAGGCCTCCACCTTGCGGACGCGGAACCTCGCCACGCCCGCGGCCTCCTCGAGCAGCGAGCGTCGCTCCTGCGGATTCGCGAGCAGCATGGCGTCGACCTTGCCCTGCTCGATGATCGAGTAGGCGTCGGTGCCGATGCCGGTGTCGAGGAAGAGTTCGCGGATGTCCTTCAGGCGGCACTTGCGGCCGTTGATGAGGTACTCCGAGCGGCCATCGGCGTGCAGGCGCCGCGTGACCGCCACCTCGTCGGTGTCCACCGGAAGGAACCGCTTCGCCGCGATCTCGCGACGCACCGGCGAGTCGCCCTCGTGGCCGATCTCCGGATCCGGATCCGGCTCCTCGGCGGCGAGGTCGGCCTCGGTCTCCCACCCCTCTGCGAACTCCGCCTGCGACGCCTCGTCGCGAGGAGGATTCTCGAAGACGAGCGTGACCGAGGCGAGGCCCGCGGGCTTGCGGGCGGCGGAGCCGGCGAAGATCACGTCGAGCATCGCGGAGCCGCGGAGGCTGCGGGCGCTGCGCTCCCCGAGCACCCACCGGACCGCGTCCACCACGTTGCTCTTGCCGCAGCCGTTGGGTCCGACGATGCCGATCACCGGCCGATCGAACTCGAACTCCACCGGGTCGGCGAAGCTCTTGAATCCGCTGACTTGAAGCCGGGCAAGCCGCATCGGTGGACCTCCGTGTCGCCGCCCCGGCGAAGGGGCGAGTGCCGTCCTGCCGCCTCCATCCCCTGGAGGGGCCGTCGCTTCGATCAGCGGGGCACTGTATCGCCTCGCCGCAGGCCGGCTTGGACGGCGGCGCGGTCGGCCGCCGACCCTGCCGGGGCGGCGCCGCCGAGGCCGGTGCCTCCGGCGAGCGGCAGCGATTCGACGGCACCGGACTCGGCGTCGTCGGGATCCTCACGCTCCTCGAAGTCGGGGCGGATCTCGAGCGACTCGCCCTCGGAGGCCCGCAGGATCGCGGCGAGGATCCGGTCCTGCTCGGCCTTGAAGTCGCCGGGCAGATAGCCCGCCCGCCACAGGCTGTAGAGGGCTCCGATCGACTCGGCGTAGCTCAGGCCGATCCCCGGCAGCGGCGACTCCGGGGTGCGGTCGTGGGCGAGGAAGGCGGTGAACTCCGGAAGCGAGGCGGGGGCCTCGAGGATCACCGGGGACTCGCCGTCGCGGCTCCGCCAGAAGACCGAGATCGGCGCGTCGGGGCGGTCGGCGCGGATCAGCAGGCGGTTGGACCACGCCGCGAAGGTGATCGGGCGGGCCAGCTCCGGGCCCTCGCCGAAGATCACGATCTTGGGGGTGCCCGACTGGGTCAGGTAGAGCATCGGCGAGTCGCTCGGCACCGTGAGCATCTCGAACTTCCCGTCGATGTCGTAGGCCCGCACGATGGGATCGCGGCGGGTCTCGAGGGCCTCGAAGGCGGCGAGGCGAACGTCCACCACCGGGTCGTCGAGCAGCGTCCGCAGGCCTAGGTCGACCCGCGGATCGACGCCGAGCCGCGACAGCAGGTCGATCGCGAGCAGGCGGGAGTCCACCGTCGCCGCGTCGCTCTGGGCCATCTCGAGCAGCGGCGGCACGCAGCGGGGATCGCCGAGGTGCGCCCCCGCCTCGAGCGATGCGATGCG
>CAZQUA010000218.1:0-3525 GCA_964596455.1 uncultured Isosphaeraceae bacterium
GGTCCCTCGAAGCGGTTCCACGGCATCCACGACAGCACCGCCGCAAGACCGCAGGTGCCGCTGAGGCCGGCGAAGGTCAGTCCGGCGCCCATGAAGGCCGGAATCGCGAGGAAGCCGGGGTGGACCCAGAAGCCGAGCCCGGTGCCGGCGAGCACCATGACCCCGATCACGATCTGCACCTGCCGCATGATCGAGATCGGCGGGGCCTTGCTGCGTTCGACCGGGAAGCCCGCGGCCTTCCAGGCTTCGATGCCGCCAGCGAGACTGACGCCGTGGAGTCCGCCGCCTGCGGTGTAGCGGCCCAGCGCATCGAGACTTCGGCGGCCGGAGCGGCAATGGAAGATCACGGTGCGGTCGCCGTGGCCCATCAGCTCCCCGCCGCGGAAGGCCGAGAGCGAATGCGGCAGACTTCCGGCGATCCGTTCGGCGGCATGCTCGTCCGGCTCTCGCACATCGATGATGACCGCCCCACCGGACTCGAGCAGTCGCTTGGCGGCGGCGGCGTCGATCTCCTTGGAAGCGGTTGAGGGAGCGGCGGCGGTGGCAGGCATGGGAGCGACTCCGATGGGAGGGAAGGGGCGGATGACCGGCCAGGAATGCCGGAGGAGCGTGGGAGTCCGCGGGCGTCGAGCGGGTTCCAGACCCCCGGCCGCGGGGCGGCCATCTCAGTCGAAATCGGCGCCTTGATCTCGGTAGTAGTCGGCGAGGCCGGGCCGCGAGGGCGAGGCGAACGATCCCTCAACCCGCGAGGACCAGGTCGCCGAGGCGGCGCCGCGTTCCCGGTAGTAGGCGGCCATGGCCGAGTCGTAGGCGGCGATCTCCTGCAGGATCGTGGCGTCGTCGGGGTAGCGTTCCTCGAAGAGCACGCCGCGGGCGGGCAGGCGTGGCCGTGGGGCGGGTTCCTCGGCCGGCACGCCGACGCAGAGTCCGAAGAGCGGATACACGCCCCTGGGAAAGCCCAGCAGCGACTGCACGGCAGGCAGATCGTTGCGAAGGCCGCCGATGTAGCAGATGCCGTAACCGAGGCTCTCAAGCGCCACGCAGAGGTTTTGCGCGAACAGCGACGCATCGATCACGGAGACCAGAAAGGACTCAAGGCGGCCGTGGTAGGCAAGGCCGGCTCGTTCGGCGAGCAGGCGATGGCGGCGAGTGTCGCCGCAGACGACGAAGAACGCCCCGCAGCGGGCCACCTTCGACTGGCCCCCGGTAAGTTCGACGAGTCGCTCAAGGATCGCGGCCTCGCGAACGCGGATCAGCGCATAGGCCTGAAGATTCGAGCTCGTCGAGGCCTGCTGGCCCGCGGCGACGGCGAGGCGGATGTGCTCGTCGGAGACCTCCGCGTCGCTGAAGCGGCGTATCGAGCGGTGCTGCAGCAGCGTCTCGATGGTCTCGGGGATGGCGGATGAGTGGGGCATGGCGTCTCGATCTTCCAGGTCTCGGACGGCGGCAGGGTAGACGCGGAAAGGTCCGCTGCTCTGGACGCGGGGCGGAGCGTCTCCATGACGGGGTCCGACGCTTCGCGTCCGGGTCGGTGGCGGAGTCGCGGGTCTGGCATTCGTCGACGCGGGCGGCGAGGTCGGAGGTCACCGCGAGGCCGCGGCCACCAGCATGGCGATCACGCCTGATCCGAGAGCAGGGTCTGCGGTCCGCTCGGGATGCCATTGGACTCCGAGGCAGAACGGACGACTCGGATCCCGCAAGCCCTCGATGAGTCCATCTGGACTTCGGGCGATCACCTCGAACGGCCCCGGATCGGCGATCGCCTGATGGTGGTAGCTCGTGACCAGTCCGCGACCGATGGATCCTTCGATCTCGTGGATCCGATCCGCGGCGTGCTGGTCCGCGGTCGGCAGCACGTCAGGCAGGTGCTGGATCAGCGGGCAACCGCGGGCGACGGCCATCTCCTGCATGCCGAGGCAGTTCCCCAGGACCGGCAGTCCTGGGCGAACTGCGGTCAAGGCCTCGAGAAGGCCGAAGTCGAACGCCTGCCGCATCGGATGCATCAGCTCCGCCTTGGCATGCAGCGATCCTCCCCAGGGACGGGGGTCGATGTCGTCGCCCCCCGTCAGCAGGACGCCGTCGAGGCGATCGAGGTACCTCGGAATCAGGGCGGGATCCGGATGGAGCACGATCGGCGTGCCCCCGGCAGCGGCGACGGTGCGGAGGTAGGCCTCGTTCACGCGCACCCGCAGCGAGTCGGGCGAGTTCGGCGAGGGATCGATGCTTGGCGTCACGCCGATCAGCGGAGTCGGGGGCATGGCCGTGCGAGTTCCCGTGTGGAGGGGGCGTCGGCGGCGGACCTGCAGGCGGAGGCAGCCTCGCGACGCCTGTAGATCGACTGAGCACCGCGGGCGGCTCGATACCGCTTTGCAGGCGGCATCAAGAGCGAGAGCGGTCGAGGCGAAGAGCCGGTGGCGGAAGACGCCCCGCGTTTTCGTCGGCGGCGGCAGTCGCCAGGGCGTGGTTGGATGGCAGCGGCGATCGCTTCAATACGGGGGCGAGCGGGCGGCCTGAGTTTGCTGCCGACTTGACCAGGCGGGAGTGGCTGCACAAGGGGGGGGCGACAGCGAACCGCAGAAGCAACCGCGACGAAATCGGTCACGGCCCCCGCCGCATGTTGCCTCGATTCGCGGCAGGAATGGACCGTTCGCCCGCGATCCGCTTGAGTCTTGGCGTCTGTCCGGTAATCTCCCGGACCAAAGGCGGCGGGCTCCGTTGCCTCGACATCCTGAGGAGGCGTGAGATGAGAAAGTCCCTTCTAGACGGCCCCCGCATCGTCGGACCATCCGTGGGGGTGGCCGTCGGCATGGCGGTTGGAGTCGCAAGCCATGCTCAGGCAACGACATGGACCGTCTCCGGGGCATCGTCCAACGGCGTTCCGGTGGCGGTGTCGTCCCTCGATACCGGGGTCTTGGCAACCGGCGCCCTGACCGGTCCTGGAGCCGGGAACACCGCTGCCCTTTCCTCGGCCGCCTACACCGCTCTCGACAATGCAGTGGCGAATGGCGACATCGCGGCCCTCGGCGTGAGCTTCCTGGGTTTCGAGAACGAGTTCGGGCAGTCGTTCTTCGGCCTGAGCTGGGACAGTCGCTCGAACGGGCAGTCGGCGACCTTCACCGCGTCGGTGGCCGGTTCGAACAGCGGCGTGTTCACCAATGTCTCCGGCGCGACCGTCTCGGGTGGCACGATTACGGGGGCTCCGGGGCCGGATTTCGTCGAGTACTTCCTGTTCTCGGGCCTCGCGGCGGACTCGACGATCTCGATCGCCGGCACCGTCACGCCCCTCGCAGGGGGCAACATCCCGATCTCTTGGCTGACCTACGACGGCAGCGACTGGGTGCAGGCGATCTCCCCGCAGGTGGTGTCGACGGGGGCCTTTGCCCTGAACAGCGTGGTCGTGGTCCCGGTCCCAGCACCCGCGGCCCTCGCCGCCGCCGGCCTCGCGGCCGGACTGCTCGCCGCCCGGCGGGTCCGAAAGCAGGCGGCGGAGCGGTCTGCCGAGTGACCGCTCGAGAGGCGGTTCGG
>CAZQUA010000219.1:0-3522 GCA_964596455.1 uncultured Isosphaeraceae bacterium
GAAGAGCCAACTGAACACCACCGTCACCACCCCGGGGACGAGGGTGTCGCCGGCGGAGACGAAGATCCGCACCAGCTCGTCGCGGCCGAGCAGGAAGAAGGCCCCGCAGGCGGTCATCCAGACGAGGGCCATGGCCAGCGCGGTCCGGGCCATCCTCGCGGCCCGATCGGGATCCCCGCCGCCGACGGCACGGCCCACCAGCGCCGTGGCCGCCACGCTGAAGCCGACCGCCGGCATGAAGGAGAGGTGCACGTATCGCATCGTCGCCCACCCTGCGGCCATGTGGTCCTCGCCGAAGCGGCCGACGAGCACGCTCATGAAGATCGTCCAGCAGACGATTTCGTTGCCGAACTGCGCCGCCGCCGGCGAGCCGACCTTCAGCAGGTCGCGGATCGGCGAGAGCCCGCAGCGCCATGCGGTTCGCGTGCCGAGTTCGCGATGCAGCTTCGGCCCGAGGAAGACCGCGAGCGGAATCGCCGCCTCCACCGCGACGCCGATCACCGTGCCCACCGCCGCCCCGAGCAGGCCCAGGGCCGGCACCCCCGGCACGCCCGGAAGGCCCAGCGCCGGCACGCCCGCCTCGCCGAAGACGAGGACGTAGCTCGCAAGGACGTTGACGAGGTTCGCCGCGAGGGCCGCGAGCGTGACCACCTTCGGCCGGTGCAGGCCGAAGAAGAGGTGGCTCATCGCCTTGGCGGCCAGGAGCAGCAGGCCGCCGAGCAGCATGATCCGTCCGTAGGCCGACTCCGCCGCGACGAGCTCCGGCGAGTGCCCGACCGCCGCGAACGCCCACGGCAGGATCGCCGCGAAGGGCAGCAGCACGATCGCCCACGCCGCGAGCGAGATCCACAGGCCCGCCCAGCCGTAGGCGGCGACGCGATCGAGGCGGCCCGCCCCGAGGTTCTGCGCCGCGAAGGTGTTGACGACGGTGAGCAGGCCGAAGACGAACGCGATCGGAGTGAAGGACCAGATGCCGCCGTTGCCCTGCGCCGCGACCTCGAGCGGCCCGATCTGCGCGACCATCAGGCTGTCGACGAACTGCATGACCGTGTAGCTGGTCATCGTGACCACGGTGGGCCACGCCTGCGTCCACACCTCGCCCACGGCGCCGCGGCGGGCAAGGTCGGGCATGCGGCTGCCGAGGGGCGGGTCGGTCACGCGGGGCTCCGGCGGGGGAACCGACCATCGTCGCAGCGCCTCGGCAGGTTGGCGAGCGATGCGGGAAAGTCGGGGGCGGCGGGGCGTGCACCATCCCGGCGGATCTGCCGGGCGAGGCGGCGCCGCAAGGCCGCTCAAGAGGACGATCGCGGAGGGTCGCCAGAACGGCGACCCCCGAGGTCCCCGGCATGGCCGCCTTCACGCCCGGCGGCCATCCCATCCATGGTGTCTGTCCCTGGCGTCCAGGTTGTCCATGGCGTCCATCCTGTCCGTCCCGCCCGTCCTTCAACCTCACTCCGCCGCCATCATCCGCCGGGGCATCAGCACGTTCATGAAGAGCGGCACGAGGACGATCGTGAACAGCGTCGAGACGAGCAGGCCCCCCACCACCACGCTGCCGATGCCGCGGTAGAGCTCGCTTCCCGAGCCGGGCATCAGCACCAGCGGCAGCATGCCGCCCACCGAGGTGAGGGTGCTCATGAAGATCGGCCGGACCCGTGTCCGCACGCTCTCGGCGATCGCCTCGCGGGGGGGCAGACGGCCGCCCACGCCCACCGCCGCGGCGCCGGGCCGCAGCCAGCGCAGGTCCGGCGACTCGTCGGCGGCGGCCCCCCGCATGAAGTTGAGCGCCTGGTGCACGATGAGGATCGCGTTGTTGACCACGACGCCGATCAGCAGCACGAAGCCGAGCATGGTCAGCACGTCGAGGGTCTGCAGCGGCATGTAGGGATCGCGGGCGCTCCAGAGGAACACCGCGAAGAGTCCCGCGAAGCCGCCGATGGTCGCCAACGGCACCGCCAGCATGATCACCAGCGGGAGGCGGAAGCTCTGGAAGAGCACCGCGATCAGCAGGAAGACCACCAGCAGCGCCAGGCCGAAGGAGGATGCCGCCACGCCCGCGATGGAGCCGTCGCCAAGGAGCGTCCGCCGGATCGAGGCGAGCTTGCTCGCGGAGCCCGCCACCGTCACCTCGACGCCGGCGGGAACGGCTCCGCCCTGCCGCATGCCCGCGAGCGTCTCCTCGATGCCGGCGATGGCCGACTCGAGGGGCACCCGCGGCGGCGGCGTGACCTGCAGGGTGACCGCGCGGCGGCGATCGACGCGGTTGATCTGCGCCGGCGACACCGCCGGCCGCAGGTCCGCCAGCTCGCCGAGCGGCACCACCGTGCCCGCCGGGGTCGCGATCGGCAGGTCCGCCAGCGAGTCGAGGCCCTCCGGCCGCGGGCTCTGCCGGTCCACGAGCACCAGGTCGATGGTCTCGCCGCTGCGGCGGTACTCGCCGGCGAAGAGGCCCTCGCCGCTGGCCTGCACCGCCTCGGCGAGTTCGCTCGGCGAGAGGCTGGCCTCGGCGAGGCGGCGGTAGTCGGGGCGGACCTGGATCTCCGGTCCCCGCAGGTTGAAGTTGGGCGGATCCGGCTGGACCGAGCCGGGCCCGAAGCGGCCCATCAGCGCCCCGAAGGACGCCCCCGCCGCCGCGGTCACCTCGTCGAGGTCGTCGCCGGTGAACTCGATCTTGATCGCGGCGCCGCTCGAGCCGCCCACGCGGAAGAGCGGCACCTGGAAGCCGAACGCAAGCACGCCCGGCAGCACCTCGCCGCGGGTGGCATGGGCGAGCAGCGGCACGTTGTCGACGGCGCGGCGGTCGTCCTCGGCGATGGTTCCGTGGAACATCGTTCCGCCGCGGCTGACGAGGAAGTAGTTGGCGATCGGCGGCGGCACCACCGGCGGACCCGGCTGCCGCGTCAGGAAGTCCACCGTCGGCACGGGAGGCAGCGCCGCGACCGCGGCCTGCCGCTCCGGCGTGCCCGGCTCGGTCCAGCCCGCCTCCCAGTAGGGCCGCACGGTGTCCTCGATGCGCTCCGCGAGCTCGAGCTGCTTGTCGAGGTTGTAGCCCGGCGGCGTGAGCAGGATGCCGAAGACGAGGTTGCGGTTGCCCCGCGGCAGGTAGTCCGCCGGCGGCAGCAGCAGCAGGCTGCCTCCGACCGAGGCCGCCGCGACGATCGCCACGATCCCCAGGCTCGCGAGACGGCTGCCGCAGAGGCGATGGACGAGGCGGGCGATGAGGACCGGCACCGCCGCGGGCTTCCGCTCCTTGCCGGTGCTGCGAGGCCGCAGCAGCCGCGCTGCCGTGCAGGGCACGACGGTGATCGCCACCACGAGGCTGAAGAGGACCGCCGCGGTGATCGCGAGGCCGAGGTCCGCGAAGAGCTGCCCCGCCTCCTCCTCGATCAGCAGGATCGGCGCGAAGACGATGGCGGTGGTCAGCGTCGCCGCGAGCACCGCCCCCCAGACCTCGCGGGCGCCGTCGAAGGCGGCCTTCGCCGGCGACTTGCCCATCTCGAGGTGGCGGTAGATGTTCTCGAG
>CAZQUA010000220.1:0-3515 GCA_964596455.1 uncultured Isosphaeraceae bacterium
AACCGCTCGCCGGCGGCTCCCCCAAGGCGGAGCGCCTTGGGGGAGCGGTCCGAGCGGATCGTCGCCGCAACGCGGCACTCGATCGCCCTGCCCGGCCCGCTCCCCCGCCCGCGGGGGAGCCGACGAGCGAAGCGAGTCGGAGGGGGAGCTAGAGCACACGGTTGCGGGTTGTCGAGGCGCGTCCAACACGCAACCGTGAAGCCCCCGCGCCCCCTCCGCGGCGAGCGGAGCAGTGCCGCGTTTCACAACAGATGCAGCTGCCACGAGTCGAACACGAACCGCTCGCCGGCGGCTCCCCCAAGGCGGAGCGCCTTGGGGGAGCGGACCGAGCGAAGCCCCACCCCACCTCGCGCAATGCCTCGCCCCGCCGCCATCGCCACGCTCAGACGTCGCAGCGCTTTCGCCCGACGAACTCGAAGTATCGCCAGAGGCCTCCGTAGGCCCGCCGCACGCGGCGATGCTCAATCTCGAAGCGGGAGGCGAGCCGCGGCAGCAGATGCCCCTCGAGACGCACGTGGTTCATGCCCATCCAGCGGCGGAATCCCGCAAGGGGCGAATCGTGGAAGTCGACGATCGCGATCCGCCCGCCCGGCCGCAGGTCCCGCAAGGCCTGCTCGATCGCCCGTTCCCAGCCGGGGTTGAACATGCTCAGGGCGTAGGAGGCGACGACGAGGTCGAACCGCCCCTCGTGACCTTCCGCCTCGCCGTACGCACCGTGCCGAAGGCGGACCCGCTCGCCAAGACGGCGGCAGCGGCGGCCCGCCACCGCGAGCATCTCGCCCGACAGGTCCACTCCCTCGAGGCGGGCCTGCGGCAGCTGCTCCGCCATCGTCGCCAGGACCGCGCCGGTCCCGCAGCCGATCTCGAGCACCTCGCGAGGCGATGCCCCCGCGGGCAGGCGGTGCAGCAGCGATCGCCTGCCGAAGAGGAAGCTCCAGCGGGTGAGGTCGTAGATCCGCGCATGCAGGCGGTAGTACCGCTCGAGCCGCGAGACGGCTGCCGGCGACGCCGCGGGCGTGGACTGCGGGTCGCCCCCGCCGGTCACCGCCGTCGTGGCGCTCATGGGATCTCCGCCAGATGGAGGCTGCCGTAGGTGCCCACCCGATCGGTCGCGTGCAGCGTCTCGGCAAGGTCCGGCCGCAGCGTCAGCCGCGACCGCACCGCCGCGGGCACGAAGGACAGATCGAGCCCTGCGGATCGCATGAGCACCTTCGCCCCCGGCGCCGCCGACGCGAGGATCGCCTCCCACTCTTCGAGCAGGGCCGCGGGATCGTGCGCCGCGAGCCAGTCCTGATGGTCGAGCAGGACGAAGTGGCTGTAGGGCCCGGGGTGCCGCCGCAGATGGCTCGTCAGCGAGGTGGTGTGGGTCTGCACCCGGACCACCCGTGCCGCGAGCGTCTCGAAGTGCTCCGGCCGAAGGTAGGCGGGGCAGCACTGCGGCGAGTAGCGGCCGTTGAGGTAGACCCTCCAGAAGTAGTTCTCGCGGATCGGCAGTTCGGTCATCACGTGACGCAGCTTGTCGCGGACGTAGCCGCCGAGGCCGCCGGGATGGGACTCTTCGATCAGGCGGATCTGCGGACGCGGCACCCCGAGCAGCGCCATCAGCATCGGCTGCCGCACCAGCCACCTCGCCATCCGGCCCCAGATCGCCGGCTCCAGCTCGGCGAACACCCGCCGCTGCGAGGCGAGGTCCGGCGCCTCCAGAAGTTCCTGCAGCAGCCGCCGCCGCGTGGCCCCGCCGCCGAGGACCGCCCGCAGCAGATGGGCCGCGAAGCCGCTGCCGCCGTGGAAGTAGAAGCTGTTGCGTCGCCCCCCCGGATCGAAGTAGCCGATCCGGCGATCCCAGTAGGCGGCCGCCTCGGCCGGCATCGCCCCGCGGACCTCGCCGTAGATCGCCGCATGCCGCGCATCGGCGCCCTCTCCGAAGAGCGACCAGAGGCGGGCATGATCCGAGTGCCGCAGCATCGCCCGCTTCAGTTCGAAGAGGGCGTTCTGCCGAGGATTCAGATCGACCGCGTGGATCTCCGCGGGGTCGTCGAGCAGGTACTCGAGGGCGTTGCAGCCGGCGCTGGTGATCATGACCACGCGACTGTCGGCATCGAGGCGAAGGAGGGCGCGGTCGATCCGCGGATCCTCCCAGCAGGTGTTGTAGATCAGGGTGCCGCCGTGGACCCTTCGGAACAGGTAGTCGTGGGCGGCCTTGAAGGGCCGTCGGCGACGGCGGAGCACGGAAGCGGCTCCGGCATCTGCGGCGAACGGTGGCGCTGCTGCGGATGGGGAGGCGTTCATGCGCAATCCTTGCGACGTCATCCTCGACCGCCGTCCGGACCGTGAGGCCCTGCGGCGTCCGACGACGCTAACCGCAACCGCCGCCCCGAACCGCGGCCGCCCGCGCGGGAATGGTGTGCGTTCGGTTGCGAATCGGTCAGGGGCCCGCCCGCCGACGGCGCGGCAGCGCTAGGCGGAGCGGGTGGCCGCCGGGAACCGCTCGAGCTTCGACGCCGCGGGCCTATAGAGAGGATGGCGAGGGAACCCCTCGCGGGTTCGCCCGAGGCACCAGAGCGGAGCGATCGGGGCGAGCAGTTCGACGAGGCGACGCTGCCGATCGAGCCGTCCGCCGTGGGTGCCCCATGCCGCCACCACCTTCCCGCACTCCGCGGCGGCAGCGGCGATCGCGGAGTCGTTGCCAGGGCCGACCGGATCGGGAGTCGCCAGAAGGCCTGCCGGGTCGGTCGATCGCCAGGCGAAGGCGTTCGCAACCACCAGGCCGCCGAAGCCCCATCGCATCGCGAATCCGATGCATCGCCGAACGGTGGGATCGTTGCGGACGGCGTCGGCGGTCGATGGGTTCAGGCCGATGAACAGCACCGCGGGCCGCGAGCGGTCCCACCAGCGGTCGAGGCGAGTCCGGTAGCGGCCGCACCGCGAGAAGCGGGCACTTCCCTCGATCGGCGTGGCCGCGACCTCCGACGCCGAGCCGCGGGACGCCATGGGCACGCGTGAAGGACCGGAGGCCATCGGGGGATTGGATCGCCGTCCGCATCAGGCGTCAACGGGCGGGAAGGGTTGCGGGCGGCACGGCCCTGCCGCGATGCGGCGGACCGTTGGACGCGGTGGAGATGTTGGACCCAGAGGACCTCTTGGACAGCGCCGACAGCACCAGCACGACCCCCACGGCCCGCGTGCCTGCGTACCGCCACCACCAGCGTCAACCCACACCCCACCCGCCGGCCGCACCGAACCCAACACCCACGGCCAACGCCATCAGCACATCCCTGACCCCGCCCTTGTCCAATGGGTCCAAAGGGTCCAAAGGGTCCAACCCAGCGCCGCCGAGCGAAGCGAGCCGAACGCGTGTGACGTGACCCCCGTGTTCGCGCAGCGAAGCGAGCCGAACGCGCGTGACGTGACCCCCGCGTTCGCGCAGCGAAGCGAGCCGAACGCGTGTGACGTGACCCCCGTGTGCGTGCGAACGCATTGACACGAGGCGCACTGGCGAGGCGACCATCTTCGGT
>CAZQUA010000221.1:0-3471 GCA_964596455.1 uncultured Isosphaeraceae bacterium
GCCCCCCGCGGGCGGCCGCCCGCGGGGGCCGGGGACGCGGGCGCCCGTGAATCCGGGACGGCCGGGGGCCTGAACACGGGAGTCCCGCGGCCCGCCACCATGCCGAGCCTCGGGCGAATGCCCACGGAGATCGACGGACTGGCGGGAAGCGGGTGTGTTGGGCAGCGGGTGCGTCGGGAAGATCACGGATGGCGGTCGCCGCCATGGGAGGGCCAACGATGCGAGCGATGGTCGTCGAGGACGAGGTCAAGATCGCCAACGAGGTCGAGCGGGCGCTGGAGGCGGAAGGGTTCTCGGTGCAGTCCTGCCGAAGCGGCGAGGAGGCCTTCTTCCTCGCTTCGACGGGCGCCTACGACGTGATCCTGCTCGATCGGATGCTGCCGGGCCGGGATGGCGTGTCCGTCCTCGAGGCCCTTCGCCGGCAGGGATGCCGCACGCCGGTGCTGATGCTGACCGCGGTCGGCGGCGTGGAGGATCGCGTCGATGGCCTGACCGCCGGCGCCGACGACTACGTGGTGAAGCCGTTCGCGATGTCCGAACTGATGGCGAGGGTGAAGGCCCTCCTTCGCCGCGGCGCCGCCCATGCCGAACGGGAGATCGTGCGGGGCATGCTGCGTCTCGACCCCATCGCCCGCCGGGCCTCCTGGCGGGGCGAGCCGCTCCGCCTGACGAGCACCGAATGGGATCTGCTGCTCATGCTGGCCCGCTCGCCGGGCGCCGCGGTGTCGCGGGACGCCATCGTGCATCAGCTGTGGCCGGCGCACGCCCGCAGCACCGGCACCGACAACCTCATCGACGTGCATGTGGCGAGGCTGCGCCGCAAGCTCGGAACCGACGGCGAGCATTCGCCGATCCGAACGGTTCGAGGCCTCGGCTTCATGTTCGAGGAGGCCTCTTGAGCTCGATGTCGATTCGCGCTCGCCTGACGCTCTGGTCGGCGGCGAGCAGCGGGGCGGTGCTGGTGGCGTTGGGCATCGCGGTCCTGGTGACGGAGCGGGCGGTGCTGCATCGCGCGGCGCAGCGTTCCCTCGAGCGGGATCTCGCCGCGGTGCTCGCCGAGATCGGCAGCGATCCGTCGGCCCTCGATCGGCCGGCGGATCTGGGCCTCTCCGAGGCGTACGCGGTCTGGTCCGGCGAGGAGCTGCTCCATGCCTCGCCGGGCTGGCGGCACTTCGGCCTGCCGGCCATCGCCGGCGAGGCCGGGATTCGGCGGGTGGGCGACCGCGAGTGCCGCGTGCTCTACGGCGAGGTCCCCGGGCGGCCGTGGCGATTGGCGGTCGCCCATGACGAGACGAGGTCGGCGGAGGCGATCGACCTGCTCGGGAAGGTGCTGGCGGCGGCATCGCCGATCGCCCTGTTCGGAGCCCTCGGAGTGGGTTGGTTCGTGGCGGGGCGGGCCCTGCAGCCGGTGCGGCAGCTGCGGCGGGACCTCGAGCGGATCTCCGCGGACCGGCTCGGCGATCGGGTGCGGGTGGGGCGTCCCGCCGACGAGTTCGGGCGGTTGTCGCTCGTGCTGAATCGGATGCTGGAGCGGCTGCAGCGGGCGATGGTGGCCCAGCGTCGCTTCGCTGCGGACGCATCCCATCAGCTGCGGACCCCGCTGACGGCCCAGCGGGCGATCGGCGAGTCGGCGCTGACCCGGCACTCCGACGACGCCGGAAGGCTCGCCGACGCGATCGCCAGCATGCTCGAGGAGGCGGATCGCCTGACCGCCATGACCTCGGCGCTTCTGGAGATCGCCCGCACCGAGAACTCGACGAGGCGGCGGCAGCCGCTCGATCTCGGCACCGCGGTGGCGGAGATCGTGGATCGGGTGGAGCCGCTGATCGAGACCGCGGGGCACCGTCTGCGGACCCGCTGCGAGGCGGTGACGGTCCTCGCGGATCGCGAGTCGCTCGATCGGGCCCTGACGGGGGTCCTCGAGAATGCCATCGTGCACTGCACCGAACCCTGCGACATCGAGGTGGTGGTGCGGCAGGATGGCGACGAGGCGGTGATCGAGGTCGCCGACGGCGGACCGGGCATCCGCGAGGAGGAGGCCGAGGCGATCTTCGAGCCGTTCCGCCGGGGGGCCGAGGCCGTGACGCGTCCGGGCTCGGGGCTCGGCCTGCCGCTTGCAAGGGCCGCCGCCCGGGCCGCGGGCGGCTCGCTGCGGCTCGCCTCGCGGGAGCCGGCGACCTTCCGGTTCGCCTTCCCGCTGCATCGGGCCTGAGGACGCGGCTGCGGGCCCGATGCAGCGGGCGGCGGTTCGGATGCGCCTCGGCCTCAGGGCTTCGGCTTCCACGCCCGCAGCGACGCGGTCATGTCGACCACCGTCTGCGATCCGCCGGTGTCGAGCACAAGCACCGAATCGCCGTCGGCGTCGAGGCTCGAGAAGTCCACCATCCGCAAGGTCTGATCGTCGCGGGTGCGGTAGTAGAGCCGCCACGATGCGGGATCCCGCATGACCGTCATGAGGGTGGCGTCGGTCTCGGCATGGCCGTCGCCGGAGGTCTTGACGCTGCCGTAGGGGATGTCGAACTGGTTCAGGATGTGGAAGCCGCTGAAGATGCCCGCGGCGGCATCGGCGGCCCGCTCGGCGGTCGCCGCGTAGTAGGTCACGCGGACGAACCGCGAGGGCGAGGTGAAGTCGCCGGGGATTCCGAGCATGCCGCCGCCGAGGCCGAGGCCCGCAAGCGTCAGGTCGCCGAGCTTCACCGCCGGAGGGCCGCTCGGCCGCATCGCGATGTAGTTGCGGAGATTGGTGAGGTGCCAATCGAAGTTGGGCGAGTTCGTGAAGGTGCCGAGCGGATTGTCGTGCAGCACGAGGCGGCCGCCGATCGGCTCGATCACGAGCGACCGGCCGTCGCGGTCGTAGACGATCCAGTGGAACGGCTGCGGCGTGGGCGGCCAGCCGGGCACCAGGGTCGGCGCCACCACGGCGTCGCCGGCCTCGAGCGCGGCCCGCAGTTCGGCGACGGTGGCGAAGCTCGTGAGGATCCAGTTGGGGAAGTCCACCGGCGACATCGAGCGGCTGCGGTTGGCCTCGGTGGTGGGGGCGTACTCCGCGAAGGTGGGGAAGTAGAAGGCCCCCACCGCGAGGCCCTTCTCGTTGATGCCGTCCATGATGCCGAGGTTGCCGAAGCAGATCATGCCGCCGGCGGCGTACTTCGAGGTCCAGCGCATGCCCGGACCCTCGGGCGTGTCGCCCACGAAGGAGTGGCCTCGAGGAATGAAGGCGACCTCCATCTCGATGGGAATGCCGAACTCGACGGTGCGGCCGTGCACCACGCTGCCGTCGAGGTTCCGAAGCATCAGGCCGGTGCAGGCATGGGCGGGGCCGGCCGCCGTGGCGGCGAGGGCGGCGAAGGCGAGGAGGGCGGCGCCGAAGCGGGTATCGATGGGCATGGCGGATCCTTCAGGCAGACTCGGCAGGAAGACTCGGCAGGAAGACTCGGGCGTGGCGGCCCGGAAGACGCGGAGTCTATGGCG
>CAZQUA010000222.1:0-3466 GCA_964596455.1 uncultured Isosphaeraceae bacterium
CGACGAGCGAAGCGAGTCGGTGGGGGAGCCGGAGCCCACGGTTGCGTGTTGCCGTGTCGACCGGATCGATCACTCGGCGCACCGGTTCACACGGTTGCGGGCGACGCGGGCGCCGCCTCGATCCGCCGCTGCTCGGCAACGCTCATCCAGTCGGCCTCGGAGGACTCGCCCCCAAGCGCCGCCTCGACCTCCGGGATCGGCGGCAGATCGAGGTCGGCGGCCTTGCCGCGGTCGATCTTCGCGCCCGGTTCCGCGATGAGCAGGCGGAAGAACGACTGGCTGAGCATCAGGTACAGCGGCACCGGGCAGACGAGGCCCGATGCGGCGCTCGCGAGCAGCGCCGCCGGCCCAAGCACCAGCAGCAGCGGCCATCCTCCGGTCATCTCGGCGCAGATCACCGCGGCGGTGATGGGGCTGCGGGTGACCCCGCCGAAGTAGGCCGCCATCATCGCGAGGATCAGCAGCCGCCGATCGATCGGGCCGATCGCGGACTCGACCCAGCCGTGCAGGGCGGAGCCGAGGCCGGCGCCCACGGTGAGGCTCGGATCGAAGAGGCCGCCGGGCACGCCGCTCGCGAGGCAGAGCAGGCTGCCGATCGCCTTGGGCAGGGCGAACCACGCGGGCGGATCGAACTCGCCGTGGAGCATCCGCAGCGTCTGGCCATGGCCGGAACCCATGCTCAGGCCGCCCGAGAGCAGCATCGTGGCCGAGAGCAGCACGCCCAGGCCGATCCCGATCGCCCAAACGCTTCCCCGCCTCGCCGCGAGGGTGCGGCCGACGAGTCCGGCGCATCGCGCCACCGCGACGGCGAAGAGGCCCCCGAGCAGGCCGACCGGAATCGCCAGCGCCAGCACCGCTCCGAGTTGCGCCGGGAAGTTCGCGTCGGCGATCGGCAGCGGCGGGGCGATCGGGCCGTAGAACAGGGCGTCGTCGGCGGAGCGGATCAGGCTCCCCGGTTCGCCGCCGAGGTTCGGCACGAACCAGCCCACCGCAAAGACCGCGGCGGTGGAGAGCAGCGCCGAGCGGAACAGCAGCGGTGCGTCGCCCTTGTTGAAGCGGCGGGACATCTCCTCCACGGCGAAGACCAGGCCCGCGACCGGGGTGTTGAACGCGGCAGCGATGCCCGCGGCGCCCGCCGCGCTGAGCAGGCCGGTGCGGGCCCAGTTGCGGGGCATGGGCACGCGGGTCCACAGCAGCCAGAAGAGGCACGCGGCGAGATGCACCGTCGGTCCTTCGCGGCCGATCGTGAGTCCCACGCAGATCCCCAGCGCCAGCAGCAGGCTCTTGCCCGCCGCGAGCCATCCGCTCAGCACCCGCCCGCGGGCGGGCCCCGGCTCCATCGCCACCGCGGCCATCGTCTGGGGGATGCCGGTGCCGTTGGCGTTCACGAAGACCCGCTGCACGAGCACCATGCCGCCGGTGACCGCCGCGACGAGGCCGAACCCGCCGAGCATCCATCGCCAGGCGGCCGCGGGTGCGAACCCCCAGAGATCGCGTTCGCCGCGGAGGAAGGCGATCCACGCATCGCCGGCGGGCTCGACCACCTTGAGCAGGCCGCCCGCGACGCCTGCAAGCAGCGCGACCCCGCAGGTCGCCAGCACCGCGGCGGCGACGCCGCCGATCGAGGGGCGGCGGCCGCTGCTCATGGTTGCTCCCGACCGGGAGAGGCGGCGGCCGGCTCGCCGATCGCCTCGGCGAGGCGATCGAGATTCGCCTCGAGCATCGCGACCAGATCGAGGTTCGCCGCCTCGGGAGCCACGCTGCCGGTGGCGAAGGGCACCGTCACGATGCCCCGTTGCCGCAGGGCCTCGGCGATCGCCGCCGCTGGAGGAGCCTCCCAGAGCATGATCGCGGCGCCGGACGCCTCCCGCCTCGCGTCGAGATCCGCCCAGGCCTCCGCGTCGGGCATCTCGTCGGGCGACCAGGCCACGCTCTCGATGCGAAGTCCGTAGGCGTGCGCGAGGAAGGCGTAGACCGGATGCGAGGCGAGCAGCGGCGGCGCCCCGGCGGCGATCTCGATGGTGCGGCGGTGCAGCGAGGCGAGCCTCGCGTCGAGATGGCGCCAGCGCTCGTCGAGGGCGGGCTCGGCCGCGGCCTCGGCGGCGACGAGGGCGTCGCGGACCGCCCGCGCCTGCACGCGAGCGGTCTCGAAGTCGAGCCAGGCGTAGGCGCTGGTGCCGCCGTGGGTGTGCTCGGCGCCGCCGCCGTGGCGATGGCGGACGCCCTGGAACTCCTTGGGGAAGCGGTCGCGGGCGGCCCGAGTGGTGTCGATGCGGCCGCGTCGCGGCAGCGGGATCGACTCGCCCCATGGGCCGGACCCGGGGCCCTGCAGCAGGATGATCGGCGAGGACTGCACCCGCGCGATCGTCTCGTCGTCGGGCAGCCAGTCGATCGAGTCGCGGCCCGGGGGGGTCGCCGCGAGCAGCTCGAAGCCGGCGGTCTCGCCGAGGATCTCGGCGGCGAAGCAGGCCAGCATCGGATTGGCGGCAGCGACGCGGATCGCCGCGGGCGCCGCGGGCGGCTCGGGGGCGGGGCGGCAGGCCGCGACGGCGGCAGCGGCCGCGGCGAGCAGCAGGGCGAAGGCCTTCGGGAAGTTCGATCCCATCGCCGGGACCTTACCGCGCCGGGCGTCTCCGCCCGCCGATCGACGGCGGCGGAACCGGGTCTTGGAGCGGGGCGAGGGATGCGGGCAGCGGCGCCGGTAGACTCCGCCAAGGACGCGGTCGGGGACCCCGACCATCGATGCGACGAACGCTCGTCGCTGCCGTCTCGATCCATGACCAACAGCCGTCGCAAGATCTTCAGGGTGCTCGACCTGTTCGCCGGGTGCGGCGGGCTCGCGGCCGGCTTCGGCATGGCTTCGTTGACGAGCGGTCATCGCTTCAGATGCGTGGGGGCGATCGACAACTGGCGGGCTGCGTGCGACGCGTTCTCGCTCAACCATCCGGTCGCGGCGACCTGCGCGGACGTGAGCGACCGCTCGGTGGGTGCCCTGCTCGATCGGACGGGCGACGTCGACGTGGTGACCGGCGGACCGCCGTGCCAAGGCTTCTCGACGAGCGGCAAGCGAGCTCTCGACGATCCCCGCAACGGCCTGGTGAAGGCCTACTTCGAGGCGGTCGCGGTGGCGAAGCCGCGGGCCTTCCTGATGGAGAACGTCTCCGGATTCACGACCTTCCAGGATGGTGCGATCCTGCGGGAGATCGTCGAGTGGGCGTGCGAGCTCGGCTACACGCCCCATCCGGGCATCGTGCTGTCGAGTCTCTGCGGCGTGCCCCAGCGCCGGCGGCGGTTCATCCTGGTCGGCCTGCGGGAGGGCCGGTTCGAGTTCCCCAACGAACCGCGCGATGCCGGACCGTCGCGGGAGGAGTTCCTCTTCGAGGATCTGCGAGGGGATTCCGGCGCGGTGCTGCGGGTCGATCAGCGGCCGGGCGATGGCGTCGAGGCGTGGACCTTTGCCGACGCG
>CAZQUA010000223.1:0-3439 GCA_964596455.1 uncultured Isosphaeraceae bacterium
AGCCGTAGAGGTTGTCGAACTTGCTCTTGGTGACGGCGTCGTTGACGTTGATCGCCGGGAAGAGCAGCTCGCCCTTCTTGGCCATCTCGTAGAGGCGATGCACGCCGGTGGTGGTCTCCTCGCTCACCCCGCGGAGGTGCGGAGCGAGGCGGGTCCAGTAGGTCGGATCGGCCTCGCGGACCGCATGCAGCAGCTGCAGCACGACCTTGAACTCGGCGCTGTCGGCGGTCGCGGGATCGGGGATGCTGCCGGCCTTCTCGTAGCGGAGGCCCTGATGGACCAGCAGGGTCGCGTCGCCGCCGTCGTCGAGGATCAGCGTCGGCCCGCCCGCGGCGCCCCAGTGCAGCGCCTGCAGCGTGCACCACCAGTACTCGGCGAGGGTCTCGCCCTTCCAGGCGAAGACCGGCGTCCCCGCGGGATCCTCCGGGGTGCCCTTCGGCCCCACCGCGAGGGATGCCGCGGCATGGTCCTGCGTGGAGAAGATGTTGCAGCTCGCCCAGCGGACCTCGGCGCCGAGGGCCCGCAGGGTCTCGACGAGCACGGCCGTCTGCACGGTCATGTGCAGGCTGCCGGTGATGCGGGCGCCCTTGAGCGGCTGTTCCGCCGCGTGCCGCTCCCGAAGCGCCATGAGGCCGGGCATCTCGTGCTCGGCGAGTTCGATCTCCTTGCGGCCGAAGGTCACCGTCGCGGGGGCGAGGTCGGCCACCTTGAAGGAGAGGTCGGCGAACAGAGGCAGGCCGGTGTCGAGGAAGGTCCGGCTCGCCGAAGCGGCCGGTCGCTGCAGGGTGCTCATGGGGGATCCTTCGGGAGGAGAGGGAAGACGGGAGAAACAACCGGGATGCGCACATCCATGCATCGATCCGGATGAACGGATGGATTCAAGATAGCGCCGCTTCGCCGGAGGGTCAAGGTTGCCGCGGGCCCGCCGGCCGCTTCACGAAGCTCGCCGCGAACAGGCCCGGCCCCTTCGCATGGGGATCGGGACGCAGGCGGCGGATCGTCGGCGTCTCCAGACCCGCCGGCGCCGCCCACTTTGCCACCTCCCCCTCGGCGAACCCGAGATGCCGATGCCCCATGGCCGCCGCGAGGCTGTCGCGATCGTGCTCGACCATGTCCACCACCAGCAGCACGCCCGAGGGCCGCAGGATCCTCGCCGCCTCCGCCACCGCCGCCGGCGGATCCTCGAGATGGTGCAGCACCAGGGAGAGGATCGCCGCATCCGCCTCGCCGTCGGGGACGGGCAGATCGGCGAGGTCCCCCGCCCGGACCTCGGCATTGCGGAAGGCCCGAAGGCGACGCTTCGCCGCGGCGATCATCGTCGGCTCGCGGTCGATCGCGAGCACGCGTCCCGTCAGCGGAGCGATTCGCGCGGCGATCTCCCCGGCCCCGCAGCCGAGATCGGCGACCGTCCAGGTCGGCGGGAGCAGGCCCACGAGGGCCTCGTCGATGAAGTGCGAACCGAAGAGCTCCCGACGAAGCTCGTCCCACTCCCCGCCGATCCGCTTGAAGAAGCTGCGGCTGTCGCCGCGGCGGGACGCCAGCACCTCCGCAAGGCGGCGGTCGTCCTCGCGGAAGGACGGCTCCTGCCGAAGCTCGTCGAGGGTGGTCCTCCAGAGGCCGGCGGCCGCCTCGGGCAGGCTCGCCTCGTCGAGGCGGTAGAAGGCGGTGGTGCCCTCGACGCGGCGGCGGATGAAGGAAGCCTCATGCAGCGGCTTCAGCTGCCGGCTGACCGTCGACTGCGGCCACTGCAGGCAGCGGGCCAACTCGCCGACGCCCAGTTCCTGCGACCGCAGGAGCCGCAGCAGGCGGATCCGACCGAGATCGCCCAGCAACCCGAGCAGATCGAGCCAGGCCGCCGACCCGCCCGCCCGCGCCGAGGGGGCCGCCATCGGTCAGCGTCCCGGAGGCAGGGCGATGGTGGGGCCGGGCACCTCGCCGTACTCCCGCAGCATGGCGATCACCCGCGGATCCTCCGGTGCGATGCCGTAGGCCTGCCGCAGGCGACGGATGGCCTCGGCCTGATCGCCGATCCGCTCGGCGAACCTCGCCGCATCGAGGTACGGCTCGGCTTCACGGCCGTCGGAGAGCTCGATCGCCGCGACGATCGCGGTGCCGGCCGTGTCCGGATCGTCGAACCGCAGCGCGTACTCGCCGATCAGCAGCCATGCCTCGACGCGGCCATGCTCGACGGCTCGATCCCGGAGGAGCTGGTAGACCTTGGTCCGCTCGCCGGCGAGGGCGTAGGCCTCCGCGAGGGTGCGGGCGATCTCGAAGTCGCGGGGCCGCTCCGCCGCGGCGATCTGCAGCGGCAGCAGGGCTTCGCTCGGGCGGCCCATCGCCAGCAGGCACCGGCCGAGGCCGAGATTCGCGTCGGCATCA
Source organism: uncultured Isosphaeraceae bacterium (assembly GCA_964596455.1). GTDB lineage: Bacteria > Planctomycetota > Phycisphaerae > Phycisphaerales > SM1A02 > CAZQUA01. The sequence goes on from CAZQUA010000223.1 coordinate 2,380, forward strand.
CCGGGGAACCGCTGCAGCACCTGCCGATACGCGGCCTCGGCCTGCTCGACCCGGCCGTAGTCGAAGTCGTGCTCGGCGCGGGCGATCAGACGCTCCGACGAGGGCGGGAGGTTGCAGGAGACCATCGCTCCAGCCGCCGCCGGCAGCAGCAGCAGCAGCAAGGCGAGGCGTGCGGCACGGCGGGGCGTCGGGTTCCTTCTGTCCATGGCTCCTCCATCTGGTTGCGGCCCATTTGCGGCCCACTTGCGGTCGACTTGCGGTCGGCGGGCTGGCGGCCCAGTGGCGACGGATGCGTTGGCCGACTCGGGCGAACCGGTCGAGAGCGGACGCCGCGAACCCGATCGAGACCCGCCAGAGGCCCCGCCTTCGTCCTGCTCGCTCGTTCGGCACGGAACGCCCTGCCTTCACAGGGCGATGCGTCGGGATGATACGGTGTCGGGCGTGACCTGCCCGAGTCCGCCGCACGCCGCCACCAGCATTCTCCGCCACGATCTTCCCGGCGAGGCGGGCCATTTCGACTGGTTGGTCGAGCGGTTCCGAGACGCCGCGGGGATTCGAGCGGGCGTGGCGACCTTCCGCCTGCCCGGGCGACTCGACCTCGCCGCGGCGGGCAGCCGCCTCGAGGCGGTGCGGATCGCCGACCATCGCCGCCTCTACCTGACGCTCGACGAGCCGCGGCAGCTTTCTGGAGGACGGGGGCGGGTGACCCCCTGCCGCCGAGGCATCATCGCACGGTCAAGCGACGAGGGCGGCGGCTGCCGCATGGCGATCGACTGGTGCGATCCGGGCGAGTCCGGGGCGGCGGCCCGGAGCGAACTCCGGCTCCTGCCGGCCGGCGAGTCCCGGTGGGTCGCGGAGATCCTCTCGCAAGCGTCCCGCCCCCCGCTTCCCAATACCGCCTCATGAGTCTGCCGATCCCGGCTGTGGGTCTCGCTTCGATGGCGGCCGCGTTCGGTCCCTTGCTGGCCGCTGCGCCGATCGAGGGCGGCGAGGGAGCCGGCCTCGGCGCCGCGGCGATCGCCGTGTCGGTGGGCGTGCTCTTCTGCCTCGCGGGCCTCGC
>CAZQUA010000224.1:0-3425 GCA_964596455.1 uncultured Isosphaeraceae bacterium
GTGGCCCGCGTTCGTTCACCGCCGCGTCGCCGGCGGAGGGCAAGGCGACCGGCGGCCTCGGGTTCGAGATCGGCGGGGGGTCAGGGCTCGGCGTGGATCGCCGCCGCGATGCGGCGGATCGCCGAGGGCCCGGGCCGGGCGGAGATCCGCCCGGGCATCTCGCTCTCGAGACGCTCCTCCTGCAGATAGGCGTGGCAGGCGAGGCAGGTGTTGGTGATCGCCGCGTAGTCGCCCACGAGGGCCCCGCGATCGCCGGACCTCGCATGGCGGATCATGGCGTCGAGCTGCTCGCGGAAGGTCTCGCTGAGGGCGATGTAGGCGACGGTGTCGTGGACCATCCAGGAGGCCCGCTCGCTGAGGTCCCGCATCGCCTCGGCGCTGTCGGCGACCTGCGCGAGGTCGCCGCGGGCGAGGCCGTTGACGATCCCCTCGGTGCACACGAGCTTCGCATGCATGATGTCGCTCATGTCGAGGGCGGGGAAGCGGCTGGCCTTCTCCTCCGCTCGCGGCGGCGGCGTCGCGTCGCAGGCGGCAAGCAGCATCGCCGCGGCCGCGGCGATGGGGCCGGCGGGGTGCGATCGGTGGCGGCGGGGGGTCGGCATCGAAAGGTCTCCGGAAGCGATGGCGTCCGGCGATGCTACCGCAGCTCCGGAGCACCGCCGCGGCGGCGCCGCGAGGATGCGGCCTCGAATCGGGCGAGCCACCAGGCCGCGAGGCGCGAGGCTTCCGCCGCGTCGGAGATCATGGCCCGGCAGGACTCCTCGGCGAAGCGGACGAGGCGTTCGCGTCGGGCCTCTGCAGTGGCCGCGGCGTGCGCGTCCCGCAGCGCCGCGGCGCTGCGGTCCCATCGGATCCGGTCCGCCGGCAGCGGCAGCGACCGCACCGCCGCCGCCGTGGGCTTGATGGCGTCGTCGGTGAGGGCGGTGCCGGCATGCTCCCGCCGCAGTCGCAGCGTCGACGCCGGCGACGCCGCCACCGCGGCCACCCGCCAGAGATCCTCGGGGCGGCGGGGCATGATCGAGATGAGCGGCGTGCAGGGCAGGAATCGCCCTTCGGCATCGACGAACGCCTCGAGCACACGGGTCTGCGTGGCGAGGACCACCTTCGGGACCAGACGCCGCGCCAGCCACGCCCGGTGCCGCTCGGCGAGGCGACTCGCCTCGATGCACGGCGCCATCCAGCGGGTCCGGTGCAATCGCGTCGGCGACTCGCCCCAGCGGCAGCAGGCCAGATCCACCAGGCCGCTCGTCAGGACCGGCGGGGTCGCCGGGCCGCTCCCGGCGGCGGCTTCGACGATCGCCCCCTCGAGGGCGTAGTACTCGTCCCGGAAGTCGGCGCTCGCGTCGGCGATCTCGCCCAGCGATCCGCCGGAAGCGACCTCGATGCGGGGAATCTCCGCATCGTCGATCGCAAGCTGCGACCAACTGCCCGCGGACCGCAGCGATGCAGCATCGATCGGAAGGGGGTCGAGGCGCCGGAACGCTCCCCCGCGGCGACGCTCCAGCAGCGCCGGCGGTTCGCCGGCCACGAGCGTCGGGGCGCAGGTGAGCACGGCGGTCTGCTCGAAGATCGGTTCGCCCGCGACCCAGAGGTTCGCCAGGCCCGCATGCCGAAGGATCGCCTGCCGCACCGGCGCGGCGTCGCGAGCGCCAAGCAGCGACTGCGGCTGGACCATCGACAGGCGGCCGCCGGGGCGGAGCAGCCGCGACCAGATCAAGAGGAACGCCGTGGCGGCATCCGCATAGCCGCGAACCGCATCGCCGCTGCGGCGGCGGAGGAGCGCCGCCGCCGGGGGCGGGGCGGCGGTGCCGGCCGCAAGGCGATTCAGGAATGGCGGGTTCCCCACGATGCAGGCGAAGCCGCCTTCCGCGAAGACCTCCGGAAAGGCCAGGTGCGGGTGCAGGAACGCCTGCGATGCCGCGATCCGGTCGATCTCGTCCCGCAGCGTCGTGCTGGCCTCGGCCGATGGCGGGGACGCCGCGATCGTCACCAGTCGGCGGCGGGCGGCTCGCGTCCGCGGCAAGTCGCCGCCGGCCCCGAAGAAGGCGGCGCACCAGGCATCCGCGGTCGCCTGCGTGAAGGCGATCGGGTCCGGCGTCGCCGCGACTCGCGAAGCGGGCGGCTTCCTCCGCAGAGGCGATGCCTCGCGGCCGCCGTCCTTGCGGCGTGTGCTCGAGGCTTCGTCCCGCAGATCCTCGGCAAGCAGGCTCGGCTCGGCGCCGAGCAGGGCGTCGCCGAGGCGAAGGCCCGCCGCAGCCTCATGCATGGCAAGTCCCGGCGTGGCGGCTTCGAGCCAGAGCGAGGCCTCGCACACCGCGAGCGTCAGCGGGTCCCGCTCGATCCCATGAATGCAGCGGCGAAGCACCGTGCGGATCGCCGGTTGGTGCGGATCCGTTCCGCGGACCCTCGCGAGGGCGGCGGCGAGGCGTTGCCCTGCCGCCACGAGCAGATGCCCGGCACCGGCCGATGGATCGCACACGGTGATCGCAAGCAACGCCTTCTCGGGGTGCTCGCCGCTGCAGGCCTCCGCGATCAGCGGGTCGAGGGCGGTCGCAAGCAGATGCTCGACGAGGGCCGGAGGCGTGAAGTGGCTGCCGAGGCGGCGGCGGCGGGGACTTGCCGCAAGTTGGACGCCGCCGTCGGGTGCGGCCCGCAGTTCGAGGTCGAGCAGGCGGGAGAGCACTCCGCCGAGTTCGAGATGGCCGATCGAGCCCCGCGTGGCGAGATGGGCGGCGATCGCCGCCCGCCATGGCGAGATCGCGGCGATGAACCGCTCGTCGCGCAGTTCCCATCTCGCAAGATCGATGCGGCGATCCTGCGGACTCGCCGAGGGCCCAAAGAGCGTTCCGCCGATCGGGGCGATCGCGAACCGCTCGCGAGCGTCGGCGGCCTCCGGCGATCCGCCGATCGCCGCGGCCACCTCATGGAAGATCCGCCAGAGAGACGGTTGCGGCCTCGACGCCGCTTCGGGGGTCGGGCCGAGCACGCCAATCGACCCCACCGCGGCCACCAGCCGGCGGCGGGCGGCGATCGCGACACGCGAGCGGTCCGGGGTGTGAATCAGCGGCGACTTGCTGCGAGGCACTGCCGCCGCCGAGAGCACCATGATCTGGAGCAGCAGGCGGCAGAGGGCATCGTGCAGCGGGTCGCTCGCGAGGTCGCCATCGGCAAGTCCGCGGCAGTGGCGGCGATTCGCCTTCTCCTCGAGCAGGGCCGCGGCCATGGCGGCCATCGCCTTCTCGACCGCATCTCCGAGGGGATGGTCCGCCGGCACTGGCCGCGGCCGGCGGATGGGCACAGATCGGACCTTCGCGGGCATGGTCGGCAGTGTCGCCTCATCGGGCCGTCGCTGCCTGCGCCACGCCCCGCGTCAATCCCTCCCCCGCTCGCGGGGGAGGTCCCGAGCGAACGAGGGGAACCGCGAC
>CAZQUA010000225.1:0-3402 GCA_964596455.1 uncultured Isosphaeraceae bacterium
GTCGCCCTGCCCGGCCCGCTCCCCCGCGTGCGGGGGAGCCGACGAGCGAAGCGAGGCGGAGGGGGCGCCAGAACACGCGGTTGCGAACGGAAGCAACGGGCGAGCCGACTGGCCCAACCTCGCTCGCCGCTCGCCGCTCGCCGCTCGCCCCGGCACGCGTGGTGAGTCGGCCCGGCAACTCGGCCCGGCAACTCGGCCCGAAGATTCAGCTCGGCCGGCCGCGAAGGCGGATCCGCGACGAGGCCGCGACGGCCTTCGCCCATGCGGCCGCATCCGGAGCAGACCGCGGAGGCCGCGGGGGAGCCGAAGCCGCGACCGCGACCGGCTTGTTCGTCGGTCGGTCGATCGGACGCGGCGTGGTGGTGGTCGTCGACACGAATGGCCTCTCGGGATCCGCCCCTATTCGGAGCGGAGGGGATGATGTTGCCAACTTTCGTCTCGAAAGTCATCCGCCTGAACCGGACTTCGACACAATTCCCCGCTCGCCCCGGCCGGTCCCCCGTGCGTCCCCGACCCGGCGAGGCCGTCGCCGCCGACGAAGCCGGAACGGATGCCGGGCGGATCGACCTCCGGCGGATCCGTCGGAGAGGACCTAGGCTAGGCACCTTCCATGGCGACTCCAGATCAGCGATTCATCCGCGTCCGCGGCGCCCGCGAGCACAACCTCAAGGGCATCTCCGTGGAGATTCCCCGGGATCGCCTGGTGGTGGTCACCGGCGTGTCCGGGTCCGGTAAGAGTTCGCTCGCCTTCGACACGATCTTCGCTGAGGGGCAGCGGAAGTACATGGAGTCGCTCTCCGCGTACGCCCGGCAGTTCCTCGACCAGATGCAGAAGCCGGACGTCGAGGGGATCGAGGGCCTGCCCCCGACCATCGCCATCGAGCAGCGGGGCGGGGGCCACACGCCCCGCTCCACCGTCGCCACCACCACCGAGATCTACGACTACCTGCGGGTGCTGCTCGCCCGCTGCGGCACCCCGACCTGCTGGCACCGCGACGAGCGGGGCCGCCTCTGCGGGCATCCCATCGAGCGGACCGACGCCTCGACGCTGGTGTCGTCGCTGCTCGCGACGCACGCGGGGGTGCGGGCGATGGTGGCGGCGCCGGTGGTGCGGGGCCGCAAGGGCTTCCACCGCGAGGTCTTCGAGCAGCTCGCGAGGCAGGGGTTCGTGCGGGCGAGGGTCGACGGCAAGGTGGTCGATCTCCGGGACCTGCTCAAGGGCGGCGGCGACAACCCCGCGGGCCTCGGCCGCCACGAGCGGCACGACGTCGAGGCGATCGTGGATCGCCTCGTCCTCTCCGAGGAGTCGCGGCAGCGCCTCGCCGAGTCGATCGAGACGGCGCTCCGCACCGCCGACGGGAACGTGCTGCTGCTCCTCGAGCAGGGCGGCGAGTGGGCGGAGCGTCGCTTCAGCGAACGGTTCGCCTGCCCGCACCATCCCGAGTGCAGCATCGAGGAGATGGCGCCGCGGCTCTTCTCCTTCAACAGCCCCCATGGGGCCTGCCCCCGCTGCGCCGGACTCGGGCAGATCAGCGAGTTCGACCCGCAGCTCGTGGTGCCGGATCCGGAGGCGGGCGTCGCGGAGGGCGCGATCGAGCCGTGGCGGCGCAACGGCCGGCGGATGAACATCTACTACTCGCGGCTGCTGCGGCGATTCTGCGAGTGGACGGAGACGCCCCGGGACCTGCCCTTCGAGAAGCTGCCGCAGCGGCTCCGCAAGGTGCTGCTCGAAGGCACCGACGCCGCCGAGGAGCGGCGCCTCGGCTTCGCCTTCGAGGGCGTCCTGCCGAACCTCCGCCGCCGCTACCTCGAGAGCGAGAGCGAGCTCGTCAAGGAGCGGCTGCAGTCGTACATGACTTCCGCACCCTGCCCGGAGTGCCGCGGCGCCCGCCTTCGCCCCGAGGCCCTCGCGGTGCGGCTGCGGGGCGGCGGCCTCGACCTCAGCATCGCCGAGATCACCGCGCTGACGATCTCGAAGGCGCTGGGCTTCTTCGGGGACCTCTCCCTCGATGCGGAGCGGCGGACCATCGCGGCGCCGGTGCTGAAGGAGATCGAGTCGCGACTGGGCTTCCTCGCCTCGGTGGGCCTCGACTACCTCACCCTCGACCGCACCAGCTCCACGCTCTCCGGCGGCGAGGCCCAGCGGATCCGCCTCGCCACGCAGGTCGGCTCCGGCCTCGTGGGGGTGTGCTACGTGCTCGACGAGCCCACCATCGGCCTGCACCCCCGCGACAACAGCCGCCTCATCGGCACCCTTCGCAACCTCGCCCGCATCGGCAACACCGTGCTCGTGGTCGAGCACGACGAGGAGATGATCCGCGCCGCCGACCACGTGCTCGACGTCGGCCCCGGGCCGGGCCGCCACGGCGGCACCGTGGTGGCGGAGGGATCGGTCGCGGAGATCTGCCGCGCCAAGGCGTCGCTGACGGGCCTCTACCTCTCCGGCGAACGCGGCATCCCCGTGCCCGCGGCGAGGCGGGAGCTTTCGCCCAAGCGGGCCATCGGCATCCGCGGGGCCCGCGCGAACAACCTGAAGGACCTCGACCTCGACATCCCCCTCCACGGCCTCGTGGTGGTCACCGGCGTGTCCGGATCGGGCAAGAGCACCCTCGTCAACGAGATCCTGCTCAAGGCGGCGCAGCGGCACGTGCAGGGATCGCGGGTGGTGCCGGGCGCCCACAAGCGGGTCGTCGGCCTCGGCTCGATCGACCGCGTGGTCGAGGTCGACCAGTCGCCGATCGGCCGCACTCCCCGCTCCAATCCCGCCACCTACACGGGGATCCTCGACGAGATCCGCAAGCTCTTCGCGCTGATGCCCGAGTCGAAGATCCGCGGCTATCAGCCGGGCCGCTTCAGCTTCAACGTGAAGGGCGGCCGCTGCGAGGCCTGCCAGGGGCAGGGGGTGCGGCGGATCGAGATGCACTTCCTGCCGGACGTCTTCGTGACCTGCGAGACCTGCAAGGGGGCCCGCTTCAACCGCGAGACCCTCGAGGTGCGCCTGCGGGGCCGCTCGATCGCGGAGGTCCTCGACCTGACCGTGGACGACGCCCTGGAGTTCTTCGAGGCCCATCCCAAGGTCGCCCGCATGCTCGCGTGCCTGCGGGACGTGGGCCTCGGCTACATGCAGCTCGGGCAGGCGTCGACGACGCTCTCCGGCGGCGAGGCCCAGCGGATCAAGCTCGCCTCGGAGCTCGGCCTCGGCGGCGGGCCGCAGCAGGCCCCGGGATCCGCGGGGCACACCCTCTACGTGCTCGACGAACCGACCACGGGACTGCACTTCGACGACGTGCGGAAGCTGCTCGAGGTGCTCCTTCGTCTCGCCGCGGCGGGGCACAGCCTCGTGGTGATCGAGCACAACCTCGAGGTGATCAAGAGCGCCGACTGGATCGTCGACCTCGGCCC
>CAZQUA010000226.1:0-3367 GCA_964596455.1 uncultured Isosphaeraceae bacterium
CCGCCGCCGGTGGCGACGGCGGAGGCGTCCCCGCCGCCCATCATCGACATCGATCTGCTTGAGGTGGTGGCCGAACGGCCCGCGCCACCGCCGGCCCCGCCGCCACCGGCCCCGCCAGCTCCGGTCCCGCCGCCGCCGGCAACGGTGGCCGCGGCCGCTGCGACCGCCCCTCGGGGCGAGCCGTTGCCGCCGACCGCCGCCGAAGCGTCGGCCGCGAGCGTGGCGGCGATCGAGCCCATGGCTCCCGTCGAGGCAGCGCCCCCGACCTCGCCCGCACCGACGGTGGGCACGCTGCCGCAACCGTCCCCTCGAGAGGCGGCATCGCCCGTCCGCGCGATCGCGTCGCCGTCGGCGGCCTCGATCTCCATCCTGAGGCGGGCCGCCCGCAGCGACGATGCCGCGCTGCAGGCCAACGCCCTCGAGGCGCTGCTGGCGGCGCCGGCGGTGCTCGAGGAGGTGCTGCCGGGGGCGTTGGCCGACCCCAACCGCGGAGTCCGCTTCGTCGCGGCGATCTGCGTGGGCGACGCCGGCCTGCGGCAGCTGGCCCACCTCGTCGAGCCGCTGCTGCAGGACTCCTCCGACTCGGTGCGGGCCGCGGCGCTCTACGCGCTGCAGCGGTGCGGGCGGAGGGTCGATCTCACGCCGCTCGCCCGCATGGTCCGCAGCAACGACCCCGAGGTCCGCGCGAACGCCTTCATGGTGCTCGGCAAGTTGGGGAACCCTTCGGCGGTCGGACTCATCCGATCGAGCCTCGGGGGCGGCATGACCCGGGTGAATCCGATCCGCGTCCGGATCGTCGAGCTCCAGGCGGCCGAAGCGCTGCTGCAGCTCGGGCAGGACGAGGAGATCGAGGCGGTCCGGGCGGCGCTCTTCGCCCCGGTGGAGCAGGGGGAGTTGAGCATCCTCGGCTGCCAGATCCTCCAGCGGATCGGCGACCAGTCCTCGGGGGCGATGCTCGAGCGTCTCGTCGAGGCCTCCGGGCAGTTCGCCCGCCCGCCGGAGATCCGCCTCGCGGCCGCGGAGGCGTTGGCATCGCTGTCGCTGCCGGTTCGCTTCGACCTCGCCGGCATCGCCGAGGAGGCCTCCAACCGCCCCGAGCCGCTGCTGCGGGTGCAGGCGGCGGCGGTGCTGGGCAGCCTCGGGGGGGCACGCTCGATGGAGCGTCTTTCCCAGATGCTCTCCGACCCCGATCCTGCGGTGCGGGTGGCGGCGGCGGGGAACCTGCTCCGCCTCTCGCCCGAAGGTGCCGCGTCCGCCACCGGCGGCATCCGTTGACACTGCCGGAAGCGGCGATTACAACCCGACCTTCGCCCCGAGATTCCCCCTCCGCCTGTCGGCAGCGGACGCTGCCGCAGCGGGTGCCGGGGCGGTGGCGATGCCGGTCCGGCGCCGTCGGGCCCGCCGCCAGAGTCCCCGCGAGGTAGACCCCACCGTGCACATCCTGACCAAGATTCTGATCGTTGCGGTGACGCTTCTGGTGGTGATGCTCGTCCCGCTGGTCATGGTCAACGCGAGCAACGAGGCCTCCTTCAAGACCCGCTACACGCAGGCCATGGCGGCGGCATCGGCGGCCGCGGCACTGCAGCGGTCCGCAGAGGCCAGCCGCGTCGAGTTCGAGGCGGCCTCGCGGCTTGAACTGCAGGCGATGCAGGCCGCCAACGCCTCGCTTCGGCAGGAGGCCCAGCGGGCCACCGCCGAGACCCGCGCCCGCCAGGCGGAACTCGTCGCCCAGGCGGCGACCCTCGAGTCGCTGAAGAACGACATCAAGGTGCTCGCCGCGACCGAGCGGGCCAACAGCGATCTCGCCAAGCAGCTGCTCGACGAGGCCACCCGCCTTCGCAGCAGCGAGACCGACCTGCAGTCCCGCAACGTGGCCCTCGCCCAGCAGATCTCCGATCTGCGGGCCGATCGCGACGCCCTCGCTGCGGCCAACCAGTCCCTGCAGGAGGAGCTCAAGTCCGAGCGGGACAAGACCCAGCGGGCGGAGTCGACGGTCTCGCGGTACCTCGCCTACATCGGCCCCCTTCCCGACGCCTCCGCCGCGGCGTTCGAGTCGGTGCGGCGGCCGGCGGACCGGCGGGTCAGCGCCAGCATCAGCGCGGTCCATCGCGAGGACGAGGGCTCGGTGCTGGCGGAGATCAACGCCGGGGAGCGGGACGGCATCCGCGAGGGCTGGGTGATGATGGTCACCAGCGCTGCGGGCGATCGCTACATCGCGAACATCCGGATCATCGAGGTCGACGTGAACCGCTCGGTGGGCGTCGTCGAGCTCGAGGACCTCGTGCAGCGGGCCCCGGGCGTGCAGGTGGGGCAGCTGGCGGTGGCTCGGCCCGGGGAGTGATCGGGCGGCTGGCCGCGGACGGCCGACGCCGTCCGCAGCAGGATCGGGCCTTCTGGCGGCGTTCTCGGGCACCGTTCCGAACCGCGCGTCGATGCGAGAACTGAGGAGTCGAGCGGATGGCGAAGGGCAAGGGTTTCTCGGGCGGCGGGTCTCCGGACATCTTCGCGGCCCTTCTCGGGGTGGCGGCCTTGATGCTCGTGGCGGCGGTGGTGATGGTGGCCCGCGGCAACCTCGAGCAGACTGCCGATGCCCCCGGCGGCGCCTCGGTCGTCGGTCTCGTCCAGCCCCGCTGAACGGCGGCCCCTCCCGCGGCCTGCGAGGGAATCGGCGGGGCGACGCCTCGACCGGCGATCGTTATGATCGCGCGGGTCCGCTCGGCCGACCTGCGGCGAATTCGCCGGGCCGAGTGCGGTCCCGCCTCGCCGCCCTGCCTCCTCGAGTGGCTCTGATCGGAGACTCTGCCTGATGTTCGGGTCGCTCCTCGGGTGGTTCAGCGTCGACATGGGGATCGACCTCGGCACCTGCAACACGCTGGTGTGCGTCCGCGGCGAGGGGATCGTCCTCAACGAGCCCTCGGTGGTGGCGGTCCGCAAGGGCACCAACCAGGTGCTCAACAACGGCACCGCCGTGGGCCGCGCCGCGAAGGAGATGCTCGGCAAGACGCCGGGCTCGATCAGCGCCATCCGCCCGCTCAAGGATGGCGTGATCAGCGACTTCCAGATCACCGAGGCGATGCTGAGCTACTTCATCCGCAAGGTGAACGGGCGGCGATGGCTGCTCGGGCCGCGGGTGGTGATCGCGGTCCCCTCGGGCATCACCGCGGTCGAGAAGCGGGCGGTGCTCGACTCCGCCGAGCGGGCGGGAGCGAGGCGGGTGTTCCTCGTCGAGGAGCCGATGGCCGCGGGCATCGGCGCCGGCCTGCCCATCGCCGAGCCCACCGCGAGCATGATCGTCGACATCGGCGGCGGCACCACCGAGGTCGCGATCATGAGCCTCGCCGACATCGCCACCTGCGAGTCGGTCCGC
>CAZQUA010000227.1:0-3339 GCA_964596455.1 uncultured Isosphaeraceae bacterium
TGACCGCCGCCTGCACGGAGAAGTAGGCGTTCCAGGTCTGGCCGATCGCCTCGAGCCGCAGCGCCCGCAGCTCCGCCTCCGCGGCGTTGCGGGCCGCCCGCGCCGCCCGCAGCGAGTTGGTCCGGGCGAATCCCTCGAAGAGCAGCCATTCGCCGGACAGGCCGATCGACCAGGTCGCGGGGGCGCCGGTGTCCCAGGGGTACTGCTGACCGGCGCTGGTGTCGGTCTGGAAGGTCGTGGCGACGACGCCGACGCTGCCCTCCGCGGAGACCGTCGGCATGAACTCCGCCTCGGCGCGGCGGACCGCGGCTTCCGCGGCCCGCAGCTTCGCCACCGAGGCCGCAAGATCCGGCCGGCCGACAAGGGCCTCGTCGATCACGTCCTCGACCCGGAAGGCCAGCGCCGCCGGAAGCTGCGGCTCGGTGATCGGCTCGATCTCGATGGAGAGCGTCGGCGGCAATCCGCAGGCGACGAGCAGATCGGACTTGGCGACGGAGATGCCCGCGACGGTCGCCTCGAGGTCGAAGCGGGCCTGGGCGAGATCCTGCCGGGCGAGCAGGAGCGAGGGCATCGTGGCGAGGCCCACCTCGAGCTGCCGTTCGACCATCGCCACGACCGTCTCGGCCAGTTCGAGGTTCCGCTGCGCGGCCCCGTTGAGCGCGATCGCCGAGTCGAGGTCGAAGTAGGCCACCTGCACGGCGTGCACGGCCTCCTGGAGGCTGCGGTTGAAGGAGAGGTTGGCGGCCCAGAGCGCCGCGCGGGCCCGATCGTCGTCGGCTTCGCGTCGCCCGAAGTCGAGCAGCAGGTAGTTGAGGGCGATCTGGGGGATGAAGGCGACCTGCTCGACGAGGAACGCCTCGCCGGCGGCGGGGAAGATCTCGCGGGCGTAGTAGAAGTCCGCCTCGAGGCCGACCGTCGGGAGCCACGCCCCCTGCACCAGGCCGTACTCGGCGGCGGCCTTGCGGGCCTCCTCCCAACTGCCGCGGGTCTGGGGGCGGTTCGCCAAGGCGAGGTCCACCAGGCGAAGCAGCGACTGCCGGCCGCCGCCCGCCACCGCACCGGCCGGCACCGCGTCGCGGCGGGGCATCGCCGCGGTCCCGGAACCGAGATCGGTGCGGGCCTGCTCGCTCGCCGACCACGGCTGCGAGAAGTCCTCGGAGGTGAACAGGTCCGGGTCGGTGGCCGCGAAGGGCCGGGTTCCGCAGGCGGCGGCGAACAGCACCGACGCCCAGGCGGCGGCATGGGCGGCGGCGGCCCAGGCTGCGGAGGAAGCTCGAGGGGAGAGGCGCATCGGGCGAGGTTCTGTCTGATGGATGGCCGAGGACCCGAGATTCGCCCGGCGCCCGGCTGGCAAGGAGGCGAGACGAAGCCGCATCCCCGGAGATGCCGCGAGTCGAAGCCGACGAAGCCAGACGGTCTGCCGGGCGGATCGAAGTCCGGCGGATCGGTCGGACAGGACCTATGAGGGCCGGATAGGACTGGACGAACGCTTCCGCACCGCCACCGCGACGGTGGGGGCGAATGTACCATCGCCGCCCAATGCCACTCCTCCGCCGCGGCGACCCGCCCCGACCTGCACGCCCCCCGGTCGCGGCGCTCCGCCGACGCCCGGAGCGGCTCGCGCCGATGGCGCTGCTGTGGCTCGCCGGCTGCGATCCGATCTACGACCTCGACGGCGCGTTCTTCCCGGCGTGGCTCGGCGCCGCCGTCGGGGGCGTGGGGGTCACCCTTGCCGTGCGGGCCCTTCTCGTCCGCCTCCGCATCGACGAGCACCTTCCCTGGCGAGGCGCGGCCTACCTCGGGCTCTACGCGATGAGTTCGATCTCGCTGTGGCTGATGCTCTACTCGACCTGAACCGGTCCGGCGCTGCGAGCCGGAGGACTGCATGGACGCGCCCTCGCCATCCCCCCGCCCCTTCCCCCCGCCCACGGCCGCCGCGGCAGCCTTCGGCGGCGGCAGCGACGGCGCGGCCCCGCGCCCCGTCGGCGATCGATTGCGGCGGGCGCTGGCGACGACCCTCTCGATCTCGTTCCTCGTGGGCGGCGCCGTCGCGGGCCTCGTCCTCGCGAACGAACTCGAGATCCGCCCTCGCACCGACGACGCCTTCGTCCGCGCCAACCTGATCGGCATCGCCCCGCACGTCTCGGGCCCGATCGTCGAACTGCCGATCGTCGACAACCAGCCGGTCTCGAAGGGAGATCTGCTGTTCGTGGTCGATCCTCGCCCCTACGAGGTGGCGCTGGCGTCGGCGGAGGCGAACCTCGCGGTGGTCGATCTGGAGATCGCCTCGCTGCGGGCCCAGGTGGCCGCCGCGGAGCGTACGGTCTCGGCGTCCCGGGCGCAGCTTGCCAAGGCGGCCGCCGACGCCGACTACGCGGGCCGGTACTTCGAACGCCTCGAGCCGCTGCTTCCGGACCGGTTCGTCACGCCCGACGCGGTCGATCGGGCCCGCTCCAATGCCGAAGCCGCCGCGGCGGCGGTCGTGGCGGCGGAGGCGATGGTCGCCAAGGCCGAAGCCGAGCTCGCGACCGCCATCGCCAACCTTGGGCAGATCGGCGATGCCAACGCCCTGCGGACCGCCGCGGAGATGGCCGTCGCCAACGCGCGGCTCTTCCTCGACTACTGCTTCGTGAGGAGCCCGATCGACGGCTACGTCACGAACCTCAACATCTCGGCGGGCGAGTACGCCAACGAAGGGCAGCAGGTCTTCGCCATCGTCGATCGCTCGATCTGGTTCGTGATGGCGAACTTCAAGGAGACGGACCTGCCGTACTTCGACGTCGGCGCGACCGTCGAGATCTACCGCCTCTCCGAGGCCGGCGAGCGGCTCGAAGGGGTGGTGCAGGGCATCGGATGGGCGATCCACCAGCAGGACGGGGCCACCATCGGCGTGCTGCCGGAAGTCTCCCCGACGCTCGACTGGGTGCGGCTGGCGCAGCGGTTCCCGGTGCGGATCATCGTCGAGGGCGAGCCGCAGCGTCCGCTTCGCATGGGCGAGACGATGTCGGTGATCGTGATGCCGCCGGGCGACGGCTTTCCGCCGCCCCGGTTCCCGAGGGTGCGGGCCTTCTTCGACTGGCTTGGCCTCGACGACTGATACGGATCCCCGATCTCTCTCGCGGGTCCGTTCGGAGCCCCTCGCACGCGCGACCAAGGCGGCGACTGCCGGCGCCGGTCCTGTTGGTCCGGGCGTCGCCGTCGCGCCGGCCGAGCGGATCTCACCACGAAGTGCACGAAGAGCACGAAGGACACGAAGAAGCAACGCACACCAAGTGGGGACCGGCAGGTCGGATCACCGTTCGAAACGGACCGCTCAGGAGGACTCGGGCCGTGCCTGAC
>CAZQUA010000228.1:0-3322 GCA_964596455.1 uncultured Isosphaeraceae bacterium
CGCATCAACGTCGAATCCCGAGGGGGTGGGCAGCGAAGGCAGCAACTTCCAAGACCGGCGTCGCCGCGGATGCGTGCGGGCGGGTGCCCCCGCGTCTCGATCCTCCTTATTCACCGTCCCGACGCCTCGTTCCGCCTTCGGAGACTTCCCCTTGATCCGCTTCGCCTGCTTCCGAACCCCGTCCCGCCTCGCGGCCGCGCTGTCGCTGGGCCTGGCCTTCTCGAGCGTTGCCGCGGCATCGCAGACGATCCCCGCCGTCGCGGTGGCGAGCGGTCGCCTTGAGACCCTCGTCGCAGCGCTGAAGGCGGCCGGACTTGCCGAAGCCGTCGCCGGCGAGGGGCCGTTCACGGTGTTCGCCCCCACCGATGCCGCCTTCGCGGCCCTGCCCGAGGGCACGGTGGCCCGCCTGCTCGAGCGGGGCAATCGGGACACCCTCGTCCGCATCCTGAAGCACCATGTGGTGGCGGGGCGGCTCGAGGCCGCCGATCTCGTCGGCCGCGAGTCGGTCGAGACCCTCGCCGGCACCACGCTGCCGCTCGCATCGCTTCGGGGCCGATTGCTCGTTGGCGACGCCGCGGTCGAGACCGCCGACATCGGTGCCTCCAATGGCGTGGTGCACCTCGTCGACCGCGTGCTGCTGCCGCCTCCGCCGCCGGCTTCGCCGCTGCAGCTCCTGCTCGAGGGGGCGATCAATCGAGGCGCTCCGATCTTCAACGCCGGCGAGCCCGCCGCGTGCGCGGCGATCTACGCCACCGCACTCGAGGCGGCGGTGTTGGCGGATGGCTTCGGCCTCGAGGCGGACGCCCGGCGGCGCCTACGCGACCGTCTTGCGGAGATCGACTCCATGCCGGACGCCTCCGATCGGGCCTGGGCCTATCGCCGGGTGATGGACAGCCTCCTGAGCGGTCTGGCCCACGGTGGTTCGCCCGCGGCGGCGGCGGGAGGCGACCGCGGCGGCCGCACCCTCTTCGCCTTCGACGACGCCGCCGAGGTCCGCGCCTGGCGAACCATCCTCGACGGCGTCATGGGCGGCCGATCGACCGGACGCATCCGCGAGGGCGAGGGGGCGATCCGCTTCGACGGCGAGACCTCGCTCGCCAACAACGGCGGATTCAGCTCGATGCGTGCCGACGTGGAGCCGGGACGCCTTGCCGGGTTCGATGCGGTGCGGATGCGGCTGAAGGGCGATGGCCGCTCCTACCGCTTCGGCGTCCGCACCGGCGCCGGCCAGCGTGGCGACAACTTCTGGTCGACCTTCCCGACGGTGGCGGGGCAGTGGCAGGAGGTCGTGCTGCCGCTTGCGGAGATGGATCGCCACATCATGGGGCAGCGTCTGCCGGGACGGGTCGATCCAGCGGCGGTGCGGGGCCTCGAGCTCTACATCTACGACGGCAAGGCCGGCCCCTTCGAGATCGAGATCGACTCGATCGAGGCGATCCGCGCCGGCGCCTGAGTCCGCCGCGGAGACCGAGCAACGGCGGCGATCGGCGGTCGCAGCGTCGTGACCGCAGCGTCTGCACGGGCGAATCGCACCGACGGGGGCGGCGGGTCGGGGCGTTCAGGCCGGATCGCCGCGTTCGGCATCCCGCACGAGTCCGCGGAGCATGCCGCGGAAGACGATCCCGTGCAGCGGCAGCACCGCGTACCAGTAGGCGAGGCCGAGCAGGCCGCGGGGCCGGAACCGGGCGGTCATCGCGATGGTGCAGGCCGACGGCGTCCCGTCGGGCGAGTCCGGCGACTCGCGGGGTTCGACCTCGAAGGTCAGGGTGGCGACGCCCGGCAATCGCATCTCCGCGGTCAGCACCAGCAGGCGCGGCGCCTCGATCGAGGTCACCCGCCAGAAGTCCAACGCGTCGCCGAGGCGAAGTTCGTGGGGACTGCGGCGGCCCCGCCGCAGGCCCGGCCCGCCGACCAGACGGTCGAGCATGCCGCGGAGATGCCACAGCCAGTCGCCGCTGTAGTAGCCCCGTTCGCCGCCGATCGAGCAGACCGCCCGCCACGCCGCCGGCGGAGTGGCCGCCGCCGCGGTGGCGTGGCGATCGACGAACTCGGTCCCGCCCGACCAGCCGGGGTCGCCGGGCATCGGCCCCGCATCGGACCAGGCGGTCTCGACGGCATCGGCCTCGATCTTCTCCACCGCGGCGTCGATCGCCTCGGGGATGGTCAGGCAGCGGTGGGGCATCAGACGCTGCGCGAGATCGTCCTGGCAGACCACCCGGTTCCGAAGGCCCTCCGCCAAGGGACGGGCGATGCTCGCCGACAGCGGCGTGACGAGATGGATCCACAGCGAGCTCAGGCGCGGCGTGAGCACCGGCACGGGAACGACCAGCCGTCGCCGCAGTCCGAGCGAGGCCGCCATCTGCCGCATGACCCGCTCGTAGCTCCAGACGTCCGGCCCGCCGATGTCGATGGTGCGTCCGGTGGTGGCGGGCGTCTCGAGCGATGCGATCAGGTAGTGCAGCACGTCACGGACGGCGATCGGCTGCGACTCGGTGCGGACCCACCGCGGGGTGATCATGATCGGCAGGCGTTCGACGAGGTAGCGAAGGATCTCGAACGAGGCCGATCCGGAGCCGATGATCATCGCCGCCCGCAGCACCGTCACCGGCACGCCGCCCTCGCCGAGCGCCCGCTCCACTTCCCGCCGCGAGGCGAGATGCCGGCTGAGCTCCTCGCGGCTGTCGCCGAGGCCGCCGAGGTAGATGATCCGCTTCGTGCCCGCCGCCGCCGCGGCCCGCCCGAAGGCCTTGGCGATCTCGAGGTCCCGCTGGCGGTACTCGCGTCCGGCGGCATCCATCGAGTGGATCAGGAAGTAGGCCGCATCGCATCCCCGCATGGCGGCGGCAAGGACGGCCTCGTCGCGGGCATCGCCCTCGACCACCTCGACCCGCTCCTGCGAAGCCCACGGTCGGGCGAGCAGCTTCCCGCGACTGCGGGCGAAGCAGCGGACCTTCGCCCCCCGCTCGAGGAGACGCGGCGCGAGACGGCCGCCGATGTAGCCGGTGGCGCCGGTCAGGAAGACGGTGGTGCCCTCGAGGGATGTCATGGCGGCGATCGTAGGGGACCCACGGCTTGCCGTCGGCGGCCGTTCGCCGGCCCTGCCCTCGCCCGCTGCCGATCGCGCGGAGCGTCAGCCGCCACCCGCCGCACCGCGCTGGACGCTGCGGAGCGATTGCGACTCGATGCAGACGCGTCCCCAGAGGTCGATCCAGCGGATCTCCAAGCGGTGGCCGCCCGCGGGCAGGGGCGGCAGCACCGCCGACCAGATGTGGTGGGCCACCTCGCCGCGGCTGCGAAGCGGGCGGCCCGGTTGGGGCGGGGT
>CAZQUA010000229.1:0-3286 GCA_964596455.1 uncultured Isosphaeraceae bacterium
CCCGCTCCACCCAGCCGTAGCCGGTGGCGGCGAAGTCCGGCTGGATCGAGAAGGTGACGAAGCGGGACGGGTCGCCCTCGACGAGGCGGAAGCCGAGGTCCACCGCCCTCGCGAACTCCTCCTGCGGCTCGATGAGGTGGTCCGCCGTGAGCACCGCGAAGGCCGCCTCGGGATCGCGCTTGGCCAGCACCGCCGCGGTCAGGCCGACGGCGTTGACGGTGTCCCTTCCCGCCGGCTCGCCGAGCAGCTGCTCGGTGTCGATGCTGGGGATCTCGCCGAGGATCGCCTCGCGGAAACGCTCCGCGGTGCAGACGAGTCGACGGGGCGGATCGACGATCCCCTCGAGACGCGCCACCGCCTCGGCGAGCAGGCTGCGTCCCCCGGGCAGCAGCGGCAGGAGCTGCTTGGGCCGTTCGCGGCGACTGAGAGGCCAGAGACGGGTGCCCGATCCGCCCGCCATCACCATGCCGTATCGCATGGCGGGACGATATCACGGCGGCAGGTCCCGCCGGCCCTCCGGGACGCGACCGACGCCGCCCCCTTTCGCCGGTAGACTCGCCCCATGATCAGCCGGGTCGGCGGCGTGCTCGAGTCGGTCGAGGAAGGCGTGGCGGTCGTCTCCTGCGGCGGCCTCGCCTACGAGGTGCTCGTTCCCGCCGCAGACCTGCCGCGGCTCGAGTCCTCGCGGGGCTCGGAGGTCGAGTTCCACACGGTCCACATCCTCGAGTCGGTCTCGCAGGGCGCGAGCTACCGGCCGCGGCTGCTCGGCTTCGCCAGCCGCAGCGACCGCGCCTTCTTCGAACTGGTCACGACGGTCCGGGGCCTCGGCAACCGCAAGGCGTTGCGGGCGCTGGCGATCCCCTTCCATCGCATCGCCGAGGCGATCGCGGGCGGCGACGTCGGCCTGCTCTCGTCGCTGCCGGAGATCGGGCGGAAGACCGCCCAGACGATCTGCGGGGAGCTGAAGGACAAGGTCGATCCCTACCTGCGGGCCGCGATGCCCGCCCGTGCCGCCGACGATCCGGCCCGGCAGCTCGCCTTCGACGCGGTCGAGGTGCTCGTGCAACTCGGGGAGAGCCGCCTCGCGGCACGCGAGCTCGTCGAGCGGGCCCTCGCCGCCGAAGAGGGCATCGACTCGGTGCAGTCGGCGGTCACCGCGGCCCTGCGCCTGCGGGGCCGCTGAGCCGGCCGCCGCCGGACTCAGGCGGGCGGCCAACCGCTCGCCTGCAGCAGCTCCCCACGAAGACGCTCCGCGAACGCATCGGGCCGCTCCCGAGGCTCGGGCCGGAAGATCCCCAGCACCCGCACCCGGCTGCGGCTGCGGCGGAGCAGGGCCCGGGTGCTCTCGCCCGCCGGCGTCCCGTCGACGAAGCACAACAGCACCGGGGCGCCGCTCTTGGACGCCAGGAGACCCAGTCCCGCCTCGAACCGCTGGATCCTCCCGGGCGGACGGGCGATCCCGCCCTCGGGGAAGATCCCGACCACCTCGCCGGCATGGAGCGCCCGCAGGCCGCTGCGGAGCGCCGACAGGTCCCGCTGATCCTGGGCGACGGGGATCACCCGCACATGGCGCCAGATCCAGGCGGCCGCGGGATGCATCTCCCCCCGCCACATCATCCAGCGGATCAGTCGCCGCAGCGGCGCCTGCAGCAGCAGCACGTCCACCCCGGCGGTGTGGTTGGCGGCCACGATGAGCGGGCCCGATTCGAGCCGTTGCCGCACCGCCGGCGCGTCGAAGCCTTCCCATCGGGGCCGATGCATCGAGGCGAGGTACGCCTGCACGAGGCGATGCTCGATCGCGAAGATCGCCACGCCTCGCCCCTGCGGGCGGAACTCCTCGACCATCGCGAGCCATCCCGCCCCCACGCGGCGAAGCAGCAGCCAGGCCAGCACCGCCGCGGGCAGCAGCCACGGCGAGACGGGGGCGAGCGCCGGTTCGATGGCGGTGGCGACCATGGGCGTCCTGCGGGACTCGGCCGCCGCGTTCTCGCGGCGACGCGGCGGAGATCCTTCCCGATGGCGGCGAGTTCCGCTAGATTCCCGCGACTCCGCAGGCCCCCGGCATGCCCCGCCGCGACGACATCGAGACCATCCTCATCATCGGTTCGGGCCCGATCGTCATCGGGCAGGGTTGCGAATTCGACTACTCGGGCACCCAGGCGTGCAAGGCCCTCCGCGAGGAGGGCTACCGGGTGGTGCTGGTCAACTCCAATCCCGCCACCATCATGACCGATCCGGACTTCTCGGATCGGACCTACATCGAGCCGATCACCCCCGAGTCGGTCCGGAAGATCATCGAGCGGGAGCGGGCCCTCGGCACGCCGATCGACGCCTTGCTCCCCACCCTCGGCGGGCAGACCGCCCTCAACTGCGCCTGCGCCCTGCACGACGACGGCACTCTCGCCCGCGAGGGCGTCGAGATGATCGGCGCCGACCGCGAGGCCATCCGCCGCGCCGAGGACCGCGAGGCCTTCCGCGGACTCGTCGAGGGCCTCGGCCTGCAGCAGCCCCGCTCGCGGACCGTGACCACCCTCGACGAGGCGATGGCGTTCCTCGTCGAGATCGGCCTGCCCGCGATCATCCGGCCCGCCTACACCCTCGGCGGCATGGGCGGAGGCATCGCCTACAACCTCGAGGAGTTCGAGGAGATCGTCCGCCGCGGCCTGAAGGCCTCGATGATCGGGCAGGTGCTGATCGACCAGTCGGTCCTCGGCTGGAAGGAGTACGAGCTCGAGGTCGTCCGCGACCGCCTTGGCAACTGCGTCATCGTGTGCGGCATCGAGAACCTCGACGCCATGGGCGTGCACACCGGCGACTCCATCACCGTCGCCCCGATCCAGACCCTCACCGACAAGGAGTACCAGCGGATGCGGGACGCCGCGTTCGCGATCATGCGGGCGGTCGGCGTGGACACCGGCGGCAGCAACGTGCAGTTCGCGATCGACCCCCGCAGCGGCGAGATGGTGGTCGTCGAGATGAACCCCCGGGTCAGCCGCAGCTCCGCCCTCGCGAGCAAGGCCACCGGCTTCCCGATCGCCCGCATCGCCGCCAAGCTCGCGGTGGGCTACTCCCTCGACGAGCTCCGCAACGACATCACCGGCACCACCTCGGCCTGCTTCGAGCCGTCGATCGACTACGTGGTGGTCAAGATGCCCCGCTGGACCTTCGAGAAGTTCCCGGAGGCCGACGAGACCCTCACCACGCAGATGAAGTCCGTGGGCGAGGCGATGAGCATCGGCCGCACCTTCAAGGAGGCGCTGCAGAAGGCGATCCGCTCGATGGAGGT
>CAZQUA010000230.1:0-3268 GCA_964596455.1 uncultured Isosphaeraceae bacterium
GCTGCAGAGCCCAGCGCCCCGGCGGAGCAGGAGACCAGGCGGCCACCGCGGTCGGAAGAACGCGGCCACGCATCGATCTCGGGGGCTCGCGCCGGGTTCGCCGGTCGCCTCGCAGCGGCGCAACGCCCAATCCCAAGGGGACCCATAGGACAGCACGCGGGCGCGGGCGGCACTGGCCGCACCGTGCCCCGATTCCAGCCACACATCGATCGGCCCGCCGATCGATCGCCCCCAGATCCCAGCCACACATCTATCGCTCCCTCATCGGCTCGACACCACCGACCCCGAGCCTCCGCGCCTGCCGGTCACGACCCCCGTCCAGCACCCCCCGCGGGGGCCGGCGCGACCCCGGCCCCGGCGACGCCCTCGCCTTGCAGCATCGCTCCGAGCCGCTGCAGGTCCCCGCCGGTGGGGTGCTGCACGATGCGGATGCCGAAGCGTGCGGCGATGGCGAGGAGGTGGTCGAAGATGTCCGCCTGGATCGACTCGTAGGGGATCCACTCGGTGGTGGCGGTGAAGCACCAGATCTCGATCGGCAGGCCGTCGGCGGTCGGCTGCAGCTGCCGGACGAGCAGGGTCATGCCCTTGTGGATGTCCGCCCGCGACCGCACGTAGCGCTCGATGTAGGCGCGGAAGGTGCCCACGTTGGTCAGCCGCCGCTCCGGCGGCTCGACGCCGGGATGGGCCTCCGCGGCGCGGCGGTTGGCCTCGGCGATCTCCTGGCGCTTGCTGCCGACGTACTCCGCGAGCAGGGCCATCCTCCCGAGGTCCTCGATCTCCGATGGCTCGAGGAAGCGGATCGACTCGAGGTCGACGAGCAGCATCCGCTTGATCCTTCTCCCGCCGGACTCGCTCATGCCCCGCCAGTTCTTGAAGCTCTCGTCCACGAGCTTGAAGGTCGGGACGCTCGTGACGGTGAGGTCCCAGTTGCGGATCTTGACCACGTTGAGGCCGATCTCGATCACGGTGCCGTCGGCGCCGAACTTCGGCGCCTCCACCCAGTCGCCCACCCGCACGAGGTCGTAGCTGGTCACCTGCACCGCGGCGACGAGCGAGAGGATGGTGTCCTTGAAGACCAGCAGCAGCACCGCCGCGAGGGCCCCGAGGCCGGAGAGCAGGATGACCGGCGAGCGATCGACGAGCACCGCCACCGCCACGATGGCTCCCACGAGCCACGCGAGCAGCTGCACGAGCTGCACGTAGCTCCGGATCGGGCGGGAGCCGCTGCCGGGCCGCCGCTCGTAGATCGCGTTGATCCCGGACAGCAGCTGCGAGAACGCCTTGGCGCAGAGGATGGCGATCGCCGCCGCGAAGGCGTTGCGGATGACCTTCGCGGGATCGGGGCCGAGTCGAGGCAGCAGCGGCAGGAGGGCCCAGCCCGCCGCGAGGGGCAGCAGCCACGAGACGGTGCGAAGCAGCGGGGCGTCCAGAAGCAGATCGTCCCATCGCTTCCGCGAAGCGGCGACGCCGCGGCGAAGCAGCGGGATGGCGAGGCGGCTGAGCAGCAGGTAGGCCAGGCCCACCGCGAGCACCACCGCCGCGACCTCGAGAAGGCTGGCGAGCAGCGGATGGGCGTCGAGCCACGGTCCGATCGAGGCGGGCAACCCGCCGGCATCGGCAGGATCGCTCGGCGTCGCGAAGTCGCCCCCGCCGGGGGCCTCGGCCGTCGGCGGCGAGGCCGCCGCCCCATCGTCCAGTGCTGCAGGAACCATGCCGCCGCGACGGTAGCGCCGCCGCCGGCATGCCGCCACCCTCACCCGCCGCTGCGGTCCGGTTCGCGAGGCCGCGGCGTCGCGGCCGGCGGAGCGTCGCCCGCGTCGTCGGCACCGGTCCCGCGCTCGGCCTCGAACGCCTCGATCCGCGAGAGCAGATGCTCGATCGACCCGCGGCGCTCGAGGAACGCCGCGAACCGCTCCCAGTCGCCGGGCCGCACGAGCACCGTGGCGAAGGGCTGGAAGAAGTGCATCGCCTGCGCCGAGAGGTAGTTGAGGGGCCGGCTCATCTCGAGGGCGAGCAGCGCCGGCGTCGTCATGCCGCGGCGGACCACCTCGCGGCAGACCCGGTCGATCAGCGGCCGCTCCTCCTCGCTCGGCTCGGCGGGGCCGGGGGGATCGACCGCGAAGGCGCCCCGGAGCACGCGGCGGAGGCGGCCGATCACGCCTGCGCCTCCCCCGCCCGCCGGCGATCGCGCACGTCCAGCTGCGGCGCCGCGGCGTGCGCCAACGCGAGCAGGCGGCTCGACGCGTCGCGGCGGCCCTCGCCCCAGAAGAGGTCCACGCCCTGCCGCCGCCACGATGCCCCGCGGGCGCGGCCGAGCCATCCGCCCCTCGCCTCGACCGCGAGGCGGGTCGCATCGGCCCAGCGGATCCGCCGCGACCGCAGCGGGCCGTGGGCGACCACGCCCTCGCGATCGGCGGTGAACCGCGTCGGCAGCAGCAGCTCGTTCAGCCATGCCGCGAGCAGCAGCAGCGACAGGAGGCCCCAGAGGAGGTCGCCGCCGACGACGCCCGCAAGCCCCGCCAGCGCCGCGATCGCCGCGACGCCCGCCGCCGCCGCCGCGGGGCGGTCCCGAAGCGGCCACGCCGACCACTCGAACGCCTCGGGGCATGCCTCGTCCGCCTGCGGCATGCCGCAAGCGTAGCGGGGTGCCGCGACGGACCCTCGAACGCGTGGCGGATCTGCTAGGTTCTGTGCGAAGGGTGCCGAAGGCCGGTGGATGCCTCGGGCCGAACCGCGCACCGCCCCCTTCCGAGTCGCCGCCGGAGCCCCCGCCTGATGAGCCACGCGAGACGCGTTCCTCCGCCCGAGCGGATCGAGGTGATCCTCGCCACCGACTGCGGCTCGACGACGACCAAGGCGATCATGATCGAGCGGACGCCGCAGGGCTACCGCCAGACCTTCCGCGGGGAGGCTCCGACGACGGTGGAGGAGCCGTTCGCCGACGTCACCGTGGGCGTGACCAACTCGGTCTCCGAGATCGCCGAACTCTCGGGCCGGAGGCTCGTCGCCGACGACGGCACCATCATCCGCCGCACGAGCCCCGACGATCCCAACGGCTGCGACATCTACATCTCCACGAGCTCCGCCGGGGGCGGCCTGCAGATGATGGTGGCGGGCGTCGTCAAGCAGATGACCGCGGAGAGCGCCAAGCGGGCCGCGCTCGGTGCCGGGGCGATCGTCATGGACACCATCGCCGCCAACGACAAGCGGCGGCCGCACGAGCAGATCCAGCGGATCCGCGAGCTGCGGCCCGACATGGTGCTCATCT
>CAZQUA010000231.1:0-3208 GCA_964596455.1 uncultured Isosphaeraceae bacterium
CGCGGTGGCGGCGTGCCGCTGCCGGGATCGTCGTGGCCTCCGCGACTTCGCCTGCAAGTGACGCCGTCCGGCGCCTCGAAAGATGGCGAGAGCCTGCCGTCTCGCCGCCGACCGACCGTCGCCCCCGCGGCGGCGACGCCTCCATGCCCGTCCAGTCCGCGCCCTCTTCCGGAGAACCTTCGATGGCCGTGCTTCTCTTCGACTCCGCGGTGGTGATCCGCGCCGATCGCCTCGATCGCCTCTATCCGGGCGGCCTCGCCGCCTTCTCGATCAGCCACGAGGACGATCGCTTCTGCTGCGACGGCGAACTCGCCTCGGTGGGCTTCGCCTCGCCGCGGGAGGCCTGGGCGCTGGTGCGGTCGCTGCAGGAGGACGGACTCGTGCCCTTCCGCGAGGGCGAGGCCGCCGATCTCGCCTGCATGACCGCCGACGCCGGAGGCGTGGTGCCGTGCGGATGGATCGAGTTCGGACGATTCGAGGGCGGTCTGCCGTCGCTCCGCGGCGTCGCGGCATGCCGTCTCCTCGACGGGACCTCGGTCGAACTCGCCCTGCCGATCGACTTCCAGCGGACCGCCGGCGTGGCCTCGCTTCCCCTCGGCGATCGGCCCTTGCGGCAACGGCATGCCGCCGCGTCGCTGGTCCCGGCGGCACGCGGCGCGGCCGCCGCCGCGGCGCCGGCCGCGGGCCGCGAGCGCCCCGAGCCTGCCGACTGGCGGCCGCTCGCCGGCGCCGCGATCGACGAGCGTCGCCTCGAAGCCTGCATCGCCTACGCACGGATGGTCAACACCGGCGATCACGGCCTGCTCGCGGGATTCCTGCACGAGCATGCGAGCTTCCGTTCGGAGTGGACCGGGGTCGAAGTGCACGGCGCCGACACGGTGCTGGCCTACCTCGAGGCCAAGCTGCACCACATCCGCCTCGCCGGCGTGTCGATCCGCGCCGAGGTCGCCTTCCTGGGAGACGCCTCCGGCGATGCCGGGGAAGCGTGCGTGCTCGTGCAGCAGGCCTCCGCTCCCGCCGGCGGCGGGCCGCCGCGGCATCGCTGGAGCGGCACGCTGCTCGTCGAGTCCGAGCAGGGCCTCGCCGCTCGCCTCGTGCAGGCCCGCAGTCCCCGCCCCTCGCAGTGCCTTCGCAGCGGCGTGCGTCCCCGCTGAACCTCGGCCACCTCGAGATGCTCGTCCTTGGCGACACCGAGATCCTCGCCAACGCCGGCCGCCACGGCGAGGCGACGGTGCATGCGTCGCTGACGCGATGCTTCGAGGGCGACCGCGAGTGGATCGCCTTCTACGGCCTTCCGGTGCGGCAGCTCACCTGGTCGCTCGAGGACCGGGACCTCAAGCCGCTCGTCGAGCTCGACTTCCTCGTCTTCCATCGCGACCGGGGCTGCCTGCTGCTCGAGGTGAAGGGCGGCCTGGTCCGCTGCGAGGACGGCGTGTGGCAGCAGGGGCACAAGGGGCGGTGGCGGCCGATGCGGCGGCATCCGCTCAAGCAGGCCCTCGGCGCCCTCAAGGGCTTCCTCAACCGCATCGAGCACTCGCCAGGCGTGCGGTGCCGCGCCGACGCCATGCTGCACCGGGCCCTTCTGGCGATGCCCGGCATCGAGACCCTCTCGCCGATGCCGATCGACCTCTCCGAGCAGGTCGTCGCCTTCCGCGGGACCTGCGAGGAGCCCCGCCGCCTCGAGGCGTGGCTCGAGAGCCGCTTCGAGATGCTCGCGAGGGAGTTCGGGGGCGAGTCCCGCCGCGACGCGGTGTCGCAGGTGCTCGACGGCGTGGTCATGCCGCGGGTCCGGTCGGACTTCGGCCTCCGCTCGGCCGCGAACCGCCTCGCCGAGGAGACGACGCGGCCGATCGTCCGCCCCGGCCGCCACGACGACTTCGTGCGGGAGCGGCTGCAGCGGAGCCGCGTGCTCGTCGAGGGCGCCGCCGGCACCGGCAAGTCGATCGTCGCGGCGATCCGCATCGCCCGGCACCTCGAGGCCTCGCCGGCATCGCGGGCGCTGCTGGTCACCTACAACCGCCTCGCCGCCGAGGAGGCCCGGCGGATGCTCGAACCGCACTTCGGCGATCGCGTGCTGGCCATCGAGTACCACGCCTTCTGCCGCGAGCGGGCCCTTGCCGCGGGCGTCCCCTGGGAGGAGCCCCGCGACCTCCGATCCCGCGCCGCGTTCTTCAAGCAGGCGGCGCCGTCGCTGCTCGAGCTCGCCACGCAGCGGCGGCCGCCCCTCGAGGACGAGAAGCACGACCTGCTCGTCGCCGACGAGGCCCAGGACCTCAACCGGCGCTGGCTGCGGACGCTCGTGCCCTACCTTCGCCGCGGCGCAGCGCGGTGGGGCCTCTTCGATCCGCGGCAGCTGATCTTCGCCGGCAGCACCCTCGACGACCCCGCCGCCGCCAATCGGGTGGGTCGGATGCGTCGCGGACTCGAGTCGTTCTTCGGGCAGGCCGATCGGATGCTGCGGTGCTACCGCATGAGCCGGCAGATCCACGCCTACCTGTCGGCCCACGGCTTCATGCCCGCCGACGTCGACTGCGATCCGCTCGCCCACGAGGGCGAGCCGCCGATCGACGAGACGGTGGCGGCGGCGGAGGCGCCCCTCGCCATCGAGCGGGCGGCGCTGCATGCCATCGACGAACTCGGCTTCTCGCCGGCGATGGTGCTCGTGCAGAGCCACCATCGCCTCGACAACCGGCGGCATCCGCTCTTCGGCCGGCTCGGCCCGATCGGCGGGGGACGCTTCCGCCTCGCCGAGCTCGCCGCCGACGGCACCGCCGCTCCCGACACCGTGCCCTGCACCACGATCCAGCGGTTCAAGGGCTGCGAGCGTCCCTGCTCGATCGTGGTGGTCTCCGGGCAGATGCGGTCGATCGACCATCGCGATCTGCTCTACACGGCGCTCACCCGGGCCCGCCTGCACCTGCACGTGCTGCGGGTGGAGGGATAGCGGGCGAACCTCCCGCCACCTCGGTGATCTCCCAGACCGGGCACCGGGGTGACGCTTCGCCGCGAGCCGGAGCGGTGGGGGCCAAATCGTGGACAGGCATCGATCAGGCCTCAGCAGGCCCGGTGTCCGTCACCGGCCCAAGGGTTGCGGCGGTACTTCAAGCCTCGTCTTTCCAAGGACTTGCAACTGCGATGCGACTCGGCGTCGGAGCGAGCGATCGGCAAACGGCCTGGCGATCCGTCGGGCCCGGATCGATCGTCCGGC
>CAZQUA010000232.1:0-3170 GCA_964596455.1 uncultured Isosphaeraceae bacterium
CGCCCTGCAGCACCGGGTTGAAGATGCGGAAGTAGGGCGCCGCGTCGGCGCCGCATCCGGCGGTCCACTGCCACCCGAGGCTGTTGTTGGCGAGATCCGCATCGACGAGGGTGTCCCAGAACCACGCGGCGCCGTCGAGCCACGGCTGCAGCAGATGCTTGACGAGAAAGCTCGCCACGATCATCCGCACCCGGTTGTGCATCCAGCCGATCGACCAGAGCTGCCGCATCCCCGCATCGACCATCGGGTAGCCGGTCTCGCCCCGCTGCCACGCCCGCAGCAGCGACGGATCGGGCCGCCACGGGAACGCGTTGAACTCCGGACGCAAGGGCCGCTCCGCGGTCCGCGGGAACGCCCGCAGGACATGATGGGCGAACTCCCGCCATCCGATCTCGGCGAGGAACTTCTCGGTGCCGACGGGCGGGCCGCCCTGCCGGGGCATGACCGCGTGCCAGATCCGCCGCGGCGAGATCTCGCCGAAGTGCAGGTGCGGGCTGAGCAGCGAGGTGCCCGCCTCGGCCGGCAGGTCGCGTCGCTCCCGATAGTCGGCGATCGCCGATGCGCGGAAGGCCCGAAGGCGTTCGCCGGCGCCGGCGGCGCCGGGCGTCCAGACCGCGGTGAAGCCGGCATCCCAAGGAATCCTCGGAGAGAGTTCGAGCGACTCCCGCGAGACGCTCGACGGCCATGCCTTCGGCGGGGCGATCGAGTCCGGGGCCGACTGCGGCGCTGCCGTCGGCCCCTCGCGGAGGCAGGCCTTCCAGAAGGGCGTGAAGACCTTGTAGGGCTCCCCGGAGCCGCTGCGGATCGCCTCCGGACCGAAGAGCAGGTTGCCCTCCTCGTGCTCGAGGCCCACGCCTGCGGCCCGGAGGCGATCGGCGACCCGCGACTCCTGCTCCACCGCCCACGGTTCATGCCGCGAGCTGGCGAAGACCCGATCGGCGCCGCACGCCTCGGCGACCGCGGCCAGCTGCTCGCCGGGATCCCCGCAGCGGATCACGAGGCGGCTTCCCCGCTCCCGCAGCGCGGCGTCGAGCGCCGCCAGCGACCGGTCCAGCCACCAGCGGCTTGCGCCCCCGGGTGCCCATCGCCCTTCATCGGCGGGATGCCAGACGAACACCGGCACCACCGCGCCCCTCGCCGCCGCCCGCCGCAGCGCCGGATGGTCGTCGAGCCGAAGGTCGTGGCGGTACCAGAGGATCGAGACGGGCATCGAAGATCTCCTCAGGGTGCGGCGACGGGCCGGCCGAGTTCGAAACGAAGCGCGGCCTCGAGGTCCCCATGGAAGAACTCGAAGCCGCTCGCCTGCAGCCGCGCCGGCGCCACCGGGGCCCCCGCAAGCAGCAGTTCGCGGCCCATCCGGCCGAAGAGCGCCTTGACCGCGAAGGCCGGCAGCGGCGCGATCGCGGGGCGTCGCAGCACCCGGCCGAGGATCCGGCCGAAGGCGCGGTTGTCGATCGCCTGCGGCGCCACGGCGTTCACCGGGCCCCGCAGGTCGCTGCGGCGGATCGACCAGAGGATCGAACCGAGCAGGTCGTCGAGGTGGATCCACGGCATCGCCTGCCGTCCGCTGCCCACCGGGCCGCCGAGGCCGAGCGAGAACGGCGGCAGCAGCTTCGCAAGCAGGCCCCCGCGGCGGGAGAGCACCACGCCGATCCGAAGGTGCACCACGCGGATGCCGGCCTCCTCGGCCGCCGCCGTCGCCGCCTCCCACTCGCGGCAGACCTCCGCGAGGAATCCCTCGCCGGCCGGGGCGGACTCGTCGAGCGGCTCGCCGCGGCGATCGCCGTACCAACCGACGGCCGAGGCCGAGATCAGGACTGCGGGCGGGGCGGCCCGGGCCGCAAGGGCCTTCGCAAGCAGACGCGTCGAATCGACCCGACTGCTTCGGATCAACGCCATCCGCGCGGGCGACCAGCGGCGATCGGCGATGCCGGCCCCGGCGAGATGCACCACCGCATCGAGGCCTTCCAGGGCGGCCTCGTCGATCCTGCCGGCGGCAGGATCCCAACCGATGTCGCCGGCGGCGCGGTCAGGCTCGCTCCGAACGATCCGACGCACCTGATGGCCGCCGGTGGAGAGGAACGCCGCGAGCGGACCGCCCACGAGGCCGCTCGCGCCGGTGATCGCCACCCGCAACGCCTCGCCGCCGCAGGCGACGTGGCGTCGCAGATCCTCGCGAGTCCGCCGATGCCGGAACGCGAAGGTCCGCTCGAGATCCCGCCGCACCTTCGCCCCCGCGAGGAGGCGGCCGAGGAATCCGCCGCGCAGCTCGTACTCGATGCGATCCTCGAGCAGGCTGTCGCCTTCGCCCGCGGGCAGGAAGCGGTGGTCGTGGACCCAACGGCGGAAGGGCCCGCTCTCCTGGCGGTCGCGGAAGCCCCGCCCCGGCTCGACCTGCTCGTGCACCGCCCGCCAACGCACCCACAGCGGTCCGAGGCGGACGGCAAGCTCCGCCCGCGATCCTTCGGCCATGGCGCCGTGCTCGGAGATCACCCGCACCTGCTGGAAGGGCGGCAGCAGCCGCTGCAGGGCGCCGGGTCGGAAGTGCCAGCGGGCGAGACCCTCCGGATCGACGGGCATGCGGCTCGCGTGCAGGAAGACGCTCATCGGCCGGCCTCCCCGGCAGACGCGGCGGCGACGATCTCCGCCGGCAGCGGACGCCCCTCGAGCAGCAACTCCCGCACCGCCACGAAGGTGCGGCGATCGCCTTCGCGAAGGCTCGGGTCCCGCTTCCGAAGCGACTGCATCACCACGCCCATGCGGGGATTCTCCCGAAGCGGCGCCTCGTGTCGAGCGAGGAACGCCCAGTAGAGGCGGGTCAGCGGGCAGGTCCGCTTGGGATCGAACCGGCATCCGCCGCAGTAGTCGCTCATCCGATCGAGATAGGCCGCACCGGCCACGTAGGGCTTCGTGGTCATCAGGCCGGCAAGGCCCCAGCTGGCCATGCCCATCGTGTTCGGCTCGACCACCCATTCCCACGCATCGAGGTAGGCGATCCAGAACCAGTCGGCGAGCTCCCGCGGCGAGACGTCCAGGAGCGTCGCGAGGTTGCCGAGCACCATCAGGCGGGTGATGTGGTGGCTCCATCCCTCCTCCCAGACGCTGCGAACCACCTCGTCGAGGCATCGCAGGCCGCTCTCGCGGCCCCAGAAGGCCGGCGGAATCGGGTC
>CAZQUA010000233.1:0-3153 GCA_964596455.1 uncultured Isosphaeraceae bacterium
GGTCCGGCCGCCGTGATCGGTCACCACCGCCGCCGCCTTGCGGATCATCGGCTCCGCGTCGGGATCGGTCGTCTCCGCCACCAGCACCTCGCCCGCCGCGAACGCCTCCGCCTCGGCGGCGGTCCGCACCACCCGCACCCGCCCCACCGCGATCTGCCGCCCGACCGCGGCGCCGCGGCAGAGGATCTCGCCCGCCTCGCAGAGCCGCGCCAACTCGATCGCCGGCGGCGTCGCGGCGTGCACCGTCTCCGGCCGCGCCTGCAGCACGAAGAGTTCGCCGCTTGGGCCGTCCTTCGCCCACTCGACGTCCATCGGCCGCGGCGCCCCGGCGATGCGGCTGAAGTGGCGTTCGATCGCGATCCCCCAGCGGGCGAGCTGCAGGGCATCGTCGTCGGAGATGGAGAGGCGGCGGCGAAGCGGCCGCGGGACCGGCGCCTCCCGCACCGGCGGGCCGCCCCGGCCTCCGAGCACGCGGCGGAGACGCTTCTCGCCGATCCGCCGCAGCAGGATCGCCCGATGCCCCGCCTCGACGCCGGCCTTGTGCAGGAGGAACTCGTCGGGATCGGTGCGGCCGAGCACCACGGCTTCGCCGAGGCCCCACGCCGAGTGGATCAGCACGACGCCCCGGAACCCGCTCTCGGTGTCGAGGGTGAACATGGTGCCCGCGGCGCCGCGATCGCTCGCCACCATCCGCTGCACCCCCACCGAGAGGCCGACGCCGCGGTGGGCGATGCCATGGGCGTCGCGGTAGGCGATCGCCCGCGGCGTGTAGAGCGAGGCCATGCAGCGGCGGACCGCTTCGAGCAGGGCCCGCTCGCCGCGGATGTTGAGGTAGGACTCCTGCTGGCCCGCGAAGGAGGCCTGCGGCAGATCCTCGGCGGTGGCGCTCGATCGCACCGCGACCGCGGACCCCCGCCCGCCGCCCCGGCGAAGGCGGCGATAGGCGTCCGCCACCTCGCGGCGGACCGACTCGGGCAGCGGCGCGGCCTCGATCCGGCTGCGGATGGAGGCGGAGGCGGAAGCCAGCGCCTCGAGGTCGCGGCTGTCGAGGCGGTCGAGCTCGTCGTGGATCCCCTCCACCAGCCCCGCCTCCTGCAGATGCCGATGAAACGCCTCGACGGTGACCGCAAAGCCTTCCGGCACCCGCACCCCCACGGCGGCGAGGCTGCGATGCAGTTCGCCCAGCGAAGCGTTCTTGCCGCCCACCTGCGGCAGGTCCGCGGCGGCGAGCTCCCCAAGCGGCCGCACCATCCTGCCGCGGTCCGCTTCCCTGTCGCGGCCGCTCTCGATGCCATCGGCCCGGCTCGCTCCCTTGCCGCCGCGGGGCGAGGACCGCTTTGGGGCGGCGGGTGCTGGGGCATGGGCAGTTCCCCGCGGCATGCCCGCGACCCTAGCGGCCGCCGATGGCGACCTGCAGGGGAACCCCGCCGCGAAGGCTCCGCCATCGCCCCGGCGGCGATGCGGATCGCCGCACCGGTCAGTCACCCTGCGAGGACCGCCGCGGCCCACGGCGGCGGCGGCGACCGCACCTCGCGGCCGTCGATCTCCAGGCTCCAGGCGTGCAGCTGCAGGCCGCGGGGCGGCGTGCCCTCGCTGCCTCCGTAGAGCGCGTCGCCGCAGAGCGGGGCCCCGAGATGGGCGAATCCCGCGCGGATCTGGTGGCGGCGGCCGGGGCCGAGCAGCTCGACCTCGAGCACGCGTCCGCGGTCGCCCGCTGCGCCGCGGAGCGAAAGCGTCCGCCAGCGGCAGCGGCCCTCCTCGCCGGCGGTGCCCTCACGGCGAACCGTCGCCTTGGTCGAGCGGCGATGGCGGGAGGAGAAGAACAGGCGGAACTCGCCGCGGTCGGCGAGGGGCCGGTCGATGCCCGCGAGGTACCGCTTCGCGATCGCCCCGCTGCGGATCGCGGCGAGCAGGCGGGCCCGCTCGGCGATGGAACTCGCCACGAGCAGGCACCCGCTCGTGCCCTCGTCGAGGCGCTGCACGAGGCCGGCTTCGGGCAGTTCGCCGAGCATCGGCCGCCCCTGCCGCAGCAGGTCCTCGACGCTCTCGCCGCCCCCCTGCCGCAACGCCACCGAGTGCAGGCCCGCGGGCTTCTCGACGACCAGCCAGCCGGGACCCTCCGCCAGCACCGTGAGCGGGCCGATCGGCGGCGGTGACGGCGAGGGGCCGGGATGGCGAGGCGTCTCCACGACGGCATTGTCGCCGCGGTCGCGGGGCGAGGCGAACG
This sequence comes from uncultured Isosphaeraceae bacterium, assembly GCA_964596455.1. Classification (GTDB taxonomy): domain Bacteria; phylum Planctomycetota; class Phycisphaerae; order Phycisphaerales; family SM1A02; genus CAZQUA01. The sequence goes on from CAZQUA010000233.1 coordinate 2,228, forward strand.
GCCTCGACCGATCCGCCAATCCGCCGCCGGGCGGGGATACCATGCCCTTTGCGGCCCCGGCCGCGTCGAGGAATCCGCCATGCCCTACTACTTCAAGCTCGGTCAGCTGCCCGCCAAGCGACACGTCCAGGTCCGCCGCCCCGACGGAGCCCTCTACTCCGAGGAGGTCTTCGGGACCGAGGGCTTCGTGGGGCCGACCTCGACGCTCTACCACATCCATCCGCCCACCCAGGTCAGCGGCTGGAAGACCCTCTACACCACCCGCCCGCAGTACGTGGAGCAGGAGGTGATGCGGATGCGGCACCTCAAGACCATGCCGATGATGCCCCACGGCGACCCCGTGACCGGACGCGTGGTGGTCTTCGGCAACAGCGACGTCGAGATGAGCCTGTGCGTGCCCGCGGAGCCGATGGGGTACCACTTCAAGAACGCGATGGGCGACGAGTGCCTCTTCGTGCACTTCGGATCCGGCACGGTGTGGACGATGTTCGGGACGCTGCGGTTCCGGCCGAAGGACTACATCGTCATCCCCAAGGGCACCATCTACCGGCTCGAGTTCGACGAGCCCGCCGCGGACGAGCCCGCGCCGCGGTTCGTCTGCTTCGAGACCGCCAACGGCTCCCACATCGCCCCGCCGCCCCGCTACCTCTCCAAGCAGACCTCGCAGTTCCTCGAGCATGCCCCCTACTGCGAGCGGGACCTGCGGGTGCCGGAGCTGCCGCTCACCTTCGACGAGCGCGGCGACTTCGAGGTGCGGATCAAGGCCCGCGACTGCGTGCACAGCTACATCTACCCCTACCACCCCCTCGACGTGGTCGGCTGGGACGGCTGCTACTACCCCTACCTCTTCAACATCGACGACTTCAGCCCCATCGCGGCCAAGCACCACATGCCGCCGCCGACCCACCAGACCTTCGAAGGGCACA
>CAZQUA010000234.1:0-3125 GCA_964596455.1 uncultured Isosphaeraceae bacterium
GCGTTGCGGCCGGACGAATCGGCAGTAGGCTCGATCCGCCGCCGCAGCGGCGGCCGCGCGACGCTGCCGGGAGGCTCGATCCATGAAAGCCTGGTCCCACGCCGGCTACGAGGTGGAGCTCCCGCCCGGCCATCCCTTTCCGATGGGCAAGTTCCCCGCGATTCGGCGGATCCTGCTCGACGAGGGGATCGTCGCGCCGCATGAACTCTTCGAGCCGCCGCCGATCGAGCTCGATCGCCTGCGAGGCGTGCACACCGACGCCTACATCGACGCCCTGTCCCGGGGCGGCCTGACCCGCGACGAGGAGCGTCGCCTCGGCCTGCCCTGGAGCGAGTCGCTCTGGCGACGCTCCCGCCTCGCGACCGCGGGCACCCTGCTCGCGGCGGAGGCGGCGATGAAGGATGGGCTCGCCGCCAACCTTGCCGGAGGCACCCACCACGCCCATCCCGACGCCGGCGAGGGGTTCTGCGTCCTGAACGACACCGCGGTGGCCATCCGCCATCTGCGGTCGACCGGTGCGGCGAGGCGGTTCCTGGTGATCGACCTCGACGTGCACCAGGGCAACGGGAACAGCGCGTGCCTCGCCGACGACCGCGAATCGTTCACCTTCTCGATGCATGGCGAGCGGAACTTCCCGATCCGCAAGGTGCCTTCGACGCTCGATGTGGGCCTGGCGGACCACACCGGCGACCGCGAGTACCTCGATCGCCTCGCCGAGCATCTTCCCGAGGTGATCGCGAGGTCCCGGCCGGACCTGGCGTTCTACCTCGCGGGCGTCGACGTGGTGGTGGGGGACCGCTACGGCCGCCTCGCCCTCACCCGCGAGGGCCTGCGGCAGCGGGATGCGATGGTGGCCTCGCAGCTGCATGCGGCGGGGATCCCGATGGTGCTGACGCTGTCAGGGGGCTACGCCCGCACTCCGGAGCTGACCGCCGATCTGCATGCGACCGCCCATCGCGAGGCGGCGGCGGTGTGGCGTCGTGGCGGAGCGGCCTCGGAGTCGCCGAGGGGCGGCCGTACACTTCGTCCATGAACTCGATCGCGTTGCTCTCGATCCTCGCCCTCGCGCCGCCCTCGCTTCCGATCCCCTCGATGCTCATGGGCGAAGGCGAGGATGGCGGGGTCCGCCTGTTCCTCGCCGTGAAGCTCGAATCGGGCGAGGCGCCGGAGGCCCCGCAGGTGCGGGTGACCATGCCGGCGCTGGGGATGTTCGATCGCCTCGCCTCCGACGCGAGGCTCGATGGGGAGGTGCTTCGCCTCTCGCTGACTCCAGGCCCGGGGTTCGAGGCCCGGTTCGAGATCGCGCCGGCCGAGGGAGGCGGGGCATCGGCCGATCTCTCGCTGGCGTCGCCCAACGGGGCACGGCAGGCCGAGATCGCCCTTCGCCCCACCGCGTCCGCCGCCAGCGTGCCCGGTGCGATGGCGTGGCAGGGAGGTCTTCAAGCGGGACCGGGCCGGCCGCTGCTGATCAAGCTGGTGCTCGCCGAAAGCGACCGCTACGGGCCGGTCGGTTCGGTCGACATCCCGGCGCAGGGCATCTCGGCGTTCCCGCTGCTGGTGGAGCGGCCGGGCGATGGCGGTTGGCGTCTGCGCATGCCGGTCTTGGTGGATGCGGTCATGGAACTCGCCGAGATCGACGGCGGCGAGTTCCTGCAGGGGCGATTCCGGCAGGGACCTGCGGATCTTCCCTTCGAGCTCGCTCGCGATCGATCCTTCAAGCCCGAGGCGGCGGGCCTGCGGCGGCCCCAGCATCCGGTGCCGCCGTTCCCGTACGACGTCCGCGAGGTCGTCGTCGCCCATCCCGAGGGGCATCGCCTTGCGGGCACGCTGACGCTGCCGCGGGGCGCCTCGGCGGAGGCGCCGGTCCCGGCGGCGGTGCTCGTGACCGGCAGCGGGCCGCAGGATCGCGACGAGACCCTGCTCGGACACAAGCCGTTCCTCGTGATCGCCGACGCCTTGACCCGCAGCGGCATCGCGGTGCTCCGCTACGACGATCGCGGCTGCTTCGAGTCGACCGGGGCGTTCGCTGCCGCCACCACCCTCGACTTCGCGAGCGATGCCGCGGAGGCGGTGCGGTTCCTGCAGGCGATGCCGGAGATCGATGCCTCTCGGGTGGGCATCGTCGGGCACAGCGAGGGCGGCATCGTCGGGCCGATCGCCGCAGGCCGTCTCGACGCCGCGGGCACGCCGCTGGGCTTCCTGGTCTCCCTCGCGGGGCCCGGAGTGCCCGGGCATGCGATCCTGCGAGTGCAGTTGCGGGCGATCCTCGCGGCGTCGGAGGTGCCCGCGGAGACGATCGAGGCGATCGCGGCGGCGCAGGGGCGACTGCTCGATCTTCTGCTCGCCGACGCCGAGGCGGAAGCGATCGAGGAGGCGGCGTTCGCCCTGACCGAGATCCAGGGGCGGGCCTCGGGCATGATGGGGCCGGCCGGCAGCGACGAGGAGAAGGAGAGCCTCGAGGCGCTTCGCGAGGTCGCGGTCCGCAGCCGCGAGGAGATGCAGGCGCCGTGGATGCGGACCTTCCTCGAACTCGATCCGGCGGCGTCTCTCGCCGCCCTGAAGGTGCCGACGCTGGTGATGCTGGGCGAACTCGATCGCCAGGTCGATCTCGCCCAGAACCGCGGGGCGATCGAGGCGGCGCTCGCCCAAAGCGGGGCCCCGCACGAGGTCCGGGTGCTTGCGGGCCTCAACCACCTCTTCCAGCCGGCCCGCAGCGGCGGCCTCGACGAGTACGGCGAGATCGAGGTCACCTTCGAGCCGCAGGCGCTGGCGGGCCTCGTCGAGTGGGTGCGGGCGACGACCGGGGCCCGGTGAGGCGAACCCGCCGCGCCACTACACTCGCCCCATGGGCTTTGGACTCATGAGAGGTCGCGACGGCAGCGTCGAAGGCGTCGGCCTCGATCGGGACGACCTGCCGCCGTTCGAGTCGGGACGCTTCGATCCCCGCGGGTTCTTCGCGCACCCGTCGCGGCCCTTCGAGATCGAGATCGGTTCAGGCAAGGGCACCTTCCTGCTCGCCGAGGCGTCGGCGAACCCCGAGGTCAACTATCTCGGCATCGAGCAGGCCGGAGAGTTCTGGCGCTACGCCGCCGATCGCCTTCGTCGCCACGGTCTCGCGAACGTGA
>CAZQUA010000235.1:0-3117 GCA_964596455.1 uncultured Isosphaeraceae bacterium
CCGCCCGACCGCCGGCAGCACCGCCTCGATCTCGATGGGTCGAGGCGTGCCGTCCCGCACGATGCGGAAGGACCCCCGGTCGCCGACCGCGGCGTGGGCGGCGGCATCGAGGTCGCCGACGGTCGCCGAGAGCGCCCAGGTCCGAAGGCCGGCCGAGAAGGCGCGGAGTCGGGAGAGGGCGAGCTCGACCTGCACCCCCCGCTTGCCGCCGAGCAGTTCATGCCATTCGTCGAGCACCACGAGGCGCAGGTTCGCGAAGCGCTCCGCGGCGGCAGAGTCGGCCAGCAGCAGGCAGAGCGACTCGGGCGTGGTGACCAGCAGCGTCGGCGGCTTCGCCCGCTGCCGCGACCGTGCGGCCGTGGGAGTGTCGCCGCTGCGGGACTCCACCGATGCCCCCGGGACGATCGCCGTGAACGCCTCCGCCAACGCCTGCGTCGCATCCCGGCTCGTGGCCCGAAGCGGCGTCACGATCAGGCCCGAGAGCGGCGGCGGTTGCATCCCCGACCCGGCGAGTTCCGCGGCCAGCCCGAGGGTCCCGGCGAGGGTCTTGCCGGCGCCGGTCGGCGAATGGATCAGGCCGCTCTCTCCCCGCAGGAACGACTGCCACGCCTCCCGCTGGAACGGCCGCGGCGACCAGGAGCGGCTGCGGAACCACGCCTCGACGGACGCAAGGCCACGGACCGATTCCGTGCCGCACACCGCCTCCTGAAGCGTCGCCGACTCCACCGGGGCATGCTAGGTCCCCGCCGCCGCGATCGCACCGCTGCGGCATGCCGTTGCGGATGGGGGCGGCCTTCCATTGATCCCCGCCTCGGGCGGAGGCGATGGTGGCTCTCGGGATCCGAGCCCTTCCCGCGTCCTGCCGATTCCGCCGTCGAGTCGTCCCGCCTGTCCGTGTCCGCCTTGCATTCCTTCGGCCATCGCCGCAGCGTCGGCGGAGGTGGCCTTCTGCCCGCCCTGCCCATGATGGACCGCCTCGGTCACCGTCCCCTCCTCGATGAAGCGTTCGTCGAGATCCACTCGCAGCTGCGGCGCCTCGCCCGGGCCATGATGCGATCGGAGCGGCCCGGCCACACCCTCGAGGCGACCGCGGTGGTGCATGAGGTGTACCTTCGCCTGCTGCGGTCGCCGCCGCAGGACCTTCGCGACCCCCAGCGGTTCCTCGCCGCCGCCGCGGTCACCGTCCGCCGGGTGCTGATCGATCACGCCCGCCGCTGCCAGGGACGCCGCCGCCACCGCCACGACGGCGACCTCGATGGTGTTCAGGAGAAGTCGCCCGTCGGGTCGCCCTCCCTGCCGGAGATCGCCGAAGCGGTGGGATGCCTGCAGCGGGAGGACCCGCGAAGTGGGCGGGTGGCGGAGCTGCGGCTCCTTGCGGGCATGTCGATGGAGGAGATCGCCGCGGAGGTCGGGGTCTCCAAGCCGACCGCGGAACGGGATTGGCGGTTCGCGCGGGCGTGGCTCGGCGCTCGCCTCGCCGCCGATGCGAGCGATGCTGCCCACGAGCCGGATCCGCTAGGCGATGGATGACTCCGGATTGCGGCGGCTTCAGCGAATGCGGGACGCCTTCGAGGCGGCGCTTCGCAGCGACGGCACCACTCGCATCCGCGTCCTCGACGCCTATTGCGAAGGGCACCCCGAGTTGCGGCGGCGTCTCGAGGCCATGCTCCGATCCGCCGAGGCTTCACCGCCACGCCGGATCGACTCCCCGGCGAAGGCCTCGCGAATCTCTCGTCCGCCTCGCCTGCGAGGCTTCGGGCCCCTGCACCCGATCGGGAGAGGCGGCATGGGCGAGGTCTTCCGCACCACCCGGCTCGACGACGGTCGGGCGGTGGCGGTCAAGATCCCCCATCGGGGGGTCGGCATGGAGGGACGCGTGCGGCGACTTCGCCGCGAGGCCGCCATCCTCGATCGCCTCCGCCACCCTTCGATCGTTCGCCTGCTTGGCGAGGGCGAGTCCCGGGGCGTTCCCTACCTCGTGCTCGAACTCGTCGAGGATGGCCAGCCGATCGACGAGCATGCCCAGGCGCGGCGCCTCGGCCTCGCCGAGCGGATCGACCTGGTGATCGCCATCGCCGACGGCCTCGCGGAGGCCCACGCCCTCGGCTTCGTGCATCGCGACCTGAAGCCTCGCAACGTGCTCGTGGATGGGCAGGGGCGTCCGCGACTCCTCGACTTCGGCATCGCCAAGGCCTGCCTCGACGACCTCGGCCGCTCCGCCGCCTCGACGAACTCGTCGCAGGTGGTGGGCTCCCTCGAGGCGATGAGTCCGGAGCAGCTCGGCCTCGTGCAGGCGCCGATCGACGCGCAGTCGGACGTGTTCCAGCTGGCCCTGATCCTCTATCGCCTCGCGTTGGCTGGAGAGGCGCCGGACTCGAGCATCGGACTCCGGATGATCGCCCGTGGAGGCGGACTCGAGCCGATCCCCGGCGATCGCCGATTGGTGCGGCCGTTGCAGCGGGTGATCCGGGCGGCGCTTCGCCTCCATCCCGCCGAGCGGCATCCCGGCATCGAGTCCTTCGCCGCGGATCTTCGGGACCTCCGCGCCGGGACGCTGCGGCAGACGCGGGCCCCCGGCGCGCTCGACCGGTGGGCCCGGCGGATCGGGCGATGGACGGGAACTCCCCGTTGAGGCATCGCACGGGAACCCCGCCGCGGTCTCCGCCGGTCGCCGCGGCTTGGTGATGGAGACGATCGGAAACGCTCGCCTTCCCGAGTGGGAGGCGAGAGAGACCGGCAGCGTCGCCGAGCTCCTGCCTCAAGTGCCCCAAGGAGTCTCCGCCATGAGGAACACGCTGCTCACCGCTTCTGTCTCGATCTGCCTTCTCGCGATCACGCCCACGACCCGCGGCGACGTGGTGATCTCGCTCGATTCGGCCACCTGGGATGCCGGGCAGTTCCAGATCTACTTTGCGCCTGGCGAGTTGCATGGCGTGCTCACCGGGGTCAGCCTCTGCAACGTCACGAGCGACAATCCCCCCCACGCCGACGCCCTGACCGTCTACGTCACCTCCGGTCCCTTCTCGCCCGAGGCGCTGGCGGGCGATCCCTTCTTCCCCCCAACCGGCGGACGCCTGCAGGTGGGCGGCTTCCAGTCCTTCCGTCCGCTCGACCTCG
>CAZQUA010000236.1:0-3084 GCA_964596455.1 uncultured Isosphaeraceae bacterium
AGACTTGTGGCGATCGCCCGCTACGCGTTCGACTGAGTCGGATTCGGGCAGGCATCGCCGCCGCCCTACCGACCGTGCGCTCGTCGGCGATCGGTGCGGCCCGCATCGAGATCATCGTTCCTCAGCCGAGGATCCCCGCATCCCACACCGCTCGGCCTGCGGCGATCGTCGCCAGCACCCGGGGCGGGTCGGCGAGCCAGTCCGCGGTGAAGGGGTCGCGATCGAGGATCGTCAGGTCGGCGTGCCAGCCTTCCCGGAGGCGGCCGCAGCGGTCGATGCCGAGGCACGCCGCGGCATGAGCGGTCGAGGCGAGGATCGCCTCGGCGACGCCGATCGACTGCTGCGGGCGAAACACCTCGCCGTTGGCATCGGCGCCGGTGACCGCGGCACGGATCCCCGCGATCGGATCCGGGGGAACCACCGGCCAGTCGGAGCCGAACGCGAGCGTCGCCCCGTGGTCGAGCAGCGAGCGAAGCGGGAAGAAGCGGTCGAGGCGGTCCGGCCCGAGGGCCCGCTCGATCACGAGGGCGTCGTCGCCGCGATGCAGCGGCTGCATGCTCAGCATCCGCCCTCGGCAGCGGGGCAGGTCGTCGGGATGGATGGTCTGGCAGTGCTCGATCCTCGGCGGCGGCGAAGCGGCGGCCGCATCGAGCGGGGCGTAGGCATCGAGGGCGAGCCGCATCGCCTCGTCGCCGATCGCATGGATCGACGGCGACAGCCCCGCCGCGTGCACGAGCCGGGCCCAGGCCGGCAGATGCCCCTCGAGGGCGAGTTCCACGAGGAGGCCGCGGTCGCCGGGACGGTCGGCGTAGGCCTCGAGCATCCGTGCGGTCCGCAGCCCGAGCGTGCCGTCGGCGAACGCCTTGAAGCCGATCACCCGCAGGCGATCGTGCCGCGGCAGGTCGGCGGCGAGGCCGGGGTCGAGCGGCCAATCGCGGTCGAGCAGCGTGGCGTGGATGCGAAGCGTCCGGGCGTCGAGGTCCGGAAGGAACGCTTCGCGGAGCTCGCTCGCGTACTCCATCGCCCCGACCGAGGTGATGCCCATCCGGTGGAGATGCGCCTCCGCATCCCGCACCGCGCGTCGCTTGGACTCGGCGTCGGGCGGAGGGATCGCGGGGATCGCGTGCCGCCACGCGGCGGTCTCGACGAGCAGACCCGTGGGGCGTCCGTCGGGGCCGCGGACCACCCGCCCCCCGGGCGGATCGGGCAGGCCGGGCGATCGCCGCTCGATCGCCGCAAGCGCGGCGGCGTTCACCACGCACGCATGGCGGTCCATCCGCCAGGCGATCGCGGGACGCTCGCCGGCCGCGGCGAGCCACGAGGCGTCGGGATCCGCCCGCCCCGGCCATCGCTCCGCGGACCATCCCCAGGCCTCGAGCCATCGCGTCGGCGGCGCCGCCGCCATCTGCAGGGCCCGGTCGGCGATCGCCCGCTCGAAGGCCTCGCGGCTGCGGATCGCAGAAAGGTCGAGTTGCCCCAGGCCGAGGCCGCCCATCAGCAGGTGCAGATGGGCGTCGATGAGCCCCGGCACCGCCACCGCGTCGCCGAGATCGATCGTCCGCGACGCATGGCCGCCGCCGCCGGACTCGAGCGCGACGATCCGACCGCCGGCGATCTCGATGCCGTCGCACCACGGTCGAGACGGATCGGCGGTGAAGCAGCGGCCGCGAAGCCGCATCGGTGGTGGTTCGGGTGCGGACGGCACGAAGGGAGCCTCGCAGCGACGCAGGTTGCCGCCGTTTGGCGACTCGTTCGACGACTCGCTCGGCGACGTGCGAAGGGACTATCGTACGGGCCTCGGCTCGGACGATGCGCGGGTGGCTTGGGCGTCTCGCCGGGTCCATCGAGCGATCGCTGCATCCGCAAGCCCGCCGGCGGGGAAGAGAGGCGTGGCAGGGGCGGTGCGGGACGTCGCCCTCCGGTCTCGCCTTCCGTCAAGTGATCCCCGTCCGACTTCCTCGCCCCGCGTTCGCCCTGATCTCGCCCCGACTTCGCTGCAGGAGCCGACATGACCGACCTGACCCCCATGACCTCGACGTGCGGCGGCATCCGCCGCCGATCCCTGCTCGGGCCCGCGTGGCTCGCGGCGGGTGCGGCCGCCATGGCGGCGATGCTGGCCGCCTGCGGCGGCGGCAGCGAGGGACCGAAGCCGCCCGAGCCGGTTCGCGCTGCCTCCACGCCGGACGGCGGCGCGGCTGCCGGCGAGGCGTCGACGGAAGTGATCGAGATCCCCGAGCGGCGGATCGGATCCCAGGATTGGGCCCCATCGGGCCCCGACGACGATCCGACCATCGTGAAGATCGGCGGCCTGCACTCCCGCAAGCCCGCCTCCTGGACCTGGCAGCAGCCGACGATGCAGTTCCGCCGCCTGCAGTACGCGGTGCCCGGCCGCGGCGACGCCGGGGCCGCCGAGCTGGTCTTCTCGGTCTTCATCGGCACCGAGGGCGGGCCGACCGAGCTCAACGTGGAGCGGTGGAACCGCCAGTTCCGCGACGAGCAGGGCGAGCCGACCTCGCCGGTCCGCCGCGAGGAGCTCGAGACCACGATGCCGACGCTGCTCGTCGAGCATCAGGGCGACTATCTCGAGATGGGTGCCGCGGCGCCGCGGACGAGGCATCGCCAACTGGCCGCGGTCATCCAGGCGCCGGGCCGCCGCATCTTCGTGCGACTCGTTGGGCCGGACGCCACCGTCGACGCCAACCGCGGGGCATTCCTCGACATGATCGGGATCTTCCGCGAGGCCATGGTGCCGCTGCCGGGTTCGCCGGTGGAGTGATGGGTAGGCGGACGGGGTCGGGCTTTCGCCAGCGAGCCGTCGAACGATCCCTGAGCGGCGGCGCGAACGCGCAAGTCACATCACCCGCTGGCGGCTCGCTGCGCTCGACGGCGGTGGGATCGACCCCTTGACCCCGTTGGCGCCCCTCGACGAGGCGGAGTCGGAGAGGTGCTGCTGGCGGTGGGCGCGGGGCTCGCGGCCTACGCCTTCGCGGCCGCGTAGCGGCGATTGACCTCGTTCCAGTTCACCACGCCCCACCATGCCGCCACGTAGTCGGGGCGGCGGTTCTGGTAGTGCAGGTAGTAGGC
>CAZQUA010000237.1:0-3067 GCA_964596455.1 uncultured Isosphaeraceae bacterium
CGCCGATTTCGCCCCGCGGGAGGAGCTGGCAAAGGAGACAGACTTTCTTTCGGCGGCCGCTGTCTCCGGAGCCTACCCCTCACCCCTCGCCCCGCACGACCGCGGCGGCGTTGCGGATGGCGCGTTCCATGCTCTGAGGGCCGTGGCCGGTGCACGACCGCCACTGCTTGCCGGCTTCGCCGATCGCGGCGCGGAGGCCACGGCCGCACTGGGTGCGGATGAAGGTCATGAGGACGACGATGTCGTGCTCGGCGATCAGCGAGCGGCGGCCCGGCATCTCGCGGCCCCAGTTCGAGGTCCAGCCGATCCGGGCGAAGCGCACGGGAAGAGTCGGGTCGGAGCCGCGAAGGCGATCGGCGATGTCGTGGGCTGCCTGGGCCTGCCGCTCGTCGCCACCGATGAACAGCACGCGGCACGGCGCCTTCGCCGCGGGTGCCCCTGCGGGCCGCGGGGCGGGCGGTGCGGCGAATTGCCGCAGGCGATCGGACACGATGCCGCGGTGCCCCCGCTCGTCGAGCCAAGCGACCAGATCGGCAACCCGCTCTCGATCGCCTTGCCGCGACGCCGCTTCGGCCGCATGCAGCACCATCTCGGCCGCGGCATCCCACTGCTCGAGCATCTCCCGGGCGCTCAGGCGGGCCTGCCACCGGGTTTCGGCCTCGTCGAGCACCCTCGCCACCCGCTCGTCGCCGTCGAGCAGGCAAAGCCACTCCGCCGCATGCGGCGGGCTCGCGTGGGCGATCCGCTCCATCTGGTCGAGCGCCGCGGAGGCGGCCTCCACGCTCGGCGTCGCCGGCACGAACGCCGCATCGAAGAGGATCCTCGCCGCCCGCCACTGCTGGGCGAACGGCAACGCGACCCGCAGGCTCGAGTCCTCGAGATGGCGGCGGATGACCTCTGCGACCTCGGGGCCCACCGAGTCCGCATCGATGGCATCGGAGTCCATCAGCTGCCGCAGGCCGTGCTTGGAGAGGAACGCCGACACCAGCTCCGACGCGCCGTCCTCCGCCGCTGCGATCGTCGCGTTCCCAACGCATTCGAGAAGCAGGTCCGCCGGGATGACCTCGACCCGGTCGATCGAACGCACCAGTCCCCGGGTGCCCGCCTGCACCTCGGCGGCATCCTCGCTGCACGTCCGAAGGGCGTCCCGCCAAATCTCCGCAAGACGCTGCAGCGGGAACCACGGCGACTCCGTGGCGACGCTCCCCATGGTCTCGATCGCCCTCCCGAGGTCATCGATCGCGCGGCCCCGCCGCGTTGGGGTCCGTTCGGAGGCGTGGCCGAACACCGCCGGCAATGCGAGCAACATCGGCAGCAGCGGATCGTGATCGGCCAGCGAGCGCAGTTCCGCCTGCAGGGACCCGATCGCCGCGACCCGCTGACGCCAGTCCGACGGGCGATAGGAGGCCACCGCCGCCACGTTCCCGATCCGGAGGCGGGCCAGCAGATGCTCGATTCGCAGACGCGGCTCCGCGGTGGCGTGCGGCGTCCCCACGCCGTCGAATCGGCCCAGATCCCGCATGGCCCGGGCCACCGCGGCGTGGGCGAGGTCGCGGAGGTGGGGCGGCGACTCGGGGTCATGCTCATGGAATGCACGGATCCACTTGGCGACCTTCAGTCGCTCCGCGGCATGGGTCGCATCGGCGCCTTCGAAGCACCAGCGGAGCAGGCTTGGCGTCGTGGGCGGCGGCGGTTCGATGTCGAGTTCGGCGGCTTCGCACAACCGCGCTGGCACGCCCTGCTCGAGGCCGAGGCGGACGAGCTGCTCGACGATCGCCGACCGCACCGGCAACTCGTTCGTGAGCACCAGGGTCGCGTTGAGGCGGAGTCGGCCGGACGCCTTGATGCGATCGAAGGCGGCAAGCGTCGCCGCTGGGCCGGCGGCACGCTCGACGCCCATCAGGTAGCCGTGGGCGTACCAGAGGCGGCGTCCCTCGTTGGCGCCGGGGATCTCAAGTTCGAACTCCCGCCCCGCGACGCCGTGCAGGACGCCTCGGTGGAAGAACGAGGCGGGACGGGCTCGCGTGAGCGAGGTGAACAGCGAGACCACCCGCTCGGCCTCCTCGAACTCGTGGCCCTCGACGCCGCTGGTCAGCAGGATCGCGACGAGGTGCTCGGTGAGCAGGCGGTCGACCTCGGTATAGCGGTGGGCATGGCTCGCCTGCAGCGATGCGGCCTCGGCGTCCGCCGCAACCGCGTCGGCAGCCGATTCGCCATCGGCGCCGAAAGCCAGCGGGATCGCCGCCGCATCGGATTGGTTGCGGGCGTTGGCGGGCGGGGGTGATGGCTCCGGCACCCTGGGATCAGCGAGGGCTTCGCTTGCGCTGGCGCCTCCTGCACCGCTGGGGCGATCACTGCTCTCCGTGGCGGAGGCTGCCTCGATCGCGGCACCCAGCACCCGCTCGGCACTTTGCCGGATTCCCTCGGTCCTGCCGCGCAGCATCAGGCCGGTCAGGATCAGCAACCAGACATCCGGCGGGCCCGACGCCGCGGCCGCCTCGACTGCAGTGCGGGCACTGCCGAGCTGTTTGTCAGTGGGGTCGTACCAGGATCGGATCGCATGGGACCCGCCCGAGGGGGAGGTGGATGGGTCAGCAGAGTCGGATTCGTCGCCATCGGGCGAGGCGTCGTCAAAGGCCGGCCAGTTCATGGTGGCATGCAACGCCTCGATCGACGCCTTGTGGCGGCGATAGAGGATCGACAGCAGGGTCGATTCCACCCAATGCACGGTCACCTGCCCGAGAGCGGACCGGAGGTAGTTCGAGAACCTCGCTTCGTCCAAGCGGACGATCGCATCGGTGCGAGACCTTCGGATCTTCGCGACGCGGTCGAGCAGAGGCCCGAACGCCGGGTCTCGCCGAATGCCGTAGCACTCGCGAAGAAGATGCTCGCGGGTCTCTTCGCCCAAAGCCGCCCACACTTTGTTCCACATGTTGAGGCTCCCGGTCCACAGATCGTACTAAGTCGGCAATCGGCAGGCGGCCTCGCGCCGCGTGCCGATCATCCCCACCCTCCTGCGTTGGGGCGGGCCTCACCGGCCCGGAGGCAGCGACGCACGGAGGTCCGA
>CAZQUA010000238.1:0-3044 GCA_964596455.1 uncultured Isosphaeraceae bacterium
GCGGCCGGCGAACCGTCGCGGCGGCGGATCGGCACCTGGATCTCCGACCACTTGCGGCTTCCCCACACGTAAGGGCCGTTGTACCAGAAGGCCCGCGGGCTCCCCGCGACCTCCCACTGCGACTGCGACGAGAGCCACGCCTCGAGAAGGGCCATGCCCTCCTTCACCCGCCGCATGCCGTAGTCGCCGTTCAGGCCCACCGCGAGCACCGTCATCGGATCGACGTCGACGACCATCACGCCAGAGTCGTCGCCGGTGGGGCCGAGGTCGGCGGTGCGGTAGAGGAAGGACATCGTGTAGCGGTCCGGCGGGCCCTCGCCCGAGAGCGGCATGCCCTCGTAGTCCATCTCGACCGGGCTCGTCATGGCGATGTCGCGGCTCTTGATGTGGTTGAAGAGCGGCCAGAAGCCGCGGTTCATGCCGCGGTCGGCACGCGTGCCCTCGCCGGAGACCTCCGCGCGACGCACCGCCGGATACTGCTTGACGTCGATCGCCCCCGGCGGCGTCGGCTCGGGATAGCCCGCCGGAAGCGGCGCTTCGATCAGGCTCTTCCCGAAGCGGTACTGGCCGCCCACGATCTCGATCGAGGCCTCGCGGTCGCCGCCGACCCGCTCGACGAGATCCGGCGTCCGCACCGCCCCCATGTCCTCGCCCTCCCCGGGGATCCCGAAGAGGGCGCAGGAGGCAAGCAGGGGCGCGGCGAGGGCGACGAAGGGCGTGGGAGTCATGGCGACGCGTTCGGCGCCGACGACGACGCGGTTTCGTCGCACCCCGCGCCGCCGCCGCCGCGGGTTACCCTGTCGCACCGCCGCCGACCCGTCGCGGCTCGAGCCGATGGCGGCGACGCCCCGGAAGCACCCGCGATGCCAGAGCCGAACGACGGCGATCACCCCTTCGAGCACTGGCCGGACACGCCCGCCCCCGAGTCGCTTCGCCCGCCGATCGCCCCGCGGCAGCGGCTCTTCATCGACGGCGAGTTCCGCGACGCCGCCGACCATCGCACCTTCGCCACCATCGACCCCGCCACCGAGGAGACCCTCGCCGAGGTCGCCGAAGCCGGCCCCGCCGACGTCGATCTCGCCGTCGAGAGCGCCCGCCGGGCCTTGCCGGCCTGGAGCGGCCTGCGGCCCATCGAGCGGGCGAAGCATCTCTACCGGATCGCCCGGCGGATCCAGGACCACGCCCGCGAACTCGCGGTGCTCGAGTCGCTCGACGGCGGCAAGCCGATCCGCGAGAGCCGCGACGTCGACCTGCCGCTCGTGGCGGCGCACTTCTTCCACCACGCCGGCTGGTGCGACAAGCTCTCCCACGCCCGCTTCGGCCGCGAGCCGCGGCCGGTCGGCGTCTGCGGGCAGGTCATCCCCTGGAACTTCCCGCTGCTGATGGCGGCATGGAAGCTCGCCCCGGCGCTGGCCTGCGGCAACACCTGCGTGCTCAAGCCCGCCGAGACCACGCCGCTCACGGCGCTTCGGCTGTGCGGGATCCTCCAGGAGGTCGGCCTGCCGCCCGGCGTCGTCAACGTCGTCACCGGCGGACCCGCCGCGGGGCGGGCCCTCGTCGAGCACCCCCGCATCGACAAGGTCGCCTTCACCGGATCGACCGAGGTCGGCAAGCGGATCGCCGCGAGCGCCGCGCGGCTCGGCCGCAAGGTCACCCTCGAACTCGGCGGCAAGGGGCCGCTGATCGTCTTCGCCGACGCCGCCATCGATCAGGCGATCGAGGGCATCGTGCAGGCGATCTGGTTCAACCAGGGGCAGGTCTGCTGCGCCGGCAGCCGCCTGCTCGTCGAGGAGCCGATCCTCGAGGAGGTCCGCACCAAGCTCGCCCAGCGCCTGCGGAGCATCCGGGTGGGGAATCCGCTCGACAAGAACACCGATCTCGGCGCGATCAACTCGCAGGCGCAGCTCGATCGGATCCGCGCCTACCTCCGCCGCGGCGCCGAGGAGGGGGCCGCCCTGCACGAGGCCGAGGGGCCGCCGCTTCCCTCGCGGGGCTTCTGGTGCCGGCCCTGCTTCTTCACCGGCGTGCAGCCGGGCCACGCCATCGCCCGCGAGGAGATCTTCGGGCCGGTGCTTGCGGTCCTGAGCTTCCGCACGCCCGACGAGGCCGTCGAGCGCGCCAACGACACGCCTTACGGCCTGTCCGCCGGCATCTGGAGCGAGAAGGCCTCGAAGGCCCTCGCGGTGGCGAAGCGCCTCAAGGCCGGGGTCGTCTGGATCAACACCTTCAACCGCTTCGACCCCGCGGCGCCCTTCGGCGGATTCCGCGAGAGCGGCTTCGGCCGCGAGGGAGGCATGGCGGGCCTTCGGGAGTACCTCGCATGAGCCGATCCGATCCCGACGGACGCATCGAGGCCGCCCGCACCTGCAAACTCTTCATCGGCGGGGCCTATCCGCGATCCGAGAGCGGCCGCGTGACCGCCGTCGAAGACTCCCGCGGACGGGTGCTCGCGCAGGTCGCGCGGGCAAGCCGCAAGGACCTCCGCGACGCCGTCGAGGCCGCCGCGAAGGCGCTGCCGGCCTGGACCGCCGCCACGCCCTACCTGCGAGGGCAGATCCTCCACCGCACCGCCGAACTCATGGAGACCCGACGCGAGGAGCTCTGCCGCTGCCTTCGCGAGGCCGAGGGCGCCGCGGCCTCCGCCGCCGAAGCCGAGGTCGATGCGTCCATCGACCGCATGGTCTCCTTCGCGGGATGGACCGACAAGATCGCCTCGCTGCTCGGGGGCGAGGCGGCGGTGGCCGGACCCTACTACGCCTTCGCGACGCCCGAGGCGATCGGCATCGCCGCGGCGATCGCCCCCGAGTCGCCGTCGCTGCTCGGCCTCGTCTCGGTGCTCGCCCCGGCGCTGGCGGCGGGCAACACCGTCGTCGCCCTCGCGAGCGAGCGGAATCCGCTTCCCGCCATCGCGCTCTCGGAGATCCTCGGCGTCAGCGACTATCCGCCCGGCAGCGTGAACCTGCTGACCGGAGGCCGCGGCGAGCTGCTGCCGGTGATCGCGACCCACCGGCAGATCGGCGTGCTCGGGGCGATCGGCCTTCCCG
>CAZQUA010000239.1:0-3038 GCA_964596455.1 uncultured Isosphaeraceae bacterium
AGACGATCCCGAGGGAGGGAGGGGTCGATGGCCTTCTTCGATTCAGGCTGCGATCGGGCCCCGCCGGTCGATGCCTGATCGCGATTGTCGACTGCTCGATCGATGCCTGACCACGATCGCCCAATCGATGCCTGACCACGATTGCGCACGATCGCGCACCGATTCGGATTCCCGCGCCAGACTGACCGCAAGCGGATTTCTCGCAACGGTTTGTCTTCCTGTTGACGCTCGCCGCGGCCCCGCCGATCGATGCCTGTCCACGATTGTCGTGACCACGATTGACGATCGCTCGATCGATGCCTGACCACGATCGGGCCCCACGATCGGGCCGTGCCCGATCGCACTTCGGCCGCCCTCGACCCCGGTCACCGAACTCGCATTGATGCCGACCCATCCGCCGCGTCCTGCCGCCGGCTTCCGGCGTCGTCCGCTCGTGAGCCCCCAAGCACGCGGGCTCGCGCCGCGTCCGCCCTCGTTCAGGTCCCGACCCCGGGCACCCGCTCCGGATCGACCCTCGGGAACGGCGCGACTCTCGCGATCGTCGTCCTCTCCGCCAGCATCCCCCACGCGAGCGAGCGCTCCCACGAGCCCGCCTGCCCCGCCGTCCCGTCCCCCATGGCTGCAAGGATCTCGCCGGTGCGAGTTGGCATGATCGGTCCCAGAAGGTGGTTCGCGATCCGGATCGCCTCAACGCACTGCGTCAGGATCGCCCCGAGACGCTCTCGCTGCGATGGGTCCTTCGCGAGGCGGAACGGCTCCGTTGCATTGATGAAGCCGTCCACCGACCGCAGCAGGCCGAGGCCCGCCTGCGCCGCCCCCCGAAGGTCGAACTCCGCATAGGCCGCCCGCGCCCGCGCCGTCGCCGCCTCGGCGATCGACGGCCAGTCGTGCCCGCTCTCGACCCTTCCGCCCGCCTCCGCCGCCGAGATCGGCAGTCGCCCATCGAAGCTCTTCGCCAGCATCGCGGTGGTGCGGCTCGCGCAGTTGGCGAAGGTGTTGACGAGCTCGCTCGTGTAGGTGTCGTGGAAGTGCTTCCCGCTGAAGTCCGCGTCGGTCGCGTCGATGGGGCCCTGGGTGGCCATGTACCACCTCCACGCGTCGAGGCCGTAGGCCGCGAGGTACCGCTCGATGGTGGGCAGGTCCACAAAGTTGCCAAGGCTCTTCGACATCTTCTGCCCGCCCGCGATCCAGAACGAGTGCGCATGCACACAACGCGGCAGCGGCAGCTCGAGGGCCATGAGCAGCGCCGGCCAGACCACCGCGTGGAACCAGAGGATCTCCTTGCCGATCACATGGAAATCCGCGGGCCAGAACCTGGCGCGATCCTTCGCGAGCTCGCCCTCCGGCTCGGCCAGGCCCAGCGCGGTCGCGTAGTTGAAGAGGGCGTCGATCCAGACGTAGATCACGTGCCGCTCGCCGCCGGCCTCTCCCGCGTCGCCGGGCATGGGGATGCCCCAGGAGAAGTTGGTCCGCGTGATCGGCACGTCCTGCAGTCCCTGCCGCAGGCGGCCGAGCGTCTCGTTGAATCGACCTGCCGGACGCACGAAGCCCGGCTGCGACGCGAAGAACGCCTCGAGCCGCTCCTGGTAGGCGGAGAGTCGGAAGTACCAGTTCCGCTCCTTGGCCCGCACGAGCGGCCGCCCCGAGATCGGGCTGCGGTAGTCGAGCTCCTTCGCCCGCGTCTCGGTGTGGTACTCCTCCTGCCCCTCGTCGTACCAACCCTCGAACTCGCCGAGGTAGACGTCGCCCCGCTCCCGCAGGCGCTGCACGAACGCCTGCACCTGCCGCTCGTGCCGCGGCTCGGTGGTGCGGATGAAGTCGTCGTTGGAGAGGCCGAAGAGGCCCAGCACCCGGCGGAACTCCGCGGCGTTCTCATCGGCGAGCTGCTGCGGGGCCATGCCTCGCTCGCGGGCGCTCTTCTCGACCTTCTGCCCGTGCTCGTCGGTGCCGGTCAGGAAGAAGACCTCCCGCCCGGCAAGACGCATGGCCCTCGCCCAGACGTCGCAGATCGTCGTCGTGTAGGCGTGCCCGATGTGCGGCCGGTCGTTGACGTAGTAGATGGGCGTCGTGATGTAGGCCGGCCGAGGCGTCATCGGCGCGAGTATAAACACGCCCGGCGACGCCTTCGCCGCCGACCGCCATGCGCCGCTTCCGCCGATCCCCTCCGACCTCCGCATGCCGTCGCGGCCACGCTCGCCTCGGCGCCGTCGTCGGCACTGCGATCGCGGTGGCCTGCAGCGTCTGCGTGGGGCTCTGGGGACCTCGCCTCGGCGACCGCACGCCGATCGCCCCGGGCACGCCCGTCGGTGGCGCCGTCGCGGCGCTCGGCCGCATGCATCGCGAGAACGAGATCGCGCCGCCTCGCGAACGCTCCCTCGACTGGCGCCGCGAAGTCGCCGAGGCCCTCGGTTGGCCCCTGCCCGCGTCGCTGCCCGACCCGGAGGCGAGCGGATGGCGACCCGAGACGATCCTCGTTCGGCGCCTTCCGGCGTTCGCCGGCGGCGGCGACGCGGCAACGGTGCGGTTCGCGCTCGACCGGCCGCCGGGTCCGCCGCGTCGGGTCAGCCTCTCGTTCCTCGCCGACGAGGGCCGCATCGCCGTCTTCGACAGCTTCGGCCGCCTTCGCCCGCTCGTCGATGGGCAGACGATCGCCCTCGAGCCCTCGGAGCACCCCGAGTCGCTCGCCCTGCTGCTGTGGGGCGAGGGTCCGCTCGTCGCCGCGGTGCAGGCGGAGGATCCCGAGGACCTCATGGCGTTCGATGCCGCCATCCTCCCTCGAGGTGGGTCGCCTCGCGACGCGGTCGGCGGCGAGGCGGGGGATGCCTCGGATGCCCCCGACGCCGCTCTGCCGGACGCGGACACCACGCCGCCCCCCGACGCGCCCTGAGCCCGCGACTTCCGCACCGGCCGCCTCGAGGCGCTTCCGGGTTGATGTGCCTGATCGTGGACAGGCATCGACTCCGGACCTGATCCCACCTCGATCCGGCACCGCCTCCGGGCCCTAGGACGCCCCGCGCCCGCCGGCCCATCGTGGACCG
>CAZQUA010000240.1:0-3031 GCA_964596455.1 uncultured Isosphaeraceae bacterium
ACGACCATCTCGAGGACTACCTCTCGCAGCCGGGGGTCACGCTGCCGCCGGGCCTCGGCATCGGCCTCAAGGCGGGCGGCATGGCCAAGGGCCTCGTCGCCAAGACCATGTCCGGCCGGATCGAGGGGATGGCCTCGAAGTTCATCGCCGGACGCGATGCGATGGCGGCGCTGCCGGTGCTCGAGAAGCTCTGGAAGCGGGGCCTCGCCTTCTCGGTGGACCTGCTCGGCGAGGCCTGCGTGAGCGACGCCGAGGCCGAGGCCTATCGAGGCAAGTACCTCGACCTCGTCCTCAACCTGCCGGAGCGGGTCGCGGCATGGCCCTCCAATCCCCGCCTCGACGCGGATCATCTCGGGCCGATCCCCCGCACCAACGTCTCGATCAAGATCTCCTCGCTCTTCGCCCGCACCGACCCGATCGACTTCGAGGGATCGCTCGCGGGACTCGTTGCGGCGCTGCGGCCGGTGCTCGAGGCGGCGGCGTCGAGAGGGGTCTTCATCAACTTCGACATGGAGCAGCGGTCCCTCAAGGACCTGACCATCGCGCTCTTCAAGCGGTGCTGCGAGGAGATCGAGTTCGAGGGCGGCCTCGCCATGCAGGCCTACCTGCGGAGCGGCGATGCCGATGCGGCGGATCTCGCCGCCTGGGCGAAGTCGCGGGGTCGGCCGGTCACCGTCCGCCTCGTGAAGGGGGCGTACTGGGACTACGAGACGATCCATGCCGAGCAGATGGGCTGGCCCGTGCCGGTCTGGAGCCGCAAGCGGGACACCGACGCCTGCTTCGAGCGGATGAGCCGCATCCTGCTCGAGGCGACGCCTCGGCGAAGCGGCGAGGGCGGCGTTCGCCTGGCGCTGGGATCCCACAACGCCCGCTCGATCGCCGCGGCGCTGGCGGACCTCGATCGCCTCGGCCTGCCGCGAACCGCCCTCGAGCTGCAGATGCTCCACGGGATGGGCGACGAGCTGAAGGCGGCGGCCGCGGAGATGGGCCTGCGGGTGCGGGAGTACGTGCCGGTGGGCGAGATGATCCCGGGCATGGCCTACCTGGTGCGGCGACTGCTCGAGAACACCTCCAACGAGAGTTGGCTCCGCGCCGGCGCCGTCGACGGCGCCTCGGTCGAGACGCTGCTGGCCTCGCCCCACGCCGCCTCCGGGCCCGACCCCGGCGAGGCCGTGCTGCGGGAAGCGCCGCGGCGGCATCGCCTGAGCCCGGCGGTGCCGGGAGTGGGCGACGGCGAGCCGTTCTTCACCGAGCCGATGCGGGACTTCGCGGTCGCCTCGCAGCGGAAGGCCTTCGCGGCGGCGATCGCCTCGACGCCGGTGCCCTCGGTCGCGATCGACGCGGCCGAGGCGGATGCCGAGCGGGCCCTCGCGACCCTCGCGGCGGCGTTCCCGGCGTGGCGGGACACGCCCTTCGAGCGGCGGGCGGCGGTGCTCGTGAAGGCCGCGGCGATCCTGCGGCGGCGGCGGGACGAACTCTCGGCGATCGTGGTCGGCGAGAGCGGCAAGACCTGGCGGGAGGCGGATGCGGACCTCTGCGAGGCGATCGACTTCTGCGAGTACTACGCCCGCACCGCCGCGGAGCTGTTCGCGCCGCAACGCCTCGGACGCTTCATCGGCGAGCTCGACGAGCAGTGGCACGAGCCCCGCGGGGTCGCGGCGGTGATCGCGCCCTGGAACTTCCCCCTCGCGATCTGCTGCGGCATGGCGGTCGCGGCGCTGGTGACCGGCAACGTGGTCGCGGTGAAGCCGGCGGAGCAGACCCCGGCGATCGCGAGGATCCTCTGCGAGATCCTGTGGGAGGCCGGGTGTCCCCGCGAGGCGTTGGCGTTCCTGCCCGGCCGCGGCGAGACCGTCGGCGCGAAGCTCGTCCGCGATCCCCGCGTCGCCCTCGTGGCCTTCACCGGCTCCAAGGGCGTCGGCCTCGACATCCTGCAGGCCGCGGGCCGCACGCCGCCGGGGCAGGCGTTCGTCAAGAAGGTGGTCTGCGAGATGGGCGGCAAGAACGCGGTGATCGTCGACGCCTCCGCCGACCTCGACGAGGCGGTGCTCGGCGTGCGGCAGAGCGCGTTCTCCTTCTGCGGGCAGAAGTGCTCCGCGTGCAGCCGGGCGATCGTGCTCGAGAGCTGCCACGACGAGTTCCTGCGGCGGATCGTCGAGAGCACCCGCACGCTGACGATCGGCGATCCCCGCCTGCCGGGCACCGACATCGGGCCGGTGATCGACGAGGACGCCGCCCGCAAGATCCGCGAGTACATCGAGGTCGGCCGCAGCGAGGGCCGGGTCGAACTCGAGATGCAGGTGCCGCCGGGCCTCGCCGAGCGGGTGGGCAAGCCGTTCGTGGGTCCCGCGATCGTCTCGGGGATCCGCCCCGAGCACCGCCTCGCGAACGAGGAGGTCTTCGGGCCGGTGCTGGCGATCATGAAGGTCCGCGACTTCGACGAGGCCCTCGCCGTCGCCAACTCGACCGAGTACAAGCTGACCGGCGGCCTCTTCAGCCGCAAGCCAGCGCATCTTGCGAGAGCCCGGCGGGAGTACCGGGTGGGGAACCTCTATCTCAACCGCGGCATCACCGGGGCCCTCGTCGGCCGGCAGCCCTTCGGCGGCTTCGGCCTCTCCGGGGTCGGGACCAAGGCGGGCGGCCGCGAGTACCTGCAGCACTTCGTGGAGCCGCGGGCGGTCTGCGAGAACACCATGCGCCGCGGCTTCGCGCCGATGTCGGAGTAGGACGCGGTGCGGGGGGCCGGGATGGCCCCGGTGGGCATGATGGACCAGATGGACCAGATGGACATGGTGGACCTGATGGACACCATGGACGCGATGGACAAGATGGACCGCGCCGCAGCGCCCGCGTCAGTTCTACCCCTCGCGCTAGCAGCACCGACAGCAGAACCCACGCTGCGGCCAGCAGCCCATCCCTGACGAGCCGTTGTCCAAAGGGTCCAACGGGTCCAACAGGTCCAACCTACTGCTGTCGAGCGAAGCGAGCCGAACGCGCGTGACGTGACCCCCGCGTTCGCGCAGCGAAGCGA
>CAZQUA010000241.1:0-3016 GCA_964596455.1 uncultured Isosphaeraceae bacterium
GCCATGGATATCGCTGGATCGACTACCGCAACGTGCCGGAGGGGGTGGAGCGGGGCTGGCGTATCGCCGGTTCTGATGGCGGGCCGCCGGGGAGCGTTATCTCCGAGGGAACATATTGCTAAAGTCGAGGGATTCGCGATTGACTCGCGTCAGGGATGCGCGCGCCGGGTGCGGCGGAAAGACGCGTCCTGCAGAAAAAGCGAAAGCGGAGGAAACCCAGCATGGCGACCCTTAGGATCAACGGGTCCCCGCGCGAGGTCGACGCGTCCCCCGACATGCCCCTTCTCTGGGCGCTTCGGGACGTTGCGGGCCTTGTGGGGACGAAATACGGCTGCGGCGTCGGGCTTTGCGGGGCGTGCACGGTGCATGTGAACGGCAAGGCCGAGCGCTCCTGCATGCTGACCGTGGGCGACGTGGCGGAGGCGGAGATCACGACGATCGAGGGCCTTCACCCGACGGGCGACCACCGGGTGCAGGCGGCGTGGCGCGAGCTGAACGTGCCGCAATGCGGCTTCTGCCAGGCGGGCCAGATCATGACGGCCTCGGCGCTTCTGGCGGAGAATCCGAAGCCGACGGACGAGGAGATTCTCGAGGCGATGGCGGGCAATGTCTGCCGCTGCGGCTGCTACCAGCGGATCACGGCCGCGGTGCGGCTGGCGAGCACGGGGAGCTGAGATCATGCTGCACTTCATGACGATGGTCCGCGAGGCGGCGGCGCCGCTGGCGCGCGACTTCACGGTGGCGAAGCTGTCGCGCCGGTCGTTTCTCGGCGGAACGGCGGCCTTCGCGGTGGGCGCCTTCGCCGCGCGTTCGGAGGCCTTCCCGCGCTGGCCGACGGGCGGCGAGTCGATGCCGCACGGGCTGGTGGAGGATCCGCTGGTCTTCGTCTCGATCGACGCGGAGGGGACGGTGACGCTGGTGGCGCACCGCTCGGAGATGGGCACGGGCTCGCGCACCTCCATCCCGATGGTGATGGCGGACGAGATGGAGGCCGACTGGTCCCGCGTGAGGATCGTCCAGGCGGAGGGCGACGAGCCGAAATACGGCAACCAGGACACGGACGGCTCGCGCAGCATGCGCCATCACATCCAGATGGCGCGGAAGATCGGCGGCTCGGTGCGTCACATGATGCGCGAGGCGGCGGCGAAGGAATGGGGGGTTCCGGCCTCCGAGGTGAAGGTGGAGATGCACGCCGCGCATCACGGCGGCAAGTCGCTCGACTTCGGCGCGCTGGCGGCGAAGGCGATGGCGGAGCCGGTGCCGGCGCACGAGGCGATCGCGTACAAGAGCGAGGCCGAGTTCCGCTATATCGGCAAGGGCAATGTCCAGATCACGGACCTTCACGACATCACGACGGGCAAGGCGGTCTACGGGGCGGACGTCTCGCTTCCGGGGATGAAGTTCGCCGTGGTCGCGCGGCCGCCGGTGGTGGGCGGCAAGGTGAAGTCGTTCGACGCGACGGCGGCCCTGGCGGTTCCGGGGGTGGAGAGCGTGCACGAGCTTCCGGGCTCGATCCCGCCGGCGAAGTTCGCGCCGCTGGGCGGGATCGCGGTGGTCGCGTCCAACACCTGGGCGGCGATCCGGGGCCGGGACGCGCTCGTGATCGAGTGGGAGGACGGGCCGCATGGCGGCTACGACTCGGCCGCCTACATGGCGGAGATGGAGGCGACGGCGGCGCAGCCGGGCGTTCCGCTCCGCAGGCAGGGCGATGTCGAGGCGGCCTTCGCCTCGGCGGCGAAGGTGATCTCGCACACCTACACGCAGGACCATATGGCCCACGCGCCGATGGAGCCTCCGGTGGCGCTTGCGAACGTCACGGCGGAGGGCTGCGAGATCTGGGCTCCGGTCCAGTCTCCCTATGCGGTGCGGACGGACACGGCCGAGGCGCTCGGGCTCGACCCGGCGAAGGTCACCGTGCATGTCACCCTTCTCGGCGGCGGCTTCGGCCGGAAGTCGAAGGGCGACTTCGTGACGGAGGCGGCCTGGATCAGCAAGGCGGTCGGCGCGCCGGTGCGGGTGCAGTGGACGCGGGAGGACGACATCCGCCACGCCTTCTACCACACGACCTCGGCGGAGCGGATCTCCGTGGCGGTCGACGCGGGGGGCAAGGTGACGGGCTGGCGGCACAACTCGGTGGCGCCGTCGATCCTCACCACCTTCGCGCCGGATGGCGGGCACCAGTTCTTCATCGAGACGGGCATGGGCCTGATCGACATGCCGTTCGACATTCCGAACGTGCTGGCGGAGAACGGCAAGGCGATGGCGCATACGCGGATCGGCTGGTTCCGCGCCGTCTCCAACATCCCGCGGGCCTGGGCGATCGGCTCCTTCGTCTCCGAACTGGCGGCGGAGCTCGGGAAGGACGACCTGACGATGTGGATGGAGCTGATCGGCTCGCCGCGCGTGGTCGATCCGAAGGCGGAGGGCTATCCGGACGACTGGTGGAACTACGGCGAGCCGGCGGGCTCCTTCCCGGTGGACACGGGCAAGCTCGCCACCGTTCTGAAGGCCGCGGCGGACGGGATCGGCTACGGCAAGTCCCTGCCGGCGGGGGAGGGGATCGGCCTCGCCGTCCACCGCTCCTTCGTCTCCTATGTCGCCTGCGCGGCGCATGTGAAGGTGGTGGACGGGAAGATCACGGTCCCCGAGATGCATCTCGCCATCGATTGCGGCTTCGCGGCGAACCCGGAGCGGATCGGGAGCCAGATGGAGGGCGCGGCGGTGATGGGGATGACGGCGGCGCTGCATTCCTCGATCACCTACGAGAAGGGCCGGGTGGTGCAGTCCAACTTCACCGACTACGACGTGGTGCGGTCGGACAATTACCCGCTCAACGTGGTGACCCACATCATCCCGCACGGGTTCGGGGATCACTCGACGGGGGTGGGCGAGCCGGGCGTGCCGCCCGTCGCCCCCGCCATCGCCAACGGCCTCTTCCACGCCACCGGCCAGCGCAAGCGGAAGATGCCCTTCACGCTCGAAGCCTGAAGCAAACGGCGCGGCCCACGCCGCCGCG
>CAZQUA010000242.1:0-2988 GCA_964596455.1 uncultured Isosphaeraceae bacterium
TCCGCCGAGGCGAAGCCTCGAGCGGACCTTCAAGTCGGGGTGACAGGATTTGAACTCCTCGCCCCGCGAGGAGTCCAGAGACTGTGCGGGATCGCAGAAGGCCGGCGAGCATGGCGAGCCGAGCCGATCCCAGAGCTCGCGATCACGCCCGATCGCCATGCTCGGCCGGCCGAAGGCGATCACGCCGCGGGACGCGGCGACCGCCGCGTCACGCGCACACCGACGAAGAAGGTCCGCCGAGGCGAAGCCTCGAGCGGACCTTCAAGTCGGGGTGACAGGATTTGAACCTGCGGCCTCGTCGTCCCGAACGACGCGCTCTACCAAGCTGAGCTACACCCCGATCCAGGAACCTCGCCGACCACAGACCGTGGCAGGGCAAGCAGTGGGCGGTGAGGGATTCGAACCCCCGAAGGCGTAAGCCATCAGATTTACAGTCTGACCCCGTTGGCCACTTGGGTAACCGCCCCGAGCGTCTTCAGATGGCTCGCCGGGAGGTCCCGCGCGAAGCGGCAAGTCTAGCGGGGACGACGGTTCTGCTCAATCGATCGACTTCCCCCCCGCCCCGCCATCCGATCGGTCCCCGATCCCGCCCCCCTCCCCGCCAAGCCGCCGACCGGAATCGAACCGGCAACCTCGAGATTACAAATCACGCGCTCTGCCAATTGAGCTACGGCGGCGGAAGGCGGGCAGCGTAGCACCCCCATCGACCGCGGGAGGCGATGCCGGTCGCCTCAGGGTGGCAGGAACCGTATCATCCCCCTCGCTCCGGCCCCTTCGTCTAGCCTGGTCCAGGACACCACCCTTTCAAGGTGAGAACACGGGTTCGAATCCCGTAGGGGTCAATCGACGGTTCGCCGAGACCTGGCCCTGCCTCCCGGCCGGGTCAGCAGGCCACGAAGCCGCCGTCCGCGGCGAGCAGTTGGCCGGTCACGAAGCTCGACTCGGGGGAGCAGAGCCAGGCGATGGTCTCGGCGATCTCCTCCGGCTCGCCCGCCCGCCCCATCGGATGGCGGGCGAGCAGCGCCGCTTCGAACGAGGCATCGCCGTGGAGGAACCGCTCGAGCATCGGCGTGCGGACGGCGCCCGGGCAGACCGCGTTGACACGGATGCCGTGGCGGGCGCACTCCGCGGCGGCGGTCCGAGTGAGGCCGTGGATGCCGTGCTTGCTGGCCGCGTAGGCGATCACGCCCGCGAAGCCGAGCAGTCCGGCGATCGACGAGACGTTCACGATCGCTCCGCCGCCTGCGGCGAGCATGGCCGGGATCTCCCGCCGCAGGCACAGGAAGGTGCCCTTCAGGTTGGTGCCGACGACGCGATCCCAGTTCGACTCGGGGCACTTCTCAGCCGGGTGCCGCTCGCCCTCCACGCCCGCGTTGTTGACCGCGAAGTCGAGTCGGCCGAACGCGAGGAAGGCGTTCTCGAAGAGGGCGTCGACCTCGGCCGCGGAGGCGACGTCGCAGCGGACGGCGCAGGCCCGCCCCTGCTCCCCGAGGATCTCCCGGCAGGCCGCTTCGGCGCCGTCGCCGTCGACGTCCGAGACCACCACCGCCGCCCCGCGGCGAGCGAAGAGCATGGCGGTGGCGCGGCCGATGCCGGAGGCGGCACCGGTCACCACCGCCACCCGCCCCTCGAACTCCCGATTGCGATCCGTCCGCATCACCGTGCTCCTTCCCCGGGTTCCCGCGGTCCATCCGCCGTCGCAAGGGTCTCGGCGAGCTCCGCGAAGGCATCGGGATTCACCGAGATCGAGTCGATGCCGATCTCCGCCAGCCACACCGCGAAGGCGGGGTCGTTGCTCGGGGCCTCGCCGCAGATGCCCACCGGCCGCCGCCGGGCGTGGGCGTTGCGGAGGGTCATCTCGATCAGGGCCTTCACCGCCGGGTCCTGCTCGTCGAAGGCCCCGGCGAGGCGCTCGGAGTCGCGGTCGATCCCGAGGGTCAGCTGGGTGAGGTCGTTGGAGCCGATCGAGAAGCCGTCGAAGCGCTCCGCGAACTCGCCCGCGAGGATGGCGTTGCTTGGGATCTCGCACATCACCCACACCTCAAGTCCCCGCTCTCCCCGCCGCAGTCCGTGGCGGGCCATCTCCGCGAGCACCGCGTCGGCCTCGCGGAGGGTGCGACAGAAGGGCACCATCACCCGGAGGTTCTCGAGGCCGATCTCTTCGCGAACCCGCCGGATCGCCTCGCACTCGAGGGCGAAGGCCTCGCGGAAGGAGGGATCGCAGTAGCGGGCGGCTCCTCGCAGGCCGAGCATGGGGTTGGCTTCGCGGGGCTCGTACGCCGCACCGCCGAGCAGTCCGGCGTACTCGTCGCTCTTGAAGTCGCCAAGACGCACCAGCACCGGGCGGGGATGGAAGGCCGCCGCGATCCTCGCAATGCCGGAGGCGAGGCTGGCGACGAAGAACTCCGAAGGCGGATCGAATCCCTCGCAGCGCCTTCGGACCTCCCGCCGCACCTGCAGCGGCAGATCCGCCGCGGCCGCAAGCAGTGCCCGGGGATGGATGCCGATCTCGCGGGCGATCATGAACTCGATCCGCAGGAGCCCCACGCCGGCCGCGGGCAGTGCGGCGAGCGGGAACGCCCGGTCCGGATCGGCGAGGTTCAGCAGCAGCGGCACCCGCGTCCGCGGCAGCCGCTCGGGATCGATGGTCCGCACCTCGTGCCGCAGCGATCCCGCGTAGACCCGACCCTCCGCGCCCTCGGCGCAACTGACGGTGACGGGTTCGCCGTCGCGAAGCACCCGCGTCGCATCGCCGCAGCCCACCACGCAGGGAATGCCGGCCTCTCGGGAGACGATCGCCGCATGGCAGGTCCGGCCGCCGTGATCGGTCACCACCGCCGCCGCCTTGCGGATCATCGGCTCGGCATCGGGGTCGGTGGTCTCCGCCACGAGCACCTCGCCGGCGGCGAACGCCGCCGCATCGGCGGGGGTCCGCACGACCCGCACCGGTCCCGCCGCGATCTGCCGCCCGACCGCGGCGCCGCGGCA
>CAZQUA010000243.1:0-2968 GCA_964596455.1 uncultured Isosphaeraceae bacterium
GCCGGTCATGTCGAGGATGTCCCCGATGATCAGCCGCCCCTCCGGCACCGCGCCGCGGTGCCCCCGCGACAGATCGTCGTAGGCGTAGGCGTCGAGGCCATGGCGCAGAAGATGTCGGAGGCAAGCGCTGCCGACGTAGCCGGCCCCGCCAGTCAAGAGGACCTTCATGGCAGGCGTCTTCCCATCGACCGAGGGGCACGCAGGCGCCGCCATCCCCGCGATGCTTCAGGTCCGATGACGGCATTTGCGGCCGATCTCACGCCACCTCCCGCATCTTCCGGGACTTGCCCGAGACTCGCGCGATGGCGGCCTCGTTGCGGGCGTCCGGCATCGACTCGAGCTGCCGCAGAAGCTCCTGCGGCGTGGACGCAAAGAGATCGGCGCCGATCTCCTCGGCGAGGCCGGGGGCGCGGTTGAACACGCCGCCGCCGACGGCGATCTGCAGGTCCGGGCAGGCGTTGATCGAACGGATCGTGTCCACGAGGCCGCGGATGGCGGGAGCATCCCGGGGGCCGCTCGAGAAGAGCACCAGCACCTGCGGCCGCCGCTGGTTGATCTCGGCGAGGATCTCGTCGTTGGCGACGCCGCCGCCGCCGAAGTACACCTCGTAGCCGTCGGCTTCGGCAAGATCGGCGACCAGCTGCCCCGCCAAGTCGTCCGCCTCGGTCTGCCCGCAGAAGAGGCAGAGCCGCCGTCCCCGCGAAGGGCGAGAGGTGTAGCGCGACTGCGCCTGGTCCACGAGGCTCCGCAGCAGCCGCACCGCGTACTGATGGGAGATGGTGGCGATCTGGTCGGCCCGGTAGAGGCTGCCGATCGTCTCGAGCAGCGGCCAGTAGAGTTCGCGGGTCAGGGTTTCCGCGGAGTGTCCGGCCTCGAGAACGCTCGCCACGATTCGGCGAGACTCGCAGCGGTCGCCGGAGACCAGCGCCTGGAAGAGGGGTTCGCGAAGGTCCTCGAGATCGAGGGGGTTGTTCGAGCTGATGGGGATCGGAGCGTTCATGGGTCTCTCCTGCCGGATCGGCATCGGTCCGACCGGTCGCGTTCGCGATGGGTCCGCATCGGACCACGGGGCCCGAGTCCGCACTCGGGAGACGCATGCATCGATCCGCCGCCGCACGGCGATGCAGCGGTTCGGGAAGACCCATTCCCGCGTCGTCGCGGTCGCTCTTATCGGCAGCCCCCCGCCGGTCGGTCAGCTTCGCTGGAACTCGTAGATCGATCCGACCCCGAGGATGCCCGTCAGCTCGTCGAGCGCGTCGAGGGACTCCCGCAGCAGCTGGGGATCGGCGAGGTCCGCCGGCTCGAGGGTCTCCCGATAATGACGCCGGACCCAGGCCTCGAGGCGGGCGTGCTGCGCCGGCGCGTGCCGGCAGCCCGCGGCCACGTTCGCCCACTCCGCATCGTGAAGCGGCACCCGCAGCCGCAGGCACGCGGGCCCGCCGCCGTTCCGCATCGACTCGCGGAGGTCGAGGAAGCGGACGCCGGCGATCGGCACCGCGGGGTCGCCGATCATCGCTTCGATCGCGGCACGGACCGCCGGCTCCCGCTCGCTCTCGGCCGGGGCGATCAGCCAGGTCGATCCATCGCCTGCGGTGACGAGTTGGGAGTTGAAGAGATAGCTCGACACCGCCTCCGCGAGGCTCACCCGATCGGAGGGGACCTCCACGGGCGTGAAGGCGTCGCCGAGCAGGCCGCGGAGCGAGGCCAGCACCCGCCGCTTCTCGTCGGCCTCGAACGCCTGCTCATGATGCAGCAGCAGCGGCCCATGCCCCACGGCGATCACATCGTTGTGGAAGACGCCCGCATCGATCGCCTCCGGGGACTGCTTTGCGAAGACGCATCGCTCCGGATCGAGGCCGTGCCGCCGGGCGATCGCGGCGGACGCCTCGAGCGTCTGCCTCGCCGGATGCGTGCGGGGACCGATCGGATCGGCCTCGGCGCGGCCGTAGACGAAGAGATGCACCCCGGGCGTGCCGCACGGGGACGCCGTCATCGGATGCAGGCGGGTGTGGTTGGCGGCGCCCTCGTCCCCAAGAAGCGGACTCGCGGGCAGGGCCGCATGGACCGAGAACCTCGCCTCGTCGGCGAACACCGCCCGCAGCGTCCGCAGCGTCTGCGGCGCCTCGATGAGGCGATGGAACATGGTGTGCAGGTTGGCGACGCTCAGATGCACGCGTCCGTCGGCGGTGTCGTCGCTCGGGGCGACCGTCGCCGCGTTGGCCGCCCACATCGCGCTCGCCGAACTCGCCCTCGCGAGCAGCAGCGGCGCCTCGCGTGCGGCGGCCGCAAGCACCGCGGCATCGTCGCCCGCGAACCCCAGCGCCCGCAGCGTCGGCAGATGCGGCCGCTGCTGCGGCGGCAGATAGCCCTGCGGCACGCCGAGGTCGGCGAGGGCCTGCATCTTCGCAAGGCCCTGCAGCGCCGCGTCGCGGGGCCGCGAGGTCCGGCCGCGGTGCGCGGTGGACGCGACGTTCCCGGGACTGAGTCCGGCGTAGTTGTGGGTAGGCCCGACGATCGAGTCGAAGTTCGCCTCAGGCACGGGAGCCTCCCGGCGGCCAGTCGAGCGGGATCTCGAGCGTCTCGTCGATCGTCGGCCCCGCGGGGTCGCTCGCGTCGCCGGCCGACTCCAAAGCCGACAGCGGCGGCCCCTCGATCACCCGCCGCACCCGCCATCCTCGGGTCCCCCGCCGCCCTGCATTCGCATCGGCGAGGATCTCCAGAATGAAGCCGGCCGCAAGCACGAACAGCGCCGCGAGGAAGAACATGATCGCGACGAGGAACGGCGGGCGGGTGCCCATGTCCACGCCGTTCACGAACTTGTCCCACAGCAGCACCGGCATGATCACGGCATCGACGGCGAGCAGCCCGATGGCGATGCGGCCGAGCAGGTAGAACGGCCGACGCCCTGCCGAGGCCTCGAACCACATCAGCAGGATGTCGAAGAAGACGTCGATCGAGCGGCGGAGGC
>CAZQUA010000244.1:0-2927 GCA_964596455.1 uncultured Isosphaeraceae bacterium
GGGCCCACATGGACAAGGACCCCGAGGACGTCCGCTACAACTTCGTCCGCTGGCTCAACAACGACGTGGCCACCGCGATCGGCCCCAGCCGAGCGCATCCCCTCACCGGCCAGATTCTCGATGCCGACATCATCCTGACCGATGGCTGGATCCGGGCGTTCTACAACTGGCATGAGGACCGTCCGATGGAGGCCGCCATGAGCCTCGGCGCCGAGGCGCTCTCGTGGCTCGAGGCCCATCCGGAGTGGGATCCGCGGGTGCAGCTGGTCCCGCCGATGGAGCGGGCGGCGGTGCTGGCCGAGCGGGAGTCGCGGCGAACCCTCGGGGACCCCGATCCCGCCGACAGCCGCAAGGATCCGATCCTCGCCGGCGATCCGGTGCTGCAGGAGATTCAGCACTTCATGGGCGACCAGTGCGCCCACTGCCTCGCTGCCCATGGCCTCGCGATGGAGATGGCCTTCAGCAACATGCACCTCGACATGCACGGCCTGCTCGGCGGCGATGGCGAGGGCGATGGCGAGGGCAAGAGCGGCGACCTGCTCGACGGGGTCCCGGAATGGTTCGTCGGCCCCCAACTCGCCCACCTCGTGGCCCACGAGGTCGGCCACACCCTCGGCCTGCGGCACAACTTCAAGGCGTCGGGCCTCTACAGCTTCGATGAGGTCAATTCCGAGGAGATGAAGGGCCAGCCGTTCGCGGCGTCGGTCATGGACTACATCGGGACCAACTTCAACTACACCGAGGACCTCGTGCAGGGCGACCACACCATGGTCGGCATCGGCCCCTACGACATGTGGGCGATCGAGTACGGGTACGGCTTCGGCGATCCCAAGAAGGTGCTCGAGCGGGTGGGCGAGCCGCAGCACGCCTACCTGACCGACGAGGACACCGGCGGCCCCGATCCGCTCGCCCGCCGCTACGACTTTGGACGCGATCCGCTCGTGTGGGCCCGCAACCAGATCGAGATGATCCGCCACCAGCGGGAGCACCTCCTCACGAACTTCGTCAAGGACGGCGACTCCTGGCAGAAGGCCCGCCGCGGCTACCTCAAGACCCTCGGCCGGCAGCGGCAGATGATCGACGTGGCGGCGGCGTGGGTCGGCGGCACGCACGTGAACCGGGTCCGCAAGGGCGACCCCAACACCGGCGATCCGCTCGTGCCGGTCGATGCCGGCACGCAGCGGGAAGCCCTGGCCCTGATCGTGGACCAGGCCTTCCAGGACGAGTCCTACGGCATCACCCCGGAGCTCGTGAACAAGCTGACCGTCGAGAAGTGGTGGGGCGACCGCTCCGCGGGGGCCAGTTCGACCTGGCCGATCGTGGATGCGGTGGCGGCGACCCAGAACCTCGCGCTCACCCTGATCATGAACCCGACCACCCTCGGACGGGTCTACGACAACGAGCTGCGTCTGCCCGCCGACGCCGATGCCCTGACGCTGCCGGAGGTGTTCGCCTTCGTGGCCGACGACGTCTACCGCGAACTCGATGCCGCCGGCATCGACGGCGCCTACTCCGAGCGGCAGCCGCTCATCTCCACCTTCCGCCGGAATCTGCAGGCGGACCTCACCGACCGCCTGATCGCGCTGGCCACCGGCCGGGCCCAGGTGCGGGGCCCGATCCGGCAGTTGGCCTTGATGCACCTCCGCTCGCTCGACGATCGCCTCGACGGCATGATGACCGTCGCCAAGAACAAGCCGATCGACGCCTACTCGATGAGCCATCTCATGGACATGCGGGAGCGGACCTCGAAGGCCCTCGACGCGGTCTACGTGGTGCAGTGATTCCCTCGGCTGCGGCCGATCCTCACGGGCTCGTCGCCTTCCCGGCGGCGGGCCCGTTTGCTTGAGGGGTCCGCGTGGCGTGGGGCCGCGTCGCCGCCCGTCGCCGTGCGGAGGTGGTCTGCTACAACGACGGTCATGGAAGATGCCGAGACGACGGCCGCCGACCGTCCCGCCCGTGGCGCCGCCGTGGCGGGGTTCGCCATCTCGCTCGCTTCGATCGTGGCGTGCGGCTTCCTGAGCCTTCCCGGCCTAGCGGTGTCGCTGATGGGGCTCCGCAGGGGTCCGCGGGGGTTGGCGGCGGCGGGCGTGGCCATCTCGATCGCCACCGGCCTCGGCTGGGGCCTGGCGCTTCTGCATGTGCAGCGGGCCCTCGACGACCTGATGCGGCCAACGCTCGCGTCGGCGGTGTGGACCCGTGCGGAGGAGGTGGTCGCGGAAGCTCGGCACCGGCGGGAGGCGGAGCCGGATGGGCAGGCGGCGGAGTCGACTTGGCGCGGATCGGGGACGCAGGAGGCGGTCATCACGGCCCGATGGAGCCGGATGGGCGATGGCGGTGCCACCCGTGTCGAGGCGTTCGCGCCACGCCCGCCCAAGGAGGGCGTCGGCGATGGGGCGGTGATCGATGCGACGGTGGTGATCCTCGCCGATGGAACGGCGGTGCTGACGCCCGAGGCGTTCGCGGCGTGGGCGCTGGCGCCCTTCGACGATCCCCTTCCGGGCTCCGGAGCCGCCGTCGGCGGCGAGTTGCTGCAGGCGGGGGTGGAGCTCTATCTCGAGGCGTTCGCCGCGGCCTCGAAGGCGATCCTCGCCGAGGCGGATCGAGTCGGACGGCTTCCGGCCGATGCCGAGGGGCAGGCGATGCTCGAGTCGATCGCCTGGCCCATCCGCCGCATCCGAACCGGCGGGAAGGAATCGACGATCGGCGTGTCCTCCCACCGCTACCGGGATCTCGCCGAAGATCGGTTCGAACTGCTCCTCGGCCTTGAGATCGCCGGCGCCGGCCCGGTGGAGGCGCCGAGCATGGCGGCGGTGACGACGCTCCGCGGGGGCGAGATCGTGTTGCCGCAGCGATGAGCGGGGATCGGGCCGGATGCTCCGCCGGTCAGGGCGACGCCACGGCGGCGATCTCCTCCTCGAGGCGGGCGT
>CAZQUA010000245.1:0-2854 GCA_964596455.1 uncultured Isosphaeraceae bacterium
GGCGAGAACCGCGTGCAGCAGCTCGTGCAGCGGGCGGCGCAGATCGACGAGTCGATCGCCCGCCGCCGCCAGCTTCCCGAGGCCTCCGCCGACGCGCCCCGCCTGAGTCCGCCCCGTTGGCACATGATCGGCCGACTGCAGCGGAACAAGATCCGCAAGGCCGTCGAGCTGAGCCGCCTGATCCACGGCGTGGACTCGCTTCGCCTCGCCGAGGAGATCCAGCTCTGCGCCTCGCGGCGGGAGACGCCCATCGAGATCCTTGTGCAGGTCAACGTCGCGGGGGAGCGGAGCAAGGGCGGCGTGGTGCCCGCCGCGGCGAAGCATCTCGTCGACCAGATCGAGACGATGGTCAACGTGAAGGCCCGCGGCCTGATGTGCATGGCCCCGCTCGGGCCCGAGGGCGAGGCGGACCTCGATGCCGCGAGGCGGACCTTCGACCGCTGCCGCGAACTCTTCGAGGACATCCGCGCGTCCGGCAGCGGGGGCGACCGCTTCGACCTGCTCTCGATGGGCATGAGCGGCGACTTCGAGGCGGCGATCGCGTCGGGAGCGAATCTCGTCCGGGTCGGCAGCGCCCTCTTCGGCGATGCGACGCCGGATCTCGGCGGCGACGAGGACGACGCCGAGCAGGAGTGAGATCCGCGGCGGAGCGCTCGGGCCTCGCGTCGCCGCCGTGTGGACGCAGCCTGCTCAGCCGCGGCCGCCGCCCGCCGGCGGCGCCACCCGGATCCGCACCTTGGCGACCGGAGGCGTGCTGCGGGCCCGAAGGCTGGCCTCGACGCCGCCCCGAAGCAGGCGGTCGAGCGCGTAGCGGGCGGCCTGCGAATCGACGCTGACCTCGAGCACGCCCCCCCGCATGCCCTCGAGGCGGCAATGCGCTGCGAGTTCGGCGGGCACCAGCTCGAGCCAAAGCGATCCCGCGTCGCCGAGACGCTTGGCGAGTCGCTCCATCGACTTGCGGATCGCCTCGACCTCGCGGCCGATCGAAAGGTCCCGCGGCTCGGGCCGGTTTCGCATGAGGCGGGCCAATCGCGGCGGGGCGGCCATCGGGGCAGCGTAGCGTCGCGGCGGCGCCGCCGGGTCGGTATTCTCCCCTCCCCTATGGCGGAGATCCGCATCGAAGGCGTGCGCAAGCGATTCGGGAAGACCGTGGCGGTCGATGGCGTCGACCTGTCCATTCCCAAGGGGAGCCTGTTCTTCCTGCTCGGCCCCTCCGGCTGCGGCAAGACCACGCTGCTGCGGATGCTCGCGGGCTTCATCGCCCCCGACGAAGGCCGCATCCGCTTCGACGGCCGCGACGTCACCGCCCTGCCGCCGGAGAAGCGGGAGTGCGGCATGGTGTTCCAGAGCTACGCCCTCTGGCCGCACCTCTCGGTCTTCGAGAACGTGGCGTTCGGCCTGAAGGTCCGCCGCCTCGCGAAGGCCGAGGTCGAGAAGCGGGCCGCCGCGGCGCTGCGGTCGGTGCGGATGGAGACCTACGGCGAACGCAAGCCGACGGAGCTCTCCGGCGGGCAGCAGCAGCGGGTGGCGCTGGCGAGGGCGATGGTGATCGAGCCGCGGGTGCTGCTGCTCGACGAGCCGCTCTCGAACCTCGATGCCAAGCTCCGCCTCGAGATGCGAAGCGAGATCCGGCAAATCTGCTCCGAGAGCGGCCTCACTGCGGTCTACGTGACCCACGACCAGGAGGAGGCGCTCTCGATGGCCGACGGCATGGTGGTGCTTCGCGACGGGCGGGCCATGCAGCAGGGCCCGCCGCGGGAGCTCTACCGCCGTCCCTCGAACCGCTTCGTGGCGGACTTCCTCGGCGAGAGCAACTTCATCGATGCCGAGACCCTCTCGGTCGACGAGTCCGCGGCCATGCTGCGGACCGCCGCGGGCGAACTGCGGTCGACGGCGTTCGACCGTCAGAACCCGCCGCGGGCCGGGGTGACCCTCTCGATCCGCCCCGAGGCCCTTCGCATCGGCCACCCCGGCGCCGACCGCAACCACCTGCGGGGCACGCTCCGCTCGACGATGTACCTCGGCCGAGTGGCCCAGCACCTCGTGGACCTCGGCGGCGAGGGCGGCGTGGTCAAGGTGATGCAGGCCGATCCCGAGCGGATGCCCGCCCCCGGCGCCGCGGTCGATCTGTCGGTCGACCCCGACAGCGTGGTGGTGCTGCCGGGGTAGGGGCGGGGCGGGGGGCGGCTGCTCGGAGGCCGTGCGAGCACACCGCGGCGCGAAGACGCGAGCAGCGCCTTGCAGTCCGTCCTTGTGAACGAGCGATCTGCTCTCCGGAGCGGCTCGCGATGGACGCAAGTCACCCCCGCCAAGGCGTCGCTGCCGCCGCCTCGCCCACGACGAGGTCCCCCGACCGAATCGTCCTACGAACGGACGGGGCCGGATTCTGGGCAGCGGAAGGTGGGGTGGGAGGTCCGTCTGGGCCTGGCCGGCGGTTCGCCCTGGGGTCGCCACGCCGTGTGGCGGATTGGCCGAGCCTGCCGCCAATCCGAATCGGCAGGATGCTTACACGGTTTCCAGCATCACCAGCGGCGATGCGTGGCGGGTCGACCGCCTTGGTTCGGTCGAAAATACGAAGAATTGATGTCGCCTCTGCCGGGTGTTTGGGTAGGGTCGCCTTGGAAGTCCGGAGGGTCCCTGTCCGCGGCGACCTGATCGCGGTCCCCGTCAAGATAGGTGCGAGTCGGCGATCCGGTTGGAACGGTCAGGGAGCAGGCTTGATGAAGCAATTGAACGAAGGCGTCGCGGGCGTGGCTGCGGTGCTGCTCGCGGCCGGATGGGGCGGCGATGCGTGGGGCGACTCGAAGCAGCGGGACCGCGCCGCCGAGGCGTTGCGAGCGTCGCTTGGCAGTTG
>CAZQUA010000246.1:0-2842 GCA_964596455.1 uncultured Isosphaeraceae bacterium
GCCGAACGGGCTGCCCCACTGGCCCTGCACCTCGTAGCGGAAGTCGGAGACGTTGCCGCTGAAGGTCAGGCGGGCCCGGCGGACGTCGAAGCCCCACTGGGTGTTCTGGTCCTTCGCGGAGTTCAGGATCCAGCGAGCCTGGACGAGGCCGTTCACCTTGAGGGAGAAGTTGCCGTCCGGGCTGGAGATGAAGAACCCGTTGTTGTAGCCGGCGGTGGCGCCGGAGGACTGGAAGCTCGAGCGGGTCTCGGCATCGGCGAGCACATCCTGGACGACGCCACGGATCTGCTCGGCACGCTGCTCGGTGAGCCAGCCCTCGCCGCTGTTCTTGGCCTTCATTTCGGCGAGCTCTCGCTTCAGTTCAGCGATCTGGGCGAGCGCATCGTTGTCGGCTCCGCCGTTGGCCGCGCAGATCCCACCGAGGGACAGAGCGGTCGTTCCGGCGAGAAGCCCCACGGTCCTGTTCAGACGCATCGGAGAATCTCCTGAGTCGGGGGGTCGGATCGACTCTGACCGACCGTTCCCGTCATCCACCCGTCCGTCGGTGCCGACGCCACCGCTGGCGTCAGCCGGACGTGAAAGTTCGCTATCGGTCCGTTGGGACCGAAACGATGAGGGGCGGACTATACCGATTTTGCCGAGGTCGTAAAGGAACCCCGCCAAACCCCCCGAGGACCCCGTCGACCGGGGGGCATCTGGTCCCTGGCAGCGGGTGATCTAAGTGAAGTGAAATCATGTGGTTAGACATATCAGCGAAGGTCTTCGGGGCCGTTGCGGCCCCCACAGGAGGCGGCAATGGCCGGCCGCGAAGAATCGCCGAGGAATGTGGAGAAGTCGGCCCGGTCGATCCCGGGTCGCCGGGCAGCGGTGGGCAGCGAGAGGCCTCTCGAGGCCCTCGGCTGCCGGGGGGCGGCCATCCCGACAACTTCTTTGAGTGCGACTACCTCTATAGAGGGGGTCGCATGCAGAGAGCGCGGCGGTCGCGGGAACCGCGGCAAGGGCAGCGACTCGGCAGGCCTTCGGGGTTCGCGAAGGCTCGGTCGGTGCGAGCGTCGGCATCCGGGGCCCGCCGAGCGGTGGGGAACGCCAAGGGATGCCGCGGTGGCGGCGGGCTTGGCCCGCGGAGAGCCTCGGCAGGTCAGGCCGGCATGAGGCGGCCGGTGACGCGAGGCTGCAGCGGGAACGCCTCGAGGCACGACCGCATCTCGTCGATCGTCACCGCCTCGATCCGGGCGAGCTCCTCCTCGAGCGGACGATGCTCGCGGCGAAGCGCCCAGTTCGCGCCGAGGCGATGCATCCGCCCGCCGGGACGCTCCGACGCAAGGGTCACGCTCGTCGCGATCTTCGCCCTCGCCCGCTCGAGATCGGCGTCCTCGAGCGAGTCGGCGAACGACGCCATCTGGGCCAGCACGATCTGCTCGACCTCGCCCATCGCCGAAGGCGGGCAGATCCAGCCCACCGAGAACTCGCCGGCGTGGTCGCGAGGGTCGTAGTTGGCATCGGCCTGCTCGGCGAGGCCCGGTTCGACGAGCGCCCAGAAGAGGCGGGACCCCTCGGCGTCGCCGAGGATCTGCGCCGCCAGCGATGCGGCGTAGCGGCGATCGTCCTGAAGCGGCGGCGCCGGCAGGGCCATGAGGCCGTACCCGGAAGCGAGGTTCGGCCGCAGGAGCGTGAACTCGCCTCCCTGCGGCCCGAGCGGGGGATAGATCCGCGAGGCGCCGCTGGGCTTCCAGTTCCCGCAGGCCCGCCCCGCCCGCTCGACGAGCGCCTCGAAGTCGATCCGTCCGGCGGCCGCGAGGGCGATCGAGTCCGACGCATAGCGGTCGAGCAGGTATCGCCGCATCTGCTCGGGGCGAAGGGCGGCGACGGTCTCGCGGGTCCCGCGCACGCGGTGCCCGAGCGGATGCCCCTCGTAGAAGCGGTCCTGCACGCTCTCGAGCAGCACCCACGAGGGCTGGTCCTCGTACATCGCGATCTCCTCGAGGATCACGCCTCGCTCCTCGTCGAAGTCGGCGTCGCGAAGCGACGGGCGGAGGATGTCCGCGAAGACCTCGACCGCCGGAAGGACCGACTCGGGCAGGCCGATCGCGAAGTAGGCGGTCAGGTCGTGGGCGGTGAAGGCGTTGTGGTTGACCCCGAGGGCGTCGAGCTCCGCCGAGACCTCGATGGGGCCGCGGGACTCGCTGCCCTTGAAGACCATGTGCTCGAGGAAGTGGCTGACCCCCATCTCGGCGGGGTCCTCGTCGCGGGCACCGGTGCGGACGAAGAAGCCGGCGCCTGCCGAGGCGGCGGAGGGATCGATCTCGGCAAGGATGGTCAGGCCGTTGGGAAGCGTGGCGGTCCGGAATTCGATGGGCATGGGAGGGGCACTGTAGGTTGCAGCGCCGAGAGATCCCGGCGGCGGCGTCTCGCGCGGCGTCTTGATAGGTGGCGTTCGCTGCCGAAGCGCGGGCCGTCCCGCGTCTTGGACGCCGCGCTTCGACGCTGCTCGGCGTTCCTCGACGAGCCGGAGGGGAAGGGCCGGCGGTCGCGGCATCGCTCGGCGGTCGAGGCGGACGGTCGAGGCGGCGGGCCGAGGCAGGAACTCGCGGAAACTTCCCCCGACCCCCCCGTCGAGTCCTTGCGGAACCGCGACGGGACCCTGATACTGCCCGACGCACCACTTCCGGGGCCGGTGTCGCCGGCCCCTCTTCCAGAGACCACTCCCCAGACCCAGCGTGTCCGCGGCCCCGGCCGGAACGGCTGGGGACGGGGGTCATCGGTCGCCGCCGGACCGGCCCGACCTGCCCCGAAAGGACCGACCATGTCGTTCGAAGCTGCCGTCCACGCCAAGGCCATCCAG
>CAZQUA010000247.1:0-2838 GCA_964596455.1 uncultured Isosphaeraceae bacterium
CCTCGGCGTTGCCGGAGGTGTCGAGGGAGGGATCGAGGTAGGTCTTGACCGTCAGGCGGAGGTCGTTCGCGAGGCAGGCGAGCAGGTAGACCACCGCGAAGCGTCCCGGGGTCTTGGCCGGGTAGTCGAGATAGTCGACCGCCGTCAGGTCGGAGAGGAAGTCGAAGCCGGTCCGAGGGTCCTCCCGGAGAAACCGCATCACCGCGTGCAGCTGGCCCGGCGGCACCACCAGCGTGGTCTGCCCCCGGAACTCCGTCGCCATGAGCCGTGCGTCCGGAAAGGCCGCCTTGACGAGCGGAAGGGCGGGATGGTCAAGGCGGGGGGCGTGGGGGGGCATGCGAAACTCTCGTTCTTGCGGCCGCGGGACTTGACCGGGGATGGTAGCGGTGTCACCTCGGAGCGGGGGGAGGTGCGACCGCCGGACGCGGCGCTTCCGGGGATTTCGCCCCCTGTCGTGGAGTGGGGTCGTTGCCGACGATGCTCCATCGGCGGTGGAGGTCGATGCGGACGGGATCGCCCGTTCGCCAAGGCAAGGCGGAGGGCGTTGGCGGTGCCGAGCAATCGAGTCGTGCAGCAGCAGCCGGTGGAGGCGTCGCCGCGACCTTCCCAGGATGAGGCCGGAGCGTCGGTCGATCGGGAGGTCGAGGCGGAGTTCGAGCGGACGCTGCAGAAGGCCGGGCGGCTCGACTCGGCCAGCGAGGCGATCGCCTGGGTCGTCGACAAGGCGGAGGGGCGATGGCGGCTCGCCGCGCGTTGGCGGCCGGCTTCGGCGGCGGCCGGAATCCCCGCGGCGGCGGTCGAGTCGGAGGTGGCCCTCGAGGGGGCGTCGCTGCTCGCGGAAGCGGCCGCCGGCGGACGCGTCCGATCGATGCGGGAGCTCGACCGGATCGCTCCGAGCCGCCTCGCCCTCCGCTCGCCGGGCGTGTTCACGCGCGTGTCGCTGCTGCCGGTGGTCGCCGGAGGCGAGCCGATGGCGGTGCTGCTGCTGCTCTCGCCGGGCGGCACCGCGC
Source organism: uncultured Isosphaeraceae bacterium (assembly GCA_964596455.1). Classification (GTDB taxonomy): domain Bacteria; phylum Planctomycetota; class Phycisphaerae; order Phycisphaerales; family SM1A02; genus CAZQUA01. The sequence goes on from CAZQUA010000247.1 coordinate 1,011, forward strand.
CGGACTACCGGATCCGGCGCTCGATGGAGCGGTCGGTGGGTCCGCTCGGGCAGGCGCTGCTGCGGCAGCGGCGCGAACGCGGCTTCGCGCTCGAGCGGCAGCGGCTCCACGAACTCGTTGCGGCCCGCGCCGAGCAGGCTCGACAGCTCGATGCCCGTCTGCACGAGGCCGAGCGCTGGGCCATGGTGGGGGGCTTCGCGGCCGGCCTGCTGCACGACCTCACCAACACGCTGATGCCCCTCCAGTGCGGACTCGAGGTCCTCGAGTCGGAGCCGCTCGGGCCGGTGGCGAGGTCGCAGGTCGATGCGATGGCGCTCAGCCTCGTGCAGCTTCGCCGACTCGTCCGGGACCTGCGGGATCTCGCGGGAGGAGGCGTGCAGCGGAGCGGGCGGACCTCGGTGCGGTCCTGGTGGCGACGCGAGCGGCGGGCCTTGCGGGAACGCCTGCCCGCCGGTGTGTCCCTCACGGGCCGGATCTCCACACAGGTCGCGGCGGTGGCGATCTCCCCGGCCCGCCTCCAGATGATCTTCACGCAGATCCTCGAGAACGCCGCGAGGGCGATCGGCGCCGCCGGCTCGGTCGCAGTCTCGGTCGATCTCGAGCCCGGCGAAGGCATGGTGCGGTTCGAGGTGGCCGACGACGGCGAGGGCATGTCCGACGCCGTGCGGCGGCGGGCCACCGAGCCGTTCTTCACCACCAAGCCGCGGCAGTTCGGCACCGGCTTGGGCCTGTCGCTCGTGCGGAGCCTCCTCGAAGCCGGCGGGGGATCGATGGAGATCGACTCCGCGCCGGGTCGGGGGACCCGCGTGGTCTTCCGGGTGCCGATCGCGGCGACGCCGGCGAGCCGGTCGCAGATCGTGGCGGTGGTGGCGGTCGCGGAACCCCGCCTCGCTGGATTCATCGAGCACGTCCTGCGGCGCCGCGGCGCCGTGCTGGCGGATCGCCTTCCCGAGGAGGGGTCGTGGCTGCTCGTGGCGGACGACGAGGCGGCGGACGCCGAGTGGATCCGCGGGATCGTCGGGCGGAGGCTTGGCGGCGGCGTGCTGGTGGTGGGGGCGATGCCGGAGCCCCCGCAGGGGAAGGAGTGGAGGGGCGCTCCGCCGATGCGGAGCGTCGATGCCACCGATGTGGTGGCGGTGAAGAACGGTCTTGAAGCGATGTTCGACCAACTTTCTGGAGGGTGAACGATGGCCAGCGGGAACGGATCGGTTCGGGTGCTCTGCGTGGACGACCATGGCCTTCTGATGGAGGGCCTGCGGGCGCGACTCGAGGTGGAGCCGGACATCGAGGTGGTGGGTTGCATCGAGCACGCCGGCGACCTCGCGTCGGAGGTGCAGCGGCTCCGGCCGGATCTGGTGGTGCTCGACATCGAGATGCCCGGGCCGGACGTCTTCGACGCCGCCGACGATCTCCGCCGCCGCTTCCCCGACACCAAGGTGGTGATCCTCTCGGCGCACGTCCGCGACCACTACCTGACCGCGGCGTTCCGGGCCGGGGTGTGGGGCTACTTCGCCAAGGGCGACGACGTGAAGACCCTGATCTCGGGCCTGCGGCGGGTCGCCCGCGGCGAGTTCGTCCTCGGGCCCTCGGTGGCGGACCGGGCCGAGCCGACCCGGCTTCGCTCGCGGCACCGCCTCACCGGGGAGGACATGTGCTCGAAGCTCGATCTGCTCACCGGACGGGAGCAGGAGGTGCTTCGCCTGATCGGACGCGGCATGAGCCGCGCCCAGATCGCCACGACGCTCGCCCGCAGCCCGAAGACCGTCGACGGCCATCGCGAGCGGATCATGGAGAAGCTCGACATCCACACCAGTCCCGAGCTGGTGCG
>CAZQUA010000248.1:0-2836 GCA_964596455.1 uncultured Isosphaeraceae bacterium
TCGCCTGGCTCATCTGGCGGGGCCTCAAGGGCCACTTCGGCAGCAAGTACTACACGCCGGTGGACCTCGGAGGCCTCTACTGGCACGTGGTGGACCTGATCTGGATCTTCCTCTTCCCGCTCTTCTACCTGATCCACTGACGGATCCGGACCCCGGACGACCCCCATGGCAGCAAGCGGCGACACCCACGGCAGCGGCGGGCACGGCCACTCCGGCGAGCCCCATCCGCTCGTCGGGCACCTCGTGCCGATCCGAACCCTCGTCCTGACGGGCCTGGCGCTGCTGGTGCTCACGGTGATCACCGTGGCGGTCCGCTACATCGACGTGGGCGAGTTCAACATCTGGATCGCCCTCGGCGTGGCGGTGGTGAAGGCGGCGCTGGTGGTGCTGATCTTCATGCACCTGCTGTGGGATCGCTCCTTCAACTCGCTGATGCTGGTGGGCTCGATCCTCTTCGTGGTCCTGCTCATCGCGATCGCGATGACCGACACCCGGATGTACCAGCCGGACCTCTACAACGGCAACGCCCGCACCGTGCAGGACACCCTCGACGCGAAGGCGCCGTTCGCGCCGATCGCCGAGGATCGGACCACCGGGCCGATCGGCTACTGACGCCGCCGCCATGGCCCTTTCCGCCCCTCGACGGGTCACGCCCTTCGACGATCCCCGCCGGCGGTTCGAGGCGGGGTCGATGGGGATGTGGGTCTTCCTGGTGGTGCTGGGGGTGTTCTTCGCGAGCACCATGATCGCCTTCGTCGCGGTCCGCCTCGACCTCGCGGACAGCCGGGACTGGAGCCGCACCGGCGATCCGCCGCTGCCGGCGATCCTGCTCTGGAGCACCGCGGCGTTGGCGGTCTCGAGCGGTGCGATCTGGCGGGCCCAGCGACTGGCCTCGCGAGGCGGCGAGCCGCGGGCATGGCTCGCGGGGGCCCTGCTCTTCGGACTGGTGTTCCTGTGGCTCCAGGCGCTGGCGTGGCTGGCGCTCTGGCGGGACGGCCTCACTGCCCGCAGCGACCTCTATGCGTGGACCTTCCACGTGCTCACGGGGCTCCATGCGGCCCATCTGCTCGCGGGCCTTGGGGTCCTCGGCTGGGTGGTCTGGCGGAAGGTCGGCGACGAGGACCGCTTCCGCCGCCGGGCCCAGGTCCGCTACGCCGCGATGTATTGGCACTTCCTCGGCGTCGCGTGGCTCGCCTTCTACGGTCTGCTGTGGTGGGCGAGCCGCTGAGGCGGGACCGCCTCGGCCGATGGCGAAGGCCGCGGTTCTCGGTCCTGCCCATGCCTCCGGCGGAGTGCGGCGACGGAGGCGTCCGCGTCGAATCTGCAAGGCTCCCGCGGATCCGGCCGACGACACCGAACCTACCCTGATCGGCGAGGCGACCCGGCGGTCGCAGGCGGCGGATTCGCCCCACGGAGGCATGCGTGCGACAGGTCCTGCTCCGCATCTGGCGACTCCTGACTCCCCAGCAGAAGCGACGCCTGCTGCTCCTGCAGCTGGTGTCGATCTTCATGGCGTTCTCGACCGTCGCCGGGATCGCCGCGGTGATGCCCTTCTTCGCAGTGCTCGCGGAGCCGTCGCTCATCCACTCCAATCGGTGGCTGGCGGCCGGCTACGAGTTCTCCGGCGTGGCCAGCGACCGGGCCTACATCGTGCTGCTGGGGGTTGCCCTGATCGCGGTGACGGCGATCTCAAGCGTGGTCACCCTGCTCGGCAAGCTGGCCATGACCCGGTTCGGCTTCTGGGTGGCCAACGACTTCCGGATCCTCCTCTTCAACGAGTACCTCAACCGCAGGTATCTGTTCCACGCCCGCACGAACAGTGCGACCCTCGTCAACAACACCAATGGTCAGGTGGACCGCATCACCAATGGTCTGCTCATTCCGGCCATCAATCTCGTCACCAACGTCATCACCGTCGCGACGATCATCGGCGCCATCGTGTTGGTGAACCCGATGATCGCCCTCGGCACCGCCGTGCTCCTCGGCGGCGGCTACGGCATCGTCTACGTGGCGGTGCGGCGTCGCCTGCTTGCCTTCGGCAAGGTCATGACCGAAGCGGGTCAGGCTCGCCAAAAAGCCCTGCAAGAGGGATTCGGCGGCATCAAGGAGATCCTCGTTCTCCAGACCCGCCGGGTGTTCCAGCGGGAGTTCGAGCGGCAGTGCTGGCGGATCTCCAAGACCTCGGCGGATGCGCAGGTCGTCAAGGAGAGTCCGCGGCATCTGCTCGAGTCGATCGCGATCGTCGGCATGGTCGGGGTGGCGCTGGTGCTGAGCGGAGGAACGAGCAGCGACGGTGCCTGGCTGGCCCATCTCTCGTTCCTGGCCTTGGCCGCCTACCGCCTCCTCCCGGCACTGCAGACCGCCTTCCATCAGATCGCCTCGATCCGGGTCCAGCGGGACGCGCTCGACAGGATCGCACCGGATCTCGAGCAGGGGCGGGCCCGGCAGGCTTCGGTGGAAGACCCCTTGCCGGACCCGGCGTGGCGGTCTCGGCCGTCGAAGGGCATCGAGCTCCGGGAGATCGTCTTCCGGTACGGGCCATCGCTCGAGCCGGCGCTGCGAGGACTGTCCCTCGACATCCCCTCCGGCGCGACCGTCGGCTTCGTCGGCGCGAGCGGCTCCGGCAAGACCACCACCGCCGATCTGCTGCTCGGCCTGCTCGTGCCCGAGTCCGGTTCGATGGCCGTCGACGGCGAGACCATCGACGACGCCAATCGCGAGCGGTGGCAGAGCGCCCTCGCCTACGTGCCGCAGCACATCTTCCTGACCGACGGGACGATTGCCGAGAACATCGCCTTCGGCGTCGATCGGGCCGCGATCGACATGGAGCGGGTCC
>CAZQUA010000249.1:0-2803 GCA_964596455.1 uncultured Isosphaeraceae bacterium
CCTCGGCCGCCTGCTACGGTGCCGCGATGAACGCTGCACGCCTTCACCGGCGACGCCGGCTCGACGCCCGCATCGCGAGCGCCCTTTCCGCACTTGCCCTCGCAGGCATCGCCGCCGCAGCGCCGCCCGCCGAGGACGCGGCGGCCGCATCGCCGGCGCCGCCAGGTCGCGATGCGGCCCGCCCGCCGAACATCCTGCTGATCGTCGCCGACGACCTCGGCATCGGCGAGGTCGGCGCGTACGGGCAGCAGCGGATCCGCACGCCCCACCTCGACCGCCTCGCCGAGGAGGGACTGCTCTTCGAACGGGCCTACGCATCGAGCCCCGTCTGCGCACCCTCGCGGGCGAGCCTGCTGACCGGCGTGCACAGCGGGCACGCCGCGATCCGCGGCAACCGCGAGGTCGGCGGCTGGGGCTTCTCCGATGGCGAGGGGCAGATGCCGCTCGCATCCGATGCGGCCACGATCGCGACGATGCTGCAGTCGCGCGGCTACGCCACCGGCGCCTTCGGCAAGTGGGGCCTCGGCGGACCCGGCACGAGCGGTCATCCGCTGAACCAGGGATTCGACCGCTTCTTCGGCTACCTCTGCCAGCGCCTCGCCCACTCCCTCACGCCGCCCTACCTGTGGATGGACCACGACGTCCACCTGCTTCCGGAGAACGGGGCGATCCCCCCGCACCAGCGCCTCGCCGAGCGTCCCGCCGACGATGCCGCCTTCGCCGCCTTCACCGGCCCGACCTATGCACCGACGCTGATCCTCGAACGGGCCCTCGCCTTCATCGACGAGCATCGCGACCGGCCCTTCCTTCTCTACTTCCCGTCGCCGCTGCCGCATCTGGCGTTGCAGGCCCCGCCGGAGTGGGTCGACCGCCATCCCCGCGAGTGGGATCCGACGCCCTATCTCGGCGAGCGAGGCTACCTGCCGAGCCTGCGGCCGCGGGCGACCTACGCCGCGATGGTCTCCTACCTCGACCACAGCGTCGGCCGGCTCGTGGAGCGGATCGATTCGCTCGGCCTCGGCGAGGACACCCTCGTCGTCGTCACGAGCGACAACGGCGCCACCTGGGAGGTCGGCGGCATGGATCCCGCGTTCTTCGGTTCCCATGCCGGCCTTCGCGGTCGAAAGGCCCAGCTGTACGAGGGCGGCCTGCGGGTGCCGCTTCTGGCCCGCTGGAGCGGACGCATCGCCCCGGGCGGCCGCACCGCCCACCGCGCCGCGCTGCACGACCTGAAGGCGACGGTGGCGGAACTCGTCGGCGCCGGCGAGGTCGGCGGCGACGGCATCTCGATGGCGCCGACCCTGCTCGGCGAGGGCGAGCAGTCCGAGCACCCGCATCTCTACTTCGAGTTCCCCGAGGGTCCGCAGTCGCAGGCGGTCATCCGCGGCCGCCACAAGGCGATCCGCCCGGAGATCGCGCGGCGGGGCCTCGCGATCGAGCTCTACGACCTCGACGCCGATCCGGGCGAGTCGCGCGACCTCGCCGAGGCCCATCCCGAGATCGTCGCCGAGCTCGCCGCGATCATGGACGCCTCGCGGGTGCCGAGCCGCGAGTTCCCGATCCCGCCGCTCGATGCCCGCCGCGTGGTGCCGCCGATGGAGGGGCCGCTCGAGGCGTGGCTTCGTCCGGCGGAGTTCCGGACGCAGCGCCTCTTCGACGCCGGCCGATTCCCCACCGTCGCCGTGGCGACCGACGGCAGCGTGCTCGCCTTCTGGGATGGCGTGCAGGTGCGCCGCAGCGAGGATGGCGGCGCCACCTTCGGGCCGCCGATCGCGGTGGGCCCGGGCGTCATGGGCGGCGGCGTGATCGTCGACGAGGTGAACGGCGCGATCCTCGCGTTCGCCGAGGAGTCGATGCCGCCCCATGCGGCCCTGCGGGTCTTCCGCTCGCTCGACCATGGCCGCACCTGGCATGCCCACGCGATCTCCATCGAGGGCAACCGCGACGGCAACGTGCCGAGCATGCACACCAACGAGCACGGGATCACCCTGCGGCACGGCCCCTTCGCGGGGCGACTGATCCGCGCGACCCGCTGGTACGCCGCCGCGAACTACCCGCCCTCGAACTTCCCCACGCACTACACCGACGCGATCCACAGCGACGACGGCGGCTTCTCGTGGCGGACCAGCGATCCGTTCCCGGCGATGGGGACCGGCGAGGCGGCGATCGTCGAGCGGGCCGACGGCACGCTGCTCTACAACTCGCGGCGGCACTGGGCGCCGCCGGGCGAGAATCCGCGGCGGCGCTGGACGGCCGTCAGCCGCGACGGCGGGCAGCGCTGGGACGAGCTCGCCATGAGCCCGATCCTGCCCGACGGCGATGCGGACCGCGACTACGGCCTCATGGGCGGCATGGTCCGGCTGCCGATCGAAGGCCGCGACGTCCTGCTCTTCTCGAACATCGAGAGCCCCAGCGGCCGCCGCAACGGCACCGTCTGGGCGAGCTTCGACGGCGGCGCGACCTGGCCGATCAAGCGGGTCGTCGATGCGGGGCCCTTCGCCTACTCCTCGCTCGAGGCGGGCCGGCCGGGCACGCCGAGCGAGGGATCGATCCACCTGCTCTACGAGACCGGGCACTCCGGCGGCGCCATCGCGAGCTTCACCCTGCCATGGGTGCTCGAAGGCGAGGCCACCGGCGACGGCGAGCTGCCGGCATGGCTCGTCGAGGCCATGCGGTAGGCGGGGCGGCGGGGCGGCCGCCTGATGGCACGAGTCGGACCCGCGAAATCCGATGCGGCGGCCGCACCCGCCGATTGCGACGCGTGTTCCATTCTTACTTATGCGCCGCTAGACTCGGGCCCGGC
>CAZQUA010000250.1:0-2796 GCA_964596455.1 uncultured Isosphaeraceae bacterium
CCGCCTCGATCCGCCGCGAACTGCCTCCCCAACTCGCCGATCACCTGATGCGGGCAATGGAAGCCGCCGCGTCCCCTCCCGCGCCGGCCGGCCCCACTCCATCCGCTCCTGCTCCGGCCGGCCCCACTCCGACCCCTCCCGCTCCAGCCGGCCCCACTCCATCCCCTCCTGCTCCGGCCGGCCCCGCTCCGACCGCTCCCGCTCCGGCCAGTCCCACTCCGTCCCCTCCCGCGCCGGCCGGCCCCGCCGCCGGCGGTCCGCCCGCCTCGCCCGACCCTCTCGCCGATGCCGAGGCGATCGCCGCCGCCGACGCCTCGCGACGCATCGCCGAATGGCGGCATCTGCTCGGATCGTGGCCCTTCACCAGCCTTCGCTGGCGACGCATCCGCCGGCAGGCCCACTCCCGCTGGCGTCGCTTGCGTCGCCGCCTCCGTCGCGACCTCCGCAGCGGCGACGACGAGCGTCTGCATGCCTGCCGCAAGTCCTGCGGCCGTCTCGAGACCATGCTGCTGATGCTCGAGGGCTCGGGAAGCCCCGCCATCGCCCGCCGCCGCCGCTTGATCGAGCGGATCTACGAGGATCTCGGCGACGATCGCGATCTGCACCTGCTCGCCGAGTGGCTTCGTGAATCGAGTCGAGGTTCGGTCCCGTCGGAGTTGGCGGAGCGTCTGCTCGAGGCGATACTCGTCCGGCGGCAGCGGCTGCACCGGCGACTCGCACGACGCATCGGTGCGCTTCCGCGACTTGGCCGAGGAAAGTGGTCCTCGCTCCGCCGCCGAACCGCCACCCGCCATCCAGCCTCCGGAGAGATCCCCCCATGCGACTCCTGATCCGTGCCGCGGCCGTGCTCGCCGGCCTTGCCCTCGCCGCCGCCATCGTCGCGTCGTTCATGGTCGACCGAATCGCCCGGAGCGCGGTCGAGAAGGCGGGCTCCGCCGCGGTCGGCTCGCCGGTGACGCTGCGATCGATCTCGATCCGCCCCTTCGCCGGTGCGGTGAGCCTCGCGGGCCTCGCCGTCGCCAACCCGCCCGGATACTCCGAAGGACCGATCCTCGTGCTCGATCGCGGCGGCGTCGAGGTGCAACTCGCGACGCTGCTCGAGGAGCAGGTTCGCCTGTCCAGCCTCTCGCTCGACGGAATCGACGTCCGCATCGAGCAGCGGATCGGCGGATCCAACCTCAAGGACCTCATCGCCAACATGCCCGCATCGCCGCCCTCCGACCCCGACGCGCCGCCCGGGAAGCGGTTCATGATCGAGCAGCTCACCGTCCGGGACATCCGCGTCAACGCCGAGCTGCTGCCGGTGCTCGGCAACGCGACCTCCATCGACTTCGTCATCAAGGAGATCGCCGTCGCGGACCTCGACTCCGACAACGCCGCCGGCATCCTGCTGCCGCAGCTCACCCATGAGGTGGTCACCGCGATCCTCGCGGCGGTGGTCGAGGAACTCACCATCAAGGCGCCCGGCAACCTCGTCGCCGGCCTCGGAGACGGCCTCAAGCGCCTCGGCGTGCCCGAACTCACCATGCAGGTCGGCGAAGGCATCAAGAAGCTCGGCGGCGACATCGCCAGCGGCGCCGCCGAGGCGATTCATGGCATCGGCGGCGCGCTCGAGCAGGGCGTTGGCGGCGCCGTCAAGGGCATCGGCGAGGGACTCGACGGGGTCGGCAAGGGCATCGGCGAACTGTTCGGCGGCGACAAGAAGCAGTAGCGACGCTCCCGCATCGGTCGCCGCGCCGCACGCGACGGCGACCGCCGCGGCATGAATCCGCGGCCCTGCTTCGACGAAGCATGGGGCGATCGCTTTCGCCTCTCTCCGGGGTTCCGACGCTCGCCTCGCGCCGCCGGCCATCCATCTGCCCTCGCGACCCGGCGCCACCCCCGCCCCCTGACCCGGGATCCGCCATGAACATCCGCATCCTCGACGGCAACATCAAGACCAGCGACGCCCAGAAGGCCTACATCGACCAGAAGGTCGGCGCCGCCGCGTCCCGCCTCTCCGAACTCGACTTCGTCATCGACGTCCGCCTCGCCGACCTCAACGGCCCGCGGGGCGGCATCGACAAGACCGTCTCGATCCTGCTGACGCCGCCGGGAATGCAGAGCCTGCGGGTCGAGGAGCGGGCCGCCGACTACTACGCCGCCATCGATGCCGCGGCCGCCACGCTCAAGCGAAGCATCGCCCGCGAGCTGGAGAAGACCAAGGCCAACGGCCCCCGCTGAACGGCACGCCGGACTTCCGCTCCCGCCCGTTGCCCCGGCGGCCGGCTCCGCCGTCGGCCTCGGACCCCGCCCGCAACCCCGAGGTCCCCGCCTACGGCGCGTTCGCGTCGCCCGCCGCCGTCGACTTCCCGCCGCCGCGGGTCGTCCTCTCCGGCGCCTTCTCCACCATCGCGTCGAGCATGGTGCCGATGAGCGCGACCGTCTCGCCGCTTGCGGCCTCGCCGCTGCCGCGATCGCCCACCACCATCACCCGCGGCGTGATCTCGATCTGCCGCTCGCCGATGATCTTCAGCAGCTCCACCAGCGCCGCGTTGCCCGAACCGATCTCGTTCGCGACGAGCCGGAACGCCTCGGAACGACCGTCCGCCTCGATGCGGATCGCCTCGGCTTCGGCAGCCGCCTCGATCAGCCGGCGCTCCTTCTCCTGCTCCGCGATCTTGACCTGGTAGCTCGCCGTCGCGAGCCGCCGCTCCTCCTCGGCCTCCTGCTCGGTGCGGGTCAGCATCTTCTTCTGCTCCGCGGCCCGCTGCTGCTCCTGGAAGGTCAGCTGCTCCTGCAGGGCGATCTCGCGGT
>CAZQUA010000251.1:0-2778 GCA_964596455.1 uncultured Isosphaeraceae bacterium
CAGTTCCCACTGGTTCCAAACCGCTCCCTCGATGCACTGGGGATAGACCGGCAGCGTCGGGAAGATCGAGGCGTAGAGCGCGAAGGGAATGGTCGCCGCGGGATTGGCGATCGCCTGCGACCAATTGGTGACGTTCCTTGGCGGGAGACCGAACCAACGCTCCGTCCGCACCCGATCGACCGCGACGCCCTGCATGCATCGCCAGTTGGCGGCCTGGGTCGGATCGCCATTGGACGGGAAGGTCGTCAGATCGATCCCCGCGAGGAAGCGAGGCTCCGGCGGCAGGCAGTCGACCCCGCCGATGCAGAGCGTCGCGTTGCAGATCGCCCACTCGGTGGCGTCCCGCTGCTCCGGCCTCGCCACCTGCCGCCCGGCGCCGTCGGCGTAGGTCCACTCGACGATGAAGGAACTCACGCTCGCCGCGAACAGGTGATTCGAGAGCATCTGCTCCTGGCGGTCGCTCGAGGCGAGGCGACTCTCGACTCGCGGATAGGCGAAGGCCCGGGCGACGATCTGCTGGCCGCTGTTGATTCCGTTGGGCGTGTACCAGGGCCGCAGCAACTGGCCGCCCGAGGTCGGATAGGCCGGATCGCTGCCGTTGCTCGAATCAGGATTGAGGTTGCCCTCGATGATCCGCCGGATCGCCGCAGGGGTCTGGCTGGCGATGTCGACGCGGCCCTTGCGGACCGAACCGCGGTCCTGCGGGCCGCCGTTGAACTCCGGCCAGATCGAGCGGGCCGCATCCCGCTCACGGCCGCCGTAACTGAGCGGATCTGAGCCGCCGCGGTCGGTCAGCAGCACGGGTTGCCGCACCAGCGCCCATTGCCGCGGCAAGAGCGGCGACGCCACGATCGACGGGGCCGCGGTGCCCGCGGGCCAGCGGACCATGCTGAGCCAGGTGCCCTCGTTGAAGGGGTCGCTGCGGCTCCACGGCGCCAGCGGCTGATCGTCCTCGAAGAAGGTCGGATCGGTCAGCGGAAGCGCCGCGGGCAGCTGCACGCCATGCCCGATGTAGATCCGCGAGGCGGGCGCCTGCGATCCGAGGCCGAAGGGCGTGTCGTTGGGGCCGCCGGACTCGAGCTCCTGCGAGTCGAGGAATCTCGCCGTGGCCTGCACGCCCTCGGCGATGAAGATCATGCGGTCGGCGCGGAAGGTGGCCTCTGGGTCCTGCGAGGGGTCGAGCAGGCGATCGGCCCCGTGCACGTCGTTGCGGACCTCGATGTTCTGGATGGCCAGAAAGCCTTCGCTCGAGAGCCTCGCGAGGTCCTGCCGGATCTGCCGCTCGATCGCCGTCGCCTCCTGCAGCAGATCGTTGCTCGCCTCGCCGTAGGCGGTCACGGTGCTGGCGGTCGAGAAGATCCGCCCCACCGCCAGGATCACCACGAGCAGGATCACCACCGCCAGCAGCAGTTCCACCAGCGTGAAGCCGGAGGCGATGCCGAGGCCGACGCCGCGGCGCTGCGGCGGAGGGGACGATCTGGGGATGCCGCCGCGGGCGGTTCGCATCTCAGAGCTCCTTCACGGTGACGAAGACCGGAGTGATCCGATAGCCGCGGGCGTCCTCCGCGGGCAGGTACCAGATCGTGCCGGTGCTGCCGAGGAGGCGGTTGTCGGGTCCGGCGGGATCGGGCAGCGGGCCCATCTGCCAGGTGCCCCGCGTGAAGCCGAGCGGCGGCAGCGGCGATGCGAGGCGGACCGGGCCGTCCTGCCGCACCCGACGGCCGCTCTGCACCCGAAGGATGTTGGCGTTGGGATCGAGCAGCCACTGCCCCGGCAGCTGCCACTGGGCGTTGAGGCGAGCCACCTCGGTGTTGGCGTCGAGATCGAAGGCGCTGTTGGGGTTCGTGCCCGGCACGACCTCCGGCGGCAGGCCGCTCATCAGCGTGCCAGACGGTGCGGGGCCGTGCAGGATGGCGGGGTGGGGCAGGTTCTGCCACTGCGTCGGCGATCCGTCGAAGTCGCGGCGGTAGGGAATTCCGGTGCGGGTGAAGCCAAGGCCGAGTTGGGTCTGCGACGGCGCGTAGGGCCCGTACTGCTCCTCGCCGACCACGCGGTAGACGAAGATCGCCACCTGCACCCGCCCCTGGAAGCGGCGGAACATGCACTCCCAGAAGTAGCGAGGCGAACCCGCGGCGGCCGCGGCCCCGTCGCGGGCCTGCGGATAGGTCCGCTCCTGGGGGGTGATGGTGACGAGCGGGAAGCCGAGGTCGCCGAAGGCCTGGTAGTTCCACGGCACCTCGGAGAGCGTGGACTGCCCGGTGAGCACCGAGAGGCTCGAGGGGTTGGGCCGAACCAGCGAGTTGAAGACCAGCAGCGTCCCTGCGGGCAGCGGCGGCAGCGGGCCGCCCACCGGACTTGTCGGGTTGGGGCCGTTGAAGTTCGGCTGCGGCGACGCCCAGTTCTGCTGCAGCATGGCGGGACGCCGCCAGCCCCAGTCGCCCGGCACCCGCGGGGCATTGGTGTTGACCAGGCCGTAGGCGGCCTCGAAGGCGAGATCGAGCGGTGCCGCGGTGTTGCCCACGAAGTCCTCGGCGAACCCGAAGTCGCTCTGCCGAAGCCGCGTCCGAAGCAGCGCCAAGGCGTTGTCGGCCACCACCGGTCCGATGGCGTCGTCGAAGCTCTGCCGCTGCTGCACGATCGCCGCCGGGAAGATCGCCCCGATGGAGATGATCCCGATGCCGAGGATGAAGATCGCCAGCAGCACCTCGATGAGCGAGAAGCCGCGGCGGCCGAGGATGCGACGGCGGGTTGCGAGGCTCATCGCTGCACCACTCCGGT
>CAZQUA010000252.1:0-2772 GCA_964596455.1 uncultured Isosphaeraceae bacterium
CCACTCCGGTCCGGCGGGCCGCGCCGCCTCCGCCACGAGGCGGCGGAGGATCGCGATGCCCACGGAAAAATTCGGGGCGACCATCGCTGGAATCACCCGAGAGGCGTCCCTCGCCCGGGCCAGCGTGTTCGGCGAGAGACCGGTGGTGCCCACCAGCAGCGCTGCCCGCGAGGCGAGGGCGAGCTCGATGGCGAGGCCGGTGCCCGCATCGCTCGAGAAGTCCACGACCACGCCGATTCCGCTTGCATCAAGGCACTCTCGCGACAGTGCGGAACCTCGTTGCACGGCCACCGCCAGCTCGAGAGACGGGTCGTCATCGACGAGCGAGGCGATCGAGCGGCCCATCCGCCCGCCCGCGCCGACGAGCGCGAGGCGGATCGCCGACGGGGCCTTCGTGACCGACTCCTCCGGATTTGCCTTCAGTCGCTTCACAAGAGCCGCCGATAAGACTACAACACGCCCATCGTGGGAGGTCCGTCCCGTTACGCTGGCGGTCCTCCCGTTCTCCGACACGAGAGCGTAACGAAAAGGAATGCCAGTCATGGCGAAGAAGGCAAAGAAGAAGGTCGCGAAGAAGGCCGCCAAGAAGGCGACCAAGAAGGTCGCCAAGAAGGCCGCCAAGAAGGTTGCCAAGAAGGCCACCAAGAAGGCTGCGAAGAAGACGGCCAAGAAGGCCGCCCGCAAGAAGAGCGCCCGTCGCTGACCCGAGCCGCATGAACAACCGCTCGGCTCCTCCGGGAGTCGGGCCACACGAGCCAAGGCCGGAGCGGACTTCCGCTCCGGCCTTGTCGTTTGGCGGGCGATGCTCGGGGCGGGCGGGAGCGGATCTACCCGCGGGCCCAGCACTCCGGGACGGGCCCGGCGGTCGCGACGATCCGCGAGCGGATGCCGCCGCGGCCCCGCCACTCGGTGACTACCTGAAGCCACCGGGGGCTCAGTCCCTCTTGGAGGTCGTCGCGGATCCGGTTGGTGACGGCCTCGTAGAAGATCCCCTCGTTGCGGAAGCTCTGGCAGTAGAGCTTCAGGCTCTTGAGCTCGACGCACACCGCCGCGGGCTCGTAGCGGAAGGTGATCGTGCCGAAGTCGGGGTGGCCGGTCTTCGGGCAGACCGACGTGAACTCCTCGTTGACGTGCTCGATGAGGAACGGCTCGTCGGAGGGGCTGTCGAAGTACTCGAGCAGGGATGGATCGGGCATGGCGGTGGTCGCCTCGGGGCGGAGGAAGGTGCGGAGGAAGCGGAGCCGGGGGCTTCAGGACCGGACGGGTGAGTCTGACGAGTGCGACGCGTCTGACAAGTCCGCCACCTGCTAAACGCGACCGCGCGGGGCGATTCCGCGGACCTTCACGCCTCGGCGAAGCGGGGAGCGGATCCCCCGGGGATCGTTTGCGAGCGAAGGTTCGCCGGTTCTCACGGCGGTTCCCGCCATTCCCGACCCCTTTCGCAAGGAGCGGCGTCCTCCGCCGCATCCGCGGGGTAGACTGGTTCTCGATGAACGCCTCGCGCGTCGCCATCCTCGTGCTCTCGCTGCTCTCGCTGGTGTCGCTGCTGAGTCCGCGACTGCACTGCTCGCCCTGCGAGAGCGATGCCTGCTGCCGGGGGGGTCGGGTCGAGGCGATCGCGGCGTGCGAGGCGGCGTCCACGGCGATCGAGGTCGGGGCGATTGCGTGTCGCACGCAGTCCTGTTGTGAGGCCGGGGTTCCGTCTCGCTCCGTCGGTGAGGCCGGGTGTGCCCGCGTGGGGACGCCCTTGGTCTTTGCTCCAAGCGGTCGGGACTGCTGTCGTCCGCTGTCGCTGCCGGCGGTGGTGGCGTTGAGCGAATCGGGTGGGGAGCGACTTGCCCACGCCGGCGATCCGCCCCATCCGCGGGCCCGTGTGCCAGTCGATTCCTCGCCGGCGAGCGTCCGCAGGGGTCGCTGGGGCGTCGATGGCGGCGGACCGCCGCCTCTCGAAGCGTCGCACCGTCGCGCGAGCCTCTGCGTCTGGACGATCTAGACGACGAGCCGCCGTCCCTCCGCCGCCTTCGGATCGGTGATCGCGTAGCGGACGCCTGCGGGAGCCGGCGCATCGCTTGGCGGCTTCGAGCCCTTCCGGCGGAAATCCTGGCCCATCTACTCGAGTTGGCCGTGGGATGTGCCGCGGCTCCCGTTCACGACTTCATCGCTCGTACTCCATCTCAGGAGATTCAGCCATGTTCACGACCATGATTCAGGCGGCCCTTCTCGCGGTCGCCATCGGAACTCCCGCGCCGGTCGCCGCCTCGGTCCCGGCGCTGTGCGCCTGCCCCGGCTGCGGGCCGATCTGCTGCTGCGACCGCTGCGACGGTTCCTGCTGCGAGGTCGTGTGCCCCTGCCCCGAGTGCTGCTGCAGCTGCTGCTGCGCAAGCTGCGAGGTCTGCATCGCCGAGTGACCCGCGCGAGGCAGTTCGCCTGCCCGGCTCCCGCCGGCAGCAGGCGGGTTCGACGAGGCGGCCGGATGCACACGCATCCGGCCGCCTCTGCCTTTTCAGGGATCGTGCGCTCCCGTCGCGGATGGCGGCCGCTGCGGCCGCTCGACGAGGATCGATCGCGGCAGTCGCCGGCCGACGGAGCGGGATGGCGTCAACGCCGTGGGCGTGGGGCGTCGGGTGGGGGTCGTTCGGGCGGCTCGGCGCACCGCGGGCGGGACCGGCCTGATGGAACCGATGGACGGATCCCGCGGTCATGAACCGGGCATCGGCGAGGTCGCCAACGCGACACCGCCCCGGGCGGAAGCCCGAGGCGGCGAGGTCGCGG
>CAZQUA010000253.1:0-2752 GCA_964596455.1 uncultured Isosphaeraceae bacterium
CCATCCGGCCCTGCAGGTTGCGTCCCGGGCAGAGGGTCTCGGCCCCGGGCCACTCCCGATGGGTCAGCACCGCCCGCGGCGAGATCCGGTAGACGCCGCACATCGCCGCGAGATGCCCCGCGAGCGCCCGCAGCTGCGGATCGGTCGGCTGCTGCTGCTCGAAGTTGCCGAGCACCAGCACGCCGATGTTGCCTTCGTTGCGGTTCTTGACGTGAGCCCCCTGCCACACCAGCGGCCGCGCCTGCCAGACGCGACCGGCGCGATCGACCACGAAGTGGTAGCCGATGTCGCCCCAGCCTCGGGCCTGGTGGCTCCGCCGAATCAGCTCGATCCTCGCCGCGACCGACGCCTCGTCGGTCCGCGAGAAGGGACTCAGGCCATCGTGATGCACGGTGACATGGGTCACCGGCTTCATGCGGTTCATCAGGACCTGCCGAGGATCGCCTCCCGCCCATCGACTGCGGCGGACGATGCCTGGCAACGCGCCTTCGTCGGGTCCGACGAGGCTTGCGGACGCCGGAGGCGACCCGCCGCCGATCGGCCGACTCGCCACGAGGTCCCCCGCCTCGAGCGGCGCCGGCCGCACCACGCGTGCCGCGGGGGCGGCGCAGCCGCCGAGCAGGGCCAGACCGAGGAGGCCGAGGCATCGTCGGCGGCCGATGCCGCCATCGGGCTCAGTTGAACTGGCGTGCCGGGGCAGGATCGCGTCGTCCATCGAACACTCCGCTCGGAGGCCGCTCCGGTTCAGCGACCCTCTCGGGAATCTATCGGTCCGGGCGGCGGCACGCTGAGAACACGACCGCGAGATCCCAATCGCCACGCCCCAACGCCGCCCGCCGTCCCACGGTTCATCCCTGCGGCCGAGGGAGCCGCCCGCCCCCGCGGTGCCGCTCCGACGGCCCGGAAGCATCGGCCACGGCGACCCGATCGCGTGGCTGCGTCCCGCCGGTCCGGCAGCGTCGCTTGATCAACGGGGCAGTCGCGTGCGGCAGGCGGCCGCGGGCCATCGAGCGGCGGCGGCGACCGGCTGCCAAGAGTCCTCGCCGACCCCTCCGAGATGCAGCACAAACCACTGCGATCAATGCCGTTGAGACTCATCGCCCCGCTTCGGGCCATCCGGTGGTCCCAGGCTCGGTCCGGGGTCCGCGGCGACCCCTTCGAAGGGGCCGAAACCGCCTTCGGTGCTACGATGGTGGTCCTTTTGGTCCGCCGCTCCGGCGACCCCCGTCCGACGCCTCCATGTCCGATCTCTCCGCCCCCCAATCCGTCCCTCCCGACTCCGGTGCGGCCGCCCCGTCCGGCGGTTCCGACCCCTCGTCGGGGAGTCCCGCGACCTACGGCTCCGAGTCGATCCAGGTCCTCGAGGGCCTCGAGGCGATCCGCAAGCGGCCGGGCATGTACGTCGGCGGCACCGGCCTCAACGGCCTCCACCAGCTCGTCTACGAGTGCGTGGACAACTCGATGGACGAGGCCATGGTCGGATTCGCGACCACCGTCTCCGTCCGAATCGGCGTCGACGGCTCCTGCAGCGTGACCGACGATGGGCGGGGCATGCCGATCGACCCGATGCGGCACGAGAATCCGCTCATCGACGGACGGCCCGCGGTCGAGGTGATCCTCACCGAGGTGCATGCGGGCGGCAAGTTCGACGACAACGCCTACAAGGTCTCCGGCGGCCTGCACGGGGTGGGCGTGAAGTGCGTCAACGCCCTCTCGGAGTGGACCGAGGTGGAGGTCCGCAAGAACGGCCGCATCCACGGCATCTCGTTCTCGCGGGGCGAGGTGGCGAAGCCGCTCCACGAGATCGGGGCCGCACCGGAGGGATCCCGCAACGGGACCCGCATCAGCTTCATGCCCGATGCGGAGATCTTCCCCGACCCGGTCTTCCGATACGAGACCCTGCAGCATCGCCTCCGCGAGCTGGCCTTCCTCAATCCCGGGGTCACCGTCCGCCTCGTCGACGAGCGGGTGGACGCGGAGGGAAGGCAACGCGACGAGACCTTCCACGATCCCAACGGCGTGGCGGCGTACGTGGCCCACCTGACGAGCGTCAAGCATCCGGTCTCGCCGTGCGTGCACTTCCGCGCCGCCGACGAGGCGAGCGGCACCTCGGCGGAGATCGCCTTCCAGTACACCGACGCCCCGAGCGAGAACCTCCTCGCCTTCGGCAACAACATCTTCAACGCCGACGGCGGCACCCATCTGCAGGGCTTCAAGGCGTCGCTCACCCGCGTCATCGGCGCCTACGCCCGCCGCAACAACCTCGTGAAGGACCAGTCCCTCACCGGCGAGGACCTCCGCGAGGGCATGACCGCGGTGATCGCGGTCCGCCTGACCAATCCCCAGTTCAACAACCAGACCAAGGACCGCCTGCTCAACCCGGAGATCGAGGCGTTCGTCTCCGCGGCGGTGTCCGAGCATCTCGCCCGCTGGCTCGAGGAGCATCCCGCCGACGCGAAGCGGATCTGCCAGAAGGCGATCCTCGCCGCGGAGGCGCGGGAGGCCGCCCGCAAGGCCCGCGAGCTGATCCGCCGCAAGGGCGAGATGGACGGCGGCGGAATGCCGCACAAGCTCTCCGACTGCTCCTCCAACGAGGTGGACAAGACGGAGCTCTTCATCGTCGAGGGCGATTCCGCAGGCGGATCCGCCAAGGGCGGCCGCGACCACGTGACCCAGGCGATCCTGCCCCTCCGCGGCAAGCTGCTGAACGTCGAGAAGGCCCGCCTCGACAAGGTGCTCGGCTTCGAGGAGA
>CAZQUA010000254.1:0-2743 GCA_964596455.1 uncultured Isosphaeraceae bacterium
GATCTCGGGGTTCTTGATCTCGATGATGCGGATCGAGACCTTGCGGCCGGTGAGGCCCTGCAGGTCCGCGGTCAGCCGCTCCACCTCCGCGCCCTGCCGGCCGACGATCTGGCCGGGCCGCGCGGTCTTGATGATGATCGTGAGCTCCTCCCGGGTCCGCTCGATGTGGATGTCCGACACCGCCGCGAAGGGAGGCGTCCGATTGAGGCGCCGGTCGATGTAGCGGCGGATCTTGTAGTCCTCGACGAGCAGCTCGCCGAAGAGGGCCTTGGGGGCGAACCACCGGGAGCGGTGCGCCTCGGTGATGCCCACGCGGAAACCGAACGGATGCGTCTTCTGTCCCATGGTGTTCCGGTCCGGCGCCCCGAGGCGCTCAGGCCCGCTCCTCGACGGACACGTGGATGTGGCAGGTTCGCTTGCGGATGGGATGGGCCCGGCCCCGGTCCTTGGGCTGGAACCGCTTGATCGTCGGGCCCTCGTCCACACGGACCTCGCTGACGAAGAGCGACGCCACGTCGGCGGATCGCTCCTCGGCGTTGGCGATGGCGCTGCGGAGCACGCCCTTCAGGAAGGCGCCGCCCCGCCGCTTGGAGAGTTCGAGCGTGGCAAGGGCCCGGTCCACGCCGGCGCCGCGGATCTGGTCCGCCACGAGGCGGGCCTTCCGGGGGGCGATGCGGGCGAATCGATGGGAAGCGACGTAGGCCATGAAGATCACCTCGCCGAGCGGGCAACGCCGCTCAGGACTTGAGGCCCTCCTTCTTGTTGGTGTGGCCGCGGAAGAGGCGGGTGGGGCTGAACTCGCCGAGCTTGTGGCCCACCATGTCCTCGGTGCAGAAGACCTCGATGAAGGCGCGGCCGTTGTGGACCTGGAAGGTGTAGCCCACGAACTCCGGGACCACGGTGCAGTCGCGGGCCCAGGTCTTGATGGGCGTCCGGCGGCCGGACTCGGCCATCCGCTCCACCTTGCGGTAGAGCTTCTCATCGACGTAGGGGCCCTTCTTCAGGGATCGGCTCATGGCTGGTTCCGCCTCGGGGTGAGGTTGGGGAGTCTCTCGAAGGGAGGTGTCGTCAGATGGTCAACTGGCCGTAGCGGACGGAGCGGCGGCGACGCAGGATTCGCTTGTCGCTGGCCTTGCCGCGGCGGCGGGTGCGTCCGCCCTTGGACTGCGTTCCGGAGGCGTTGGAGGGCTCCTGCCCGCCCTTGCTCTTGCCTTCGCCGCCGCCGTGGGGATGCTGGTGGTGGCTCATGGCGACGCCGCGGGTCACCGGGCGGCGGCCCATCCAGCGGGCCCGGCCGGCCTTGCCGAGCTTGATGTTGCCGTGGTCGGCATTGCCCACCACGCCCACGGTGGCCCGGCAGTCCACCGAGACCTGCCGGATCTCGCCGGAGGGAAGGACCAGGGTCGCCCAGCGGCCTTCCTTGTTGGTCAGGCGGGCGCCGAGGCCCGCGGCGCGGCAGAGGCGGCCGCCCGCACCGGGGACCGTCTCGATGTTGTGCACCGAGAGGCCCGTGGGCACGAACTTCAGCGGCATGCAGTTGCCGGGCCGCGGATCGATGGCGTTCGCGGAGCTCATCACCGTGGCGCCGTCGGTCACGTCCTTGGGGGCCACGATGTAGCGGCGGACGCCGTCGGCGTACTCGAGCAGGGCGATGTGGCAGGAGCGGTTGGGGTCGTACTCGATGCCCACGACGCGAGCCGGCATGTCGTCCTTGCTGCGGCGGAAGTCGATGCGGCGATAGCGCCGCTTGTGGCCGCCGCTCTGCCCGCGAACGGTCCGCTTGCCCTGCGAGTTGCGGGCACCGGTGCCGTGCAGCGGCGCGAGCAGGGACTTCTCGGGGCTCTTGCGGGTGACCTCGGCGTGGATGTTGACCGAGGCGTTGCGGCGCCCGTTGGTGATCGGCTTGTAGACGCGGATGGACATGGCTCGGTCTCGGAGTCGCGGAGCCGCGGGCGTCGCCGCGGGCCGGTCGGGGTCAGAACAGCTCGATGCGGTCCTCGGGGTGGATCCGGACCACCGCGTGCTTCACGTCCGCGAGGCGGGTCGCCCCGTAGCGGTAGCGGCGGACGCGGCCCTTGCGGAGCAGCGTCGCGACCTTCAGCACGCGGACCTTGTAGATCTCCTCCACGGCGCGGCGGATGTCGGTCTTGGTCGACCGGCGGTCCACCTCGAACGCGTAGCGGTTCGCCCCCGAGCCGTGGCTGGTCTTCTCGGTGACGAGGGGACGGCGGATGACCTCGGTGGCGATCATTCGGCCTCCTTCCCGCCGCCGGCCGCGGCGCCCCGACGGCCGGCGGCCGCGAAGCAGGAACCGTCGAGGAAGGACTCGAGGCTCGCCCGGTCGGTGACGAGGTAGCGGTGGTTGAGCAGCTCGAACGCGTTGAGCTGGTCGATGCGGATGGTGCCCACGCCCGCGAGGTTGCGGGCGCTCTTGAAGGCGTTGGCGTTGGCGGCCGGCAGGGCCACGAGGCAGGTCCGGTCGATGCCGACGCTCGTGAGCACCGCCGCGAAGTCGCGGGTCCGGGGCGACTCGAAGTCGAGGCTGTCGAAGCACTTGACCTCGCTGTCCACGAGCTTCGCAAGCAGGGCGTTGCGGTTGGCGAGCCGCCGCATCTTCTTGGTCAGCGAGGTGCGGAAGTCCTCGCGGCCCCGCACCTTCGCGAACGCCACGCCGCCGCCCTTGCGAAGGTTGGTGCGGACGGTGCCGGCCCGGGCGTTGCCGGTGCCCTTCTGCTTGTAGAGC
>CAZQUA010000255.1:0-2736 GCA_964596455.1 uncultured Isosphaeraceae bacterium
ATCGGCGTCTTCATCGCCGACGCCGTCGGGCACGGCCTTCCCGCGGCGATGGTGCCGGTGGGCCTCGCGCGGCGCGTGCAGCTTCGCGAGTCCGCCGAACCGCGGGCGCCGCTCGAACCCGCCGAGGTGCTGCGCCGCCTCAACGAGGAACTCGTGTCCTGCCGATCCGAGATGGTCTGGTTCGCGACCGCCGCCTACGCGCTCTTCGACCTTCGCCGCGGCGAGGTGACCGTCGCCAGCGCCGGTCACCCTCCGCCGCTGCTGCTCCGGCCCGGCGAGGCGATCCGCCCGCTCGAGACCCGCGGCGGCCTGCTCGGCATCTTCCCGCGGGAGCGGTTCGAGCAGCGGACCGAGATCCTCGCCGAGGACGACCGCCTGCTGCTGCACTCCGACGGCTTCGAGCCGGCGTTCCCGGCCGACCCGCTCGCGGGCGATCCCGCCGCCGGCTACCTGCAGGCCTTCTCCGAGCTCGACCGCTGCGCCACCGCCGCCGACATGCGAAGCTGCATCGCCGCCGCCGCCGCGAGCGGACCCGTCGACGAGTCGCAGCGGGACGATCTGACCCTGATCTGCCTTCGCTTCGGCACCGCCGCCGCGACGCCGCTGGCCCTGCCGCAGCATCGCCTCGCGGCGTGATCCCGCCGCTCAACCGCCGCCGCGGACCTCGAGCACCCGCGCGACCATCTTGGCGATGCAGTCCGCCTCGAGGTTGACGCGGCTGCCGGCGAGTCGTCTCGACAGCGTGGTCCGGGCGAGCGTCTCCGGGATCAGCGCGACCTCGAGGAAGTCCGGACCGAGGCTCGCGATCGTCAGCGAGACGCCGTCGAGGCAGACCGATCCCCGCGGGATGAACCACGCCGCGAGCTCCGGCCCGAAGCCGCACCGCATCCGCCACTGACCGCCGCTCGCATCCACCGCCAGCACCGGCACGACCGCATCCACATGCCCTTGGACCAGATGCCCGCCGAGGAGCGTGTCGGGCGTGGCGGCGTGCTCGAGGTTGACCGGATCGCCCGCAGCGAGGCCGCCGAGGGTGGTCATCGCCAAGGTGTGGTGGATCGCATCGAAGCGGACCGCGGCCACGCGGCCCTCCCGCAGGCGGCGATCGGCGACGGTCAGGCAGCAACCGTCCACCGCGATCGAGTCGCCGAGGCCCGGCTCGTGGGACCAGCCCTCGAGCGAGACCTCGAGCGACGCCCCCGCCGCGGTGGGCTGGACCGACTCGACCCGCCCGAGATGCTGCACCAGGCCGGTGAACATGCCGGCAGACTACCCCGCCGCTGCGGCAACGGGCGAACTCCAGCCCGCGGCGGTTGACGCTGCCCTCGCCCGCTCGGATACTCGACCCCTTCGGGCGGTTTCTTCGCACCCCCTCCCCGACGCGGCGATTCCGCCCCGTTCCGATCGGCGGGTTCGCCGCCCTGGAGACTCCTCTCGATGCCGCTTCCCTCCGATCGCTCCGCACCGCTGCCGACGGTGGCGCTCCTCGCCGCCGCCGCGACCGCCATGCCGCTGTTCGCCCAGACGCCGCCCGCGGCCGAGGTCGACGCCACCGAACGCCTGCGGCAGCTGCAGGAGCAGCTCGACCGGCAGTACCTCGTGCCGGCCTCGGCGGTGAACGAACTCGGCTTCCGCATCGACTGGCAGACGGTGGTCCCGACCTCGCCGAACGCCGGCCTTCGCGGGATCTACCCCCGCGGGAACGCCATCTTCACCGTCGACGACCGCAACCTCCTGAGCCGCCTGCAGAGCGACCGCGGCAGCATGGTGTGGCAGGCACCGGTGGGCGAGCCGATCGCCTCCATCCAGGCGCTCTTCCGAGTGACCGGCGAGGGCCGCGACCAGCTGTTCTGCGTCAGCGACTTCGCGGTGCACGTCGTGGACACGGCCAACGGCGTGAGCGAGTCGCGGCAGGGCCTCGAGCGTTCCCTCGGCACCGAGCCGGCGGTGTTCGGGCCCTACCTCATCTACGGCACGCGGGCGGGGCAGGTCATCTGGCACCAGTACGAGGTCGGCTACCAGTGGCGGGCCAACAGCATGCCCGGCTCGGTCTCCGCAGGGCCGCTGCTCGTCGGCGACCGTCTCTATGCGGTCGGGTCGACCGGCGCCATCCTCGCCCTCGACGCCGGCAACGCCCGCCGGATCTGGGACAAGCAGCTTGTGAGCGGCATCGCCGCCCAACCCGCGGCCGCGGAGGGACTGCTGCTCGTGGCGAGCCTCGACCACTACCTGTGGGCCTTCGACCTCACCAGCGGCCGCACCGTGTGGAGCTACTTCACGCAGTCGCCGCTGGCCACCTCGCCGACGGTGATCGGCGACGCGGTGCTGCAGTTCGTTCCCTCCGAGGGCCTGGTGTGCCTCGATCTCATGCCGGTGGACCGCATCGACGGCTCGGTGCGGTGGCGGAGCCCCGAGGCCCGCGGCACGCCGATCGGGCAGCACCGGGGCCGCCTGCTGCTGTGGGATGCCGATTCGAAGACCCTCCGCAGCGTGGAGCTCGCCTCGGGACGCATCGTCGCGACCATCGCCCTTCCCAAGGTCGATCGCATCGCTCCGGCCGGCGGAGACGGAGGCGAGCTGCTCTTCGGCAGCCGCGACGGCACGCTCATGCGGATCGTGCCGCAGTCCTGATCCGCCTCCGCAGCGAACCCCCTCCGACCGTCCCTGCGGCGGCGCCGCGAGCGCGGTCGCCCTTGGAACGACACGCATGCTCGGCCTCGTCCCGGTCCGCCGCGC
>CAZQUA010000256.1:0-2718 GCA_964596455.1 uncultured Isosphaeraceae bacterium
AGGCGGCCTTCGCCGGCGACTTGCCCATCTCGAGGTGGCGGTAGATGTTCTCGAGGACCACGATCGCGTTGTCGATCACCATCCCGACCGCGAAGGCCATGCCGGCGAGGCTGACCACGTTGACGCTCCGGCCGAGCGCCGTCATGGCCACCACCGTGCCGACGATCGAGATCGGGATCGCCAGCACCACCACGACGAGGCCCCGCCAGGACCGCAGGAACAGCAGGAGGATCGCCATGGCGAGGGTGCCGCCGAGCCAGATGTTGCTGCGGACGAGCTCGATCGCCTGGTCGATGTAGACGGTCTGGTCGAAGACCTGGTCGAGCGCGAGTCCGCCCGCAAGGCCCATCGATGCGGCGGCGCGGTCGAGCAGGCCGTCGGGGGCGTTCATGGCCGCAAGTTCCCCGCGGATCCCCGCCATCACCTCCATCACGTTGGAGCCCGGCTCCCGCTGGGCATTGAGGGCGATCACCGGCCGGCCGCGGTTGCGGACGAAGCTGTCGGGCTTGCGGTAGGTCTCGACCACCTCGGCGACCTCGGCAAGCCGCACCGGGCCGAGCGGCGTGTCGGCGATCACGAGGCGCTCGAGATCCTGCGGGGCCGTGGCCTGCCCGATGGTGCGGAGGCGGACGTCGAACTTGGCGTCGGCGACCTGCCCGGCGGACACGTCCCGGTTGGCGGCGAGGATCGCCCGGCGAAGATCGCTCGGCGAGAGGCCGAGGCCCGCGATGGCCACGGGATCGAAGCGGACCTGCACCTCCCGCTCCCGCCCGCCGAGGACGTTGACCTGCGAGACCCCCGGCACCCGCTCGATGCGGGGCTTGATCCGGTCCTCCGCGAAGTCCTGCAGGGTGCGGACGTCGACCTGCGGATCGCCGCAGGAGAGGACCATCCAGGCGATGAAGTCGCGGTTCTCCGGGTCGGAGGCCTCGACCACCGGCTCGTCGGCGGTCTCGGGCCGCTGGGGCACCCGCCGCAGGCGTTCGCTGACCTCCCGAAGCGCCGACTCCTTGTCGATCCCGAGGCGGAACTGCAGGCGGACGGTGCCGAGGTTCTGGCTGCTGACGCTCGTGAGGCTCTCGAGGCCGGGAATGCCCTGCAGCTGCTCCTCCTGCGGATCGACGATCTCCCGCTCGACCTCCTCGGGGCCGGCGCCCTGCCAGCGGGTCGAGACCGAGATCACGGTGTCGTCGATCGTCGGGGTCAGCTGGATCGGCAGGCGGCCGAGCGCCACGAGGCCCGCCAGCAGCAGGAGCGCCACCACCGCCACCACGCTCACCGGCTGGGCGATGGCGAGACGGATCAGGCCCATGCCGAGGCCCTCGCGGACCGGCGGTTCGGAAGCGGCCGCGGCTCAGGCATCGCCGGTCGCCTCCACGAGCGAGATCGGGGCGTTGGGCATGAGGCGTTCGTTGCCCTCGACGACGACGAGGTCGCCGGCCGCGAGGCCGCCGCTTCGGATCGCCCACGCGTTCCCGAGCGGGAAGGCCAGCTCCACCGCCGCCGGCACCGCGACCGATCCGCCCCCGGGGCCCGGCCGGACCACCCAGACCGATGCGCCGCGCTCGCCGAGCAGCACCGCGTCCTTGGGCACGGTGAGCACCCGCTGCCGCGGACCGGCGGGCACGTAGGCGGTCACGGACATCCCCGGCAGCAGCCGACGGCCCTCGTTGGCGAGCGGCACGATCGCCGTGAAGGTCCGGCCGCGGCGATCGACCGAGGGCACCACCCGAATGCCCGCAAGCGGCCGCTCGTCGCCGGTCGCATCGATCCGCAGGACCACCGACTCCTCCGTCGCCGCGGCATCGGACTCGGGCGACCCATCGCCGGCGACCGCGGGCGCCCAGGCTTCGGCGATCGACTGCGGCATCGCCAGCCACGCCTCGAGGCGATCGACCTCGACGAGCACCGCCACCTCGCCGCCGGCGGGCAGCCACTGCCCGCTCTCGGCGTTGCGGACGGTGACCACGCCATCGAACGGAGCCTTGACCTCCATGTCCGCGATCCGCCGCGACAGCAGCGCCAAGCGGGACTCGAAGACCTCGAGGCGACGCCGCGCCTGGGTCCGTCGAGCCTCGGCGATCTCGAGGCGACTCGTGGCGTCGAGCTCCTCGCGGACGTTGGCGGCGCCGGCGAGGCGGCTCTCCTCGACGAGCCGAAGGTCCCGCACCGCCTGCCGATGCTCCGCGTCGCGTTCGGCGAGATCGCTCTGCGCCGCATCCCGCTCCGCCTCGAGCACCCGCTGCTCGAGGCGCATGCGGGCGGCGTCGAGGCGGGCGATCGGCATGCCTGCAGCGACCGCCTCGCCCTCGCGGACGAGGATCGCCTCGACGAGGCCCGCCTCGATCGAAGCGAGTCGGCTCTCCCGCGGCGAACGCAGCTCGCCCGGCACCGTCCGCCGCGGCCGCAGGTCCTGCTCGAGGACCGGGGCCGCCCGCACCGGGCTCGGCGGCGGCCCCTGCGCCGCAGCTGCGGGCGGAAGGGCGATCGCCGCGGCCGCAAGCATGGCTCCAAGCGCCGTCGACCGGAGCGAAGCCCATCGGATCGGACGAGGCCGGATCGGCCCAAGTCGGTTCAGCAAGGAAGGCCCGGGCACGCGAAGCTCCTTCAAGGCACCGTCGCGGCGGCGCCGCACCGACGCCGCCTCGCGAGGAAACCGCGATCATACGCCACCCCGTCGGCGCCGACGGACGCTGTTACCATTCCGCCCCCTTCGCG
>CAZQUA010000257.1:0-2709 GCA_964596455.1 uncultured Isosphaeraceae bacterium
CCCTGCTGATCGACGAGCGGCCCGAGGAGGTCACCGACTTCAAGCGGAACGTGCCCGCCACCGTGCTCGCCTCGAGCAACGACCAGGACGTGGAGATGCACATCCGCCTCGGCATGGCCGCGATCGAGCGGGCGAAGCGACTTGTGGAGGCGGGCCGCGACGTCGTGGTGCTGCTCGACTCCCTCACTCGCCTCGGGCGGGCGTTCAACAACAGTCGCCGCTTCGGTTCGGGCGGCCGGACCATGTCGGGCGGCCTCGACTCCCGGGCCCTCGAGATCCCCAAGCAGCTGTTCGGCGCGGCCCGCAAGGCCGAGCAGGGCGGATCGCTGACGATCATCGCAAGCTGCCTTGTGGACACCGGCTCGCGGGCGGACCAGATCATCTTCGAGGAGTTCAAGGGCACCGGGAACATGGAGCTGATCCTCGACCGGTCGATCTCGGAGAAGCGGGTCTTCCCGGCGATCAACCTCGCCGCCTCCGGCACCCGCAAGGAGCACCTGCTGCTCTCGGAGCGGGAGCTCAAGACGATCACGGCGCTGCGGCGGCGGCTCCTGGCCCTGCCGCCGCACGTCCAGATCGAGCAGCTCCTGAACGCCCTGAAGCGGTTCGACACCAACGAGAAGCTCGTCGCGGGCTGAGTCCCGCGGCCCGCCGGCCGCGGCGGAGCCTGCCCGGACCTTCGCGGGAGGCCGGCTCGACTTGGTCAACCTCGGCCGGTTCTGGTACATCTCGCCCCACCATGGCTTCCGGACAGGACGCAAGGCGGAACACCGTTGCCGGCCTCTTCGTGCTCAGCGGCGTGCTGCTCGCCGCCGTGACGCTCGTCGTCATCCAACGGTTCACGCTGGCCGAGCAGACCGACTACACGGTGCGCTTCTCGGTCGACGAGGGCGTCGCCGGGCTCGCCCCCGGCTCGCCGGTGCTCGTGGGCGGCCTCGCCCGCGGCACCGTGACCGAGGTCTCGCCGATCCTCGATGGGGAAGGACGCCTCGAGCGGCTCGACGTCCGGATCGCCCTTCGCGCGGACATCGCCATCTTCAGCGACGCCCGGGTGGTGCGGACGATGCCGCTGCTCGGCTCGCAGGCGTCCCTCAACTTCACCCGCCTCGGCGGCATCCGCGGCGACGCCTCGCGGGTGGCGGCGGGCGGCACCATCGACGCCACCTCGAGCCCGGGGATGCTCGAGATGCTCGTGGGCAGCGAGAACTCCGAGGAGGTCGGCAACGTCATCGGCAGCCTCGATCGCCTGTCGGAGCTGCTCGGCGAGCAGGTGCCCCGCGACTACGAGACCATCGTGCGGCCGGCGCTGGTGCAGGCCGGCACCGTGGTCGGGGACTTCTCCGAACGATGGCCGCAGTGGAGCGACCGGATCGACGGCACCCTCGCGAACGCCGACACCGCCTCGGCGTCGCTGGTCTCGGGCCTTTCCGAGGCGAGGAGCCTGGTGGCGTCCGCCCGCCCTCCCGTCGACGAGCTCGCCTCCATGATCGCCCGCAACGCCCCGCGGGTGGATGAGATCTTCGACAACGCCCTCACGGTGAGCAGCGACGCCCGCGTGGTGGTGTCGGACCTGCGGGCCCGGACGCTGCCGCTGCTCGACGAGATCCTCGGCAACGCCGATTCCACGCTCCGCACCATCGCCACCGCCATCGACCGCCTCGAGCCGGAGATCCTCCGGCAGGTCCCGCAGATCCGGACGATCCTCGAGAACGTGCGGATCGCGTCGGCGGAGCTGAAACTCTCCACGATCGAGGTCCGCCGCAACCCGTGGCGTCTGCTGCTGCGGCCCACGAGCGAGCTGGTGGCCCATGAGAACCTGCTCGATGCGGCCCGTGCGTTCTCGATCGCCGCATCGGACCTGAAGTCGGCGGGGCAGTCCTTCGAGGAGATCCTCGCCGCCGATCCCGCGGCCTTCGGGGACGATCCCGAGCTCGCCGGTTCGATCCGCCGCAACCTGCTCGATGAGCTCGCCCGGTTCGAGCGGGTCCGCGAGGCCCTCTTCCGGACGATCGTCGAGTCGAGGTGACGACGATGGGGAGTCCCCCGAGGAACCTTGCGCTGGCCGGCGGCCTGGTGATCCTCGCCATCTCCACGGCCTTCGCCGCCGCGGTCCTGCTGCCGCGGATTCCCTGGACGCCGCGGGCGAAGCACCGCATCGAGTTCCCCCTCGCGCCCGGCATCGGCCCCCTCGCGGTCGGTTCGACGGTCGAGGCCGCGGGCCTTGCAGACGGCCGCGTGGTCGCGATCGCCCTTGGACGCTCGCGGGATGACCTCCCCGCCGAGGACGTGGTCGCGGTCACGATCGAGTTCGAGGGGCCGATCGCCCTGCCCGCGAGCGTCGAGGCGAGGATCGTGAAGCCGCTCGTCGGCTCGGGGGCCGCGATCGAACTTCTCGGCCTCGATGCCGCCGGACCGCGCCTCGCCCCCGGCGCCGCGATCCGGGCGGCGCCGCCTCGCGAGATGCTCGAGTCGATGCTCGGCCGCGAGCGGACCGCCATGCTGCGGCAGGCGATCGCCCGCGGCGACGCGATCGGCGAGTTCGTCGATCGGCTCCGCGAGGAGGTCCCGCCCCGCATCGAGGCGATCCGCGGAGCGTTCGAGTCGCTGCAGCCGCCGATCGGCGATCGCGTTGCCGCCTGGGGGCAGGAGTGGCCTCCGATCGCCGCAGCGCCTGCGGAGGCCCGGAATGCCTGGCGAGGCATCGGCGAG
>CAZQUA010000258.1:0-2702 GCA_964596455.1 uncultured Isosphaeraceae bacterium
CTGCAGGCGGGCGACTGGCCGGCGCCGTTCGGGATCACCTTCGCGGTGGATCGCCTCGGGGCGGTGATGACCCTGCTCGCCGCGATCACCGGCGTCGCCACCTTCCTGTTCTCGCCGGGCAGCGTCGAGGCGAGCCGGCAGCGGCTGCTCTACTACCCGCTGCTCTCGGTGCTGCTTGCGGGCGTCTGCGGGGCGTTCCTGACCGGGGACATCTTCAACCTCTACGTCTGGTTCGAGGTGCTCCTGATGAGCTCCTTCGCCCTGCTGGCCCTCGGGGGCACCCGCCTGCAGACCGAAGGCGCCGTCAAGTACGTGACGCTCAACCTGCTCTCCTCGGCGCTGTTCCTGATCGCGGTGGGACTGATCTACGGGGAGCTCGGCACCCTGAACATGGCGGAGATCGCCCTGAAGATCCGCGAGGGCGGCGCCTCCGCCGAGACCACCGCGGTCTCGATCCTGCTGATGACCGCCTTCGGGATCAAGGCGGCGGCGTTCCCGCTCTTCTTCTGGCTGCCCGCCTCCTACCACACCCCGCCCTTCGCGGTCTCGGCGATCTTCGCGGGCCTCCTCACCAAGGTGGGCGTCTACGCGCTGATCCGGGCCTTCACGACGATCTTCGTGCAGGACCCGGAGTTCACCCACGCCATCCTGCTCGTGGCCGCGGCGCTCACCATGGTGACCGGCGTGCTCGGGGCGGCGGCGCAGCAGGAGTTCCGGCGGGTGCTCTCCTTCCACATCGTCAGCCAGATCGGCTACATGATCATGGGCCTGGCGCTGTTCACGCCGCTCGCGATCGCCGGCTCGGTCTTCTACCTCATCCACCACATCGTCGTGAAGGCCAACCTCTTCCTGGTGGCGGGCCTCGCCCACCGCCTGCGGGGCACCTCGAGCCTCAAGGTGGCGGGGCGGGTCTGCCTGGCCGAGACGGCCCCGCTCGTCTGCGTCATCTTCCTCGTGGCAGCGCTTTCGCTCGGAGGCATCCCGCCGCTGTCGGGCTTCTTCGCGAAGCTCATCCTGCTGCAGGCGGGCGTGGAGCAGGAGGCCTACCTGATCGTGGCGATCGCCGTCGTGGTCGGCCTGCTCACCCTCTTCTCGATGACGAAGATCTGGGCGGAGGCGTTCTGGAAGGGCCCCGATCCGGGCGGCGATCGGCCGGCGGCCCCCGCGCCGCCGCCGCCGACGCGGACCATGGTCGCCACCTGCGGCGGCCTCGCGGCGCTGACGGTGCTGATCGGGATCTTCGCGGGACCGGTCTTCACCTTCGCGGAGCGGACCGCCGGGCAGCTGCTCGACCGCGACGCCTACATCGAAGCGGTGCTCGGCCCCGGCACGGGAGCGGCCCCATGAGCCTCATCATCTGGAACGTCGTGCTCGCCCTGATCTGGGCGGCGACCACGGAGGGCTTCGGCGCGGTCAACCTCACCATCGGCATGGTGATCGGGTTCCTGCTGCTCTACGGGACCCGCCGGGTGCTGGGCTCGGGGGAGTACTTCCGCAACCTCCGCGAGGTCGTGGAGCTCGTCTGGTTCTTCATCCGCGAGCTGGTGCTCTCCAACTTCCGCATGGCCTACTACACCCTGATGCCCCTCGACCGCATGCGGCCGGGGGTGATCGCGGTCTCGCTCGATCCGATGAGCGAGGTCGAGCTGGCGGTGCTGTCGAACCTGATCACCCTGACGCCGGGCACGCTGAGCCTCGACGCCTCCGAGGATCGCCGCACGCTGTACGTGCACGTGATGTGGTTCCGGGATCCCGAGGAGGTTCGGGCGGAGATCAAGCGGGGGTTCGAGATGAAGGTGCTCAAGGGACTGCGGAGCGAGGAGCATGGTTGAACCGATCGCCGAACTCGCCCCCGCGGCCGCCGACGGCACGCTTGCCGCGGCGGTCCGCGTGGCCCTGCAGGCGTCGGCGGTGATGCTCGGGGCGTCGATCCTGCTGATCACCATCCGCCTGCTTCGGGGGCCGAGCCTCCCGGACCGGGTGATCGCCCTCGACCTGCTCGGCACCATCGCCGCGGGCGTGGTCGGCCTCTATGCGGTGATCTCCGAGGAGCCGGTCTACCTGTTCGTGGCGATCGTGCTGGCGCTGCTGCTCTTCGTGGGCACGGTCGCCTTCGGGTTCCATCTCGAGAAGGGGGGCGAGCGATGAGCGGCGTGGTGACGGCGGTGCTGATGCTCCTCGGGTCGGCGTTCTGCCTGCTTGGGGCGGTGGGCATGCTCCGCATGCCGGATCTCTTCACCCGCCTGCAGGCCGCCACCAAGACCGGCACCCTCGGGGTGGGCTGCATCATGGTGGGCGTGGCGGTGCACTTCGGCGAACTCGGCATCGCCGCGAGGTCGCTGCTGGTGGTGGTCTTCCTCTTCCTGACGGCGCCGATCGCAGCCCATGTGATCGCCCGCGCCGCCTACTTCGTCTCGGTGCCCCTCTGGAGCCGGACCGCGATCGACGAGCTCAAGGAAGCGATGGAGCGACGCGGCGGCACGGCGCCCGCCGAGTCGATGGGCCCGGCAAGCCAGACCTCGGGCCACGGAACGCCGCGGAACGGAACGCCGCCGAGGAGTTCCGATGCCTGACTCCCTCGGAAGGCTCCTGCGATCGCTGCTCGCCGCGGCTGTCCTGGTCGCGTCGACTTCGGCGACGTCCGCCTCGCCGCCGTCCCCGGCCGCTGCGGGGACCGCGGACCGCGAGCGGCAGTCCCCCGC
>CAZQUA010000259.1:0-2681 GCA_964596455.1 uncultured Isosphaeraceae bacterium
GGTGACGTCGCCGTTTCCGATGACCGGGATCGACCGGACGGCCTCGACCACCTCGCCGATCCGCTCCCAGCGGGCCTCTCCCTTGAAGCGCTGCTCGGTGGTGCGGGCATGGACCGTCACCGCGGCGATGCCCGCCTCCTCGAGATCCCTCGCGAGCCGTGGAGCCACGATGCACGAGTCGTCCCAGCCGAGTCGCATCTTGGCCGTCACCGGCACCCGCCCGGCGGAGTGCCGCTCGACCGCTTGGACGATCCGTTCGGCGAGCCTTGCGGTGCCGCAGGGATCCCGCAGAAGCAGCGAGCCGCCGTTCTTCTTGGCGACCTTGTCGACGGGACAGCCCATGTTGATGTCGATCAGGCGGGCGCCATGGTCCACCGCCCAGCAGGCGGCCTCGGGCAGCGGATCGCGGTCGTTGCCGTAGAGCTGCATGCAGAGCGGCTGGTCGAGGCCGTTGGTCGCGGCGAGTTCGAGCGCCGTCGGCGAACCCCGCAGCAGCGAGTGGGCATTCAGGAGATCCGTGCTCGCGAGGCCCACCCCGCCCTGCTCGCGGCAGAGGATCCGGAACGGCAGATCGCACTGCCCCGCCATCGGCGCCAGCAGCAGCGGACTGTCGAGCGTGACGGGGCCGATGCGGAGCATGGCGGGGCGATCTTCGCAGGACCGGGGCGTGCCACCAAGCCGACCAGGCCTCGAGACGACCACGGCGGACCGGATGGCATCGGACCTCGGACGGCGGCATCGCGTCGAGGTTTACACCCGGCGGGGCTTCGCGATGATGCCTCGATGCCTCCGCCGGATCCCGGTCTCATCCCCTTCGCGGACGAACTGCCCAAGCCGCCCCTGCCCGGCAGCGTCCGGGTCGAGGCGACCGCCGATGCGATCCTCGACGCGGTGGCGGCGGACCTCGTCGCCCATGCCATCGAGTGCGTGCGGGCGTTCGGCGACTTCCACCTCGCGCTCTCCGGCGGCAGCACGCCCTTCCCGCTCTACGAGCGACTGATGTACGACCCCGCCTGCCGGTCGCTGCCGTGGCGGCGGACGCATCTCTGGATCGTCGACGAGCGATGCGTGCCCTTCGACGACCCCCGCAGCAACTTCGGGAAGATCGCGGAGATCATCGTGGGGCACTCCGACATCCCGCCCGAGCAGGTGCACCCGATCGAGGCCACCGCCGAGGATGCCGACGCCCGCTACGAACGGGCCCTGCGGGAGACCCTCGCCTGGCGCGAGAAGGGCCAGGACCGCCTCGACTTCGTGCTGCTCGGCATGGGCGACAACGGGCACACCGCGAGCCTCTTCCCGCACACCGCGGTGCTCGAGGAGCGGACCCGCCTCGCGGCCCGCTGCAGCGGCCCCGAGGTCGATCCGCCGCGGATCACCATGACCTACCCGCTGCTGAACGCCTCGCGGGTGCTCGCGGCGCTCGTGACCGGCGAGTCCAAGGCCGCCATGATCGATCGCGTGGCCACCGGCAGCGACGACTACCGGGAGATCCCCATCAAGGGACTCCGCCCCCTCGGCGGCGAACTCCGCTGGTACCTCGACGCCAAGGCCGCGGGCGCCTGACGCCGATCACGCCTCCCGGTCCTCCGCTCCGCCGCCGCTGCCGTCTCGGGCCGCGAGGTACCCCTGCAGGATCCTCGCCGCGGCGACGGCATCGAGGCGGCGCTTCCGTCCCTTGCGGGTGTAGAGGCCCGCGAGATCACCCTCCGCCGCCCGGCTCGTGAGCCGCTCGTCGTGGAACCGCACCGCGGTGCCGCTCGCGGCGGCCAGCGACGCGCCGAACGCCCTCGCCGCCGCCGCCGCCGGCCCCTCGGAGCCGTCCATGTTGAGCGGCAGGCCCACGACGATCGCGTCGGGACGCTCGGTGCGGGCCACCGCGGCGATCGCCTCGAGCAGCCGCGGCCCGGGAGGGATCTCGAGCACTTCGAGCGGCGTCGCGATCCGGGTCTCGTCGTCGCCGAAGGCGAGGCCGGTCCGCTTGGCCCCGAGATCGACCGCGAGGAAGCGCATGCCGAGACTCAGCGGAGGCCCGGCGGCACCCGCTCCGCGACCAGCTTGACCTGCTCGGCGAGTTCGATCGGCACGACGAGCGTGGCGTCGGGAGTGTGCACCACCACGAGGTCCTCGCATCCGAGCACGCAGACGAGATGGTCGGGATCGTGCGAGACCGACAGCACGCCGCGGCTCTCGACCGCGAAGAGGCGGCCGATGGCCCGGTTGCCCGCCGCATCCGACTCGATCGTCTTCGCCAGGCTCGGCCAGCTGCCGACGTCGAGCCACCGCACCGCCATGGGCACCGTCGCCACGGTGAAGGCCCCCGCCGCGGCCGCCGGCTCCATCACCCCGTGATCGACGCTGATCTTGACGAGCGTCGGATAGATCCGCTCGAGCACCTCGCGGCGGCCGGGGGTGTCCCAGGCCTCGGCGATCTCCCGCAGGCGCACCGCGTTGTCCGGCAGGAACCGCTCCAGCGCCCGCATGAACGCGGCCGCCGAGAAGACGAACATCCCGCTGTTCCAGTTCCACCGGCCGCTCGCGAGGAATGCCTCGGCCCGAGCCTTGGGCGGCTTCTCGACGAAGCTCGCCGCGAGGAACGCCCCGGGGAACCCTTCGATCTCCTCGCCCCGCTCCACCCAGCCGTAGCCGGTGGCGGCGAAGTCCGGCTGGATCGAGAAGGT
>CAZQUA010000260.1:0-2674 GCA_964596455.1 uncultured Isosphaeraceae bacterium
GGGCGACGCCTTCGAGCAGCGTCGAGTCGGTGGCGAGTTGCCAGCGGGCGAGGCCTTCGTTGAGGACGAACTTCATGAAGGCCCCGAGGACGATCGCCCACGCGACGGCGAGCCCGATCTTCGAACCGGCGAACCCGGCGGTCGCGAGATCGCCGGCACCGACCCCGGTCGCCGCGACGATGAGTCCCGGGCCGAAGAGGGCAAGCGGCGATGGGCGGAATCGGGGCATGGCGGCGGGGTCGCAGCAGGTGCTTCGGTCCAGGCCGCGCCTGATGGTGACAAGAGTTGTGCGCCGAGCTCGCGTGCCCGGCCCAGACCAGCGCCGGTTCGAGCCGAGGGCCATCGGGCGCGATCGGGCCATGTTGGGCTTGCCTCCAGTCGGATCAGGGGTACTTTCCGGCAAGGTCCCAGAATCTGGGTGCGGCGAACTCGTGGGCGTCGACCGATCGGACCTTCTTGGAGCATCGCAATGTCGACCCCCTTGCGCCCATGGCGCCTGCCCAGCTCGATGGTGATGGTCTCCGGCATTGCGGCGACCTTGGCTCTCGGCTCCTCCGCCCTGGCCTCGCCGATCTTCGCGACCTACTCCGGGTCGAACACGGGCAGCGTGAACGGGGTGGGCTTCACGATGAGCAATCTGTCCGCCGCCATCTATCAGCCGGACATCCAGTCCCTCAACATGTCGGGTGCCGACTGGAACAACGTGGGCGCTCAGCAGGGTCGGATCTACGACGCGAACTCGGCGACCACCTTCACCGTGACCTTCGCCTCGCCGGTGTCGGGCCTGCAGATGTACCTCTACTTCTTCCGTGGCGCAGGAACTGGAGGCGGCGGCTACACCTCTTACGACTTCGGGCAGGCCTTCTCGATCACCGGAGGAGTTGGTTCCCCGGTCACGCAGAGCGGCACCACGCTCAACACCGCCACGTCCACCTACGCGAATGGCGTGCTCACCTTCACGGGGCCGGTCACGACCTTGACGGTGACGGCGACCGGCAGTGCCAACGGAGGCGACCAGGGCTTCACCTTCGCGGTGGTGCCGGGCGCGGGCGGCGTGGCCGGCGTGCTTCTGGCGATGCCGGCCGCCCGAC
Organism: uncultured Isosphaeraceae bacterium; assembly: GCA_964596455.1. Taxonomy (GTDB): domain Bacteria; phylum Planctomycetota; class Phycisphaerae; order Phycisphaerales; family SM1A02; genus CAZQUA01. Next base: position 1,092 of record CAZQUA010000260.1, read on the forward strand.
GTCGGCGCCGACGCTGAGGACTGCGGGCCACGTCAGGCGCCGGCGGCTCGCGTCGCTCGGTGCAAACGCGTGGGCCACGTCACGCGTCGGCGGCTCGCTTCGCATGGCGCAAATGCGTGGGCCACGTCACGCGCTATTGGCTCGCTTCGCTCGGCGATCGCTGGATTGGACCTGTTGGACCCATTGGACCTGTTGGACGGGGCGCTGTCAGGGATGTGCTGATGGCGTTGCGGGTGGGTTCTGCTGCCGGGGCTGCGGGCGCGGGGTGTGGGCCCGCGGCGGTGCAAAGGCGGGCCGTCGAGGCGGGCGGATCAGGACGGATCGCGGTCGGGGCGACGAGCGCGACTTGGCGGCAAGGCCAAGATCGCATCGTGCCAGCGTCCAAGCAGCAGCTGGGCGGCAACGGCGCCGGCGGCGGCCATGGCCATGTCCCACTGCGCATCCCACGGATCGCCCTGCATGCCGAGCCACTCCGGGCCGGCATCTGGGTAGAAGAGCAGCACCACCGCCATCTCAAGCAGTTCGTAGGCGGCGCTGAAGGCGAGGCAGCAGGCGGTCACGATCCAGAAGAGCGTCCCGCCGCGGGGAAGGCCGCGGCGGCGGATCAGCCACTCGCGAAGCACGATCGCCGGCACGAAGCCCTGCATGAAGTGCCCGAGGCGGTCGGTGGGGTTCCGCTCGAGGCCCAGCAGATCGACCAGCGTCTGCGGGAAGGGCGCTTCCGCGAAGGTGTAGCGGCCGCCGACGCACTGGATGGCGAAGAAGGCGAGCAGCAGCGCATAGGCGAGGCTGCTGAAGCGGAAGCGGCGGCGGGTGGCGGCGAACATCGCGAGGACCGTGGCGAGCGGCAGGACCTCGAAGGCCCAGGTCGCCCGGTCGGGGGTGCCCCAGAGGGACCAGGCACCGAGAGCGAGGCCGCCCAGCGGGAACCACCAGAAGGAGGGCGCGGCGTCGTCGGAGGTGCCAGGGAGATCGCTCATGCGGAATCGCTCGTCGGCCGGAATCGCATCAAGGTAGGGCCGGACGAGAGCCCAGGGTTGGACAGGGCGGAGCTGCGAGCAGGGCCGGGAAGAGCATCAATCGTGGACAGGCATCGATCGGGGGCGACCGGCAGGCCGGGGCGACGGCGGTCCGCAATCTTTGACAGCCATCGACCGGGGGGGACCGGGCAGGCCGAGGCAATGGCGGTCCGCAATCGTGGACAGGCATCGACCGGGGGCGACCGACAGGCCGAGGCACCGCGGCCGCCAATGGTGGACCGCCAATCGTGGACAGGCATCAACCGGGGGCGACCGTCCGGTCTCTTTGAGGACGGCCCAATCGTGGACAGGCATCGATCGGGAGCAGACCGCGACGGCGGCGGCTCTTTCAGAAGTGCCTACACAAACTGGGTTTGTGTAGGTGACTCGGCAGGCGGCGACGGCGGACGGCAGGCGGCGACGGCGACGCCGGATGGCGACGGCGGACCGCAACGGCGGACGGCAACGGCGAGCTCAACCGCACCGGCCTCGCCACCCGCCTCGGCGGGCCGGGGGCGGGCGGCCCACCGGCGGCGGGCGTGCGGCGAACCTCCGACACCGACC
>CAZQUA010000261.1:0-2662 GCA_964596455.1 uncultured Isosphaeraceae bacterium
CCGCCGACGGTTGACCGTTCCCGCCGGTCAGCGTTCCGGTCGCAGCCGGATCGCCCTCGCCGCGCCGCACGACCGGCCGGCCGCTCCTCCTCCCGGGCGGCGCCTCTACCATCCCGACCCGTGAACCCCTCCGCCCCCTCCGACATCCGCCGCGTCGCCTTCGTCAGCCTCGGCTGCCCGAAGAACCTCGTCGACAGCGAGCGGATGCTCGGCCTGCTCCGCGAGGACGGCCTCGAGCTCGTCTCCGACCACGCCGCCGCCGACGCGATCGTCATCAACACCTGCGGCTTCCTCGAGGCCTCGCGTCTCGAGTCGCTCGAGGTGATCCGCGAGGCCCTCGACCGCAAGAAGGCCGGCGACCTCCGACGCGTCGTCGTCGCAGGCTGCCTCGTCCAGCGGCACCGGGCGAGGCTCCTCGACTGGGCGCCCGAGATCGACTCGATGATCGGCGTCTTCGACCGCGACCGCGTGGTCGACGCGGTGCGGGGCGAGGCGCCCTCCCGTGACGGGCTCGATGCGGCGGAGTCGCCCAAGTACTGGATCGCCGGCAACGCCCTGCAGGCGGCGAAGGAGCGAGGCCGCGACGTCGCCGGCCTCACCGTCAACGGACAGGACGGCAAGGGGATCGGCTACTTCGAGGAGGACGCCGGGCGGGTGCGGCTCACGCCGCGGCACTGGGCGTACCTGCGGATCAGCGAGGGCTGCAACCAGCGCTGCGCGTTCTGCACGATCCCCTCGATCCGCGGCAAGATGCGCTCGAAGCCGCGGGCGAGGATCCTCGACGAGGCCCGGGCGCTGCTGGCCGAGGGTGCGTTCGAACTCAACCTCATCGGCCAGGACACCACGAGTTGGGGCCTCGACATCGGCGACGACGGCGGCCTGCCGGGCCTGCTCGCGGACTTGAACACGCTCGCGGAGGAGTTCGGCGGCGCGTGGCTGCGTCTCATGTACGCCTACCCGAGCACCTTCGGCGACGACGCGATCGACGCCCTCGCGAGCCTGCCGAACGTCGTCAAGTACCTCGACATCCCGCTGCAGCACATCGCCGACCCGATGCTCGAACGCATGCGGCGGCACGTGACCCGCGAGCAGACCGAGACGCTGCTCGCGAAGCTCCGCGAGCGGGTGCCCGGCATCGCGATCCGAACGACCTTCATCACCGGCTTCCCCGGCGAGACCGAGGAGGACCACGCGGCGCTCGTCGAGTTCGTCCGCGACTTCCGCTTCGAGGCGATGGGCGTCTTCCAGTACAGCCGCGAGGAGGGCACGCCCGCGGGCACCATGGACCTCGATCCGGCGCTTCGCGTGCCCGACGAGGTGAAGGCCGAGCGCGAGGCCGAACTCATGCTCGCGCAGCAGGAGAACGCCTTCGCCGACGCCGCGTGGCAGGCCGAGCAGGGCGCCGTCCTCGACGTGCTGATCGAGGGGGCCGCGGGCGATCCCGGCGTGCCCGCCGCCCCGCTGGCGGAACTCGCCGCGGGCGAGGTGCTGCACTCGGGCCGGGCGTACCACCAGGCCCCGCAGATCGACTCGATGACCGCGGTGATCGCGCGGTCCCGCCGCGCCCCGGGCGAGCTCGTCCGCTGCGTCGTCGTCGCGAGCGACGGCTACGACCTGATCGCCCGGCCGCAGGACGAGCTGCAGGATGCCGCCGAAGGCCGCATCGGCCTGCCGGTCGTCCGCTGAGGGCGGCCGCGGCGGGGGCGTAGACTCCGGCGATGCCGATCGAGGCGAACGAGCCAGACCTGCCCCGGCCGATCGGCCAAGGCCCCGACCACGGCGACACGCCGGTCGAGATCGCCCGCCTGCAGGCGGAGATCATGGGTCGACTGAGTGCAGACCGCCGCACCCGCGAGGCCCTTCGGATGAGCAGCGACCTGCTGCGGCGCCGGCAGGAGACGCTGCTCGAGGAGTGCGGCGGCGACCGCCACGCGATGCTCGTCCGGTTCGTGTCGCTTCACTTCGGCGAGGCCCTCGCCCGGGCGTTCGCGACGCATCGCCGGGGCGCGGCCCCATGACCGGCGATGCGACCGCGTCCGAGTTCGAACAGGTGCTTGCCGATGTCTGCGGGGTGCTGGAGGCCGCCGGCGTCCGGCATTGCGTGGGAGGCTCGGTCGCGAGTTCACGCCACGGCGTGTACCGAGCCACCGCGGACATCGATCTCGTCGTCGATCTCGACGAGCCCACCGCCCGATCGCTCTGCCGGGTGTTGGGCGATCGCTTCTACGCAAGCGAGGAGGCCGCGGCCGTCGCCGCCCGATCCGGCGGGTCGTTCAACCTCATCCATCTCGAGAATGGGATCAAGGTCGACTGCTTCGTGGTCGCGAGCGATCCGTTTCGATCGATGCAGTGCAACCGGGCGTGCCGGGACGAGCGGGGAATTCCCTTCGTGACCGCGGAGGACTCGATGCTCGCCAAGCTGCGCTGGTACCGCGAAGGCGGGGAGACCAGCGAACGCCAGTGGTCGGACCTGCTCGGGATCGCCAGGGCCCAGCGAGGGCGGCTCGACGAGGTCCACGTCGAATCGTGGTCGAAGCGTCTCGGCATCGACGATCTGCTCGAACGCCTGCACCGGGAAGCGTGACCGCCGAGGCCGTCGCGGCGATCGCCCCCGCTATCCTCGCCGCCTTCCGCCACTGGAGCGTTCCCGCCATGGTCGAGA
>CAZQUA010000262.1:0-2562 GCA_964596455.1 uncultured Isosphaeraceae bacterium
GCGCGGTCGCCCTTGGAACGACACGCATGCTCGGCCTCGTCCCGGTCCGCCGCGCTCTGCTCTCGGTGAGCGACAAGACCGACCTCGTGCCCTTCGCGAGGGCCCTCTCCGACCTCGGCATCGAGATCGTCTCGACCGGCGGCACGGCGGCGGCGATCGCGGCCGCCGGCGTTCCCGTGATCGCCGTCGAGAGCCTCACCGGCCATCCGGAGATCCTCGACGGACGCGTCAAGACGCTGCATCCCAAGGTGCACGGCGGCCTGCTGGCGCGTCGCGACCTCGGCCATCATGCCGCCGCGATCGAGGCCCACGGGATCCCGCCGATCGACCTCGTCTGCGTGAACCTCTATCCCTTCGAGCGGACCGCGCGGGAGCGAGGCGTCGAGGATCGGACCGTGGTCGAGCAGATCGACATCGGCGGACCGGCGATGATCCGCTCGGCGGCGAAGAACTTCGAGTTCGTCTGCGTGGTGACCTCGCCCCAGCAGTACGACCGGGTGGCGTCGGAGCTTCGCCGCCACGAGGGCCGCACCGGCCTCGAGCTGCGGGAGGAGCTGGCCACCGCCGCCTTCGCCCGCACCGCGGAGTACGACACCGCCATCGCAAGCTGGATGGGCCATCGCCGCAGCGGCGGATTCCCGGAGATCCTCCGCTTCGAGTACTCCGGGCGGGTGGAGCTTCGCTACGGCGAGAATCCCCACCAGCGGGCCGCCACCTACCGCGACCCCCATGCCCAAGGACCCTCGGTGCTCGGCGGGCAGGTCCTTGGCGGCAAGGCGATCTCCTACAACAACCTGCTCGATGCCGCGAGCGGCCTCGACCTGGTCCTGGACCTTCGCGACCTCGCCGCCGACCGCTTTGCCGCAGCGGTGGTCAAGCACACCAATGCCTGCGGAGCGGCCCTCGGCGGGACCCTCGCCGAGGCGTTCCGGCGAGCCTGGGACAGCGACCCCCTCGCGGCGTTCGGAAGCGTGGTGGTCATCGGCGGCGAGCTCGATCTCCCGGTCGCCGAGGCGATCGTCGAGGGGAACCGCTTCGTCGAGGTGATCGTCGCGGATCGCTTCTCGCTCGATGCCGAGACGCTCCTGCAGCAGCGTCGCCCCAACGCCCGCCTGCTCGCCGTGGGGCCGCCGATCGCCGGGGGCGTGGCGGGCCTCGAGGTCCGCTCGCTTCCGGGCGGCCTGCTCGTGCCGGAGCGGGCCGGCCAGCCGGTCAGCCCGGGCGACTTCCGCCATGTCGCGGGTCCCCCGCCGAGCGGCGGGTGCATCGCGGACGCCGCGTTCCTCTTCTCGGTGGTGAAGCACCTCAAGAGCAACGCCGTGGCGGTCGGCAGCGAGGGCGCCCTGCTCGGCGCCGGCTGCGGCTGCGTCGATCGGGTGGGTGCCTGCGGGATCGCCATCGCCAAGGCGGGCGAGCGTCTTGCCTCGTTCGGGGATGGCTCGAGCCGGATGCTCGTGGCCGCTTCGGACGCGTTCTTCCCCTTCCCCGACGGCCCGCAACGCCTCATCGACGCGGGGGTGCGATGCCTCGTGCATCCCGGCGGATCGAAGCGGGACGGCGAGACCTTCGACCTCTGCAACGCCCGCGGCGTCACCTGCCTGCTGACCGGCGTCCGCCACTTCCGGCACTGACTTCGCCGCAGCGGTCACTCGGCCGAGGGCTCGGCCTCCGGTTCGGCGAGCACCCGGCGGCTTCGCCGCAGCATGAGCGTCGCCACGAAGCCCACGCCGGAGGCGAAGATCATCGCGCCGCCCGCAACGATGCCCGCGCGGGCGAACTGCCGGGTCTCGAGCGGCCGCGGATCGAGCAGCGAGTAGGCCACCCGGCCATCGCGGGTGCGATCGCCCAGCACGATCGCCGGCGCCGCATCGGGGCGGGTCGGCGCCGCCGCGAGGCTCTCCGAGGCGAGCGTGGTCGCAAGGGTGTCGAGGATCGGCGAGAGCGATCGGCGGTCGTCGCCGGCGAGCACCAGACGCAGCCGTCCGGGCCCGTCGCTGTCGAGGCGGAGGCCCTTGTCGAGCATCGCCGCCAGCGCCGCCGGATCGCTCGGGGAAAGGCCGCGGGCCGCCAGACGCGACGCCACCTTGCCCAGCACCGTCGGATCCTTCAGTTGGGCCTCGTGCCACTCCCGCCACGCGAGGGCCGACGGGCCCGCGAGGACCTGCCCCTTGGCGGTGCGGGCCATCAGATCGACGCTCGCGGTGCCCGGACTCGGCCAGGCGAGGTCCGCGGCCATCCAGCTGCCCACGCAGAGCGCCGCGACGAAGAGCGTCACGAGCATGCCGTAGCCGGCGCCGCGGTGCACCGACCAGCGGCGGATCATCCGGGTCTCGCACTCCGCCAGATGCTTCCTGGCGCGGCGGAACTCCTCCTGCTTGACCTGCAGCTGCCGCAGCTCCGCAAGGACCGCCCCACCCGCCGGCGAGGCGGCCGCGGCCGCATCGCCCCGCTCCATCGCCCCGCGGCGGCGGATCGCCAAGGCTGCTCGGACCTTCTGCAGACGATCCCGGCGATGCCGAAGCAGCGCCGCGATCTTCGCGAGCTGCCGCACCCGCTCCTGCA
>CAZQUA010000263.1:0-2536 GCA_964596455.1 uncultured Isosphaeraceae bacterium
CGAACCCGCCGATCCTGGCGCTCGCGCCGCTGCTCGCCTCGCTCGAGCTCTTCGACCGCGCCGGCATGGAGCGGCTTCGCCTCAAGAGCCGCGTGCTGACCGGCTACCTCGAGTGGCTGCTTCGGGAGCGCCACGGCGACAAGGTGCTGGTGGCGACCCCGAGCGATCCCGAGCGCCGCGGCGCCCAGCTCTCGCTGCGGTTCCCGGAGGTCGATGCCCGCGCGGTGGTCCTGACGCTCCGGACCGCCGGCGCCGTGGTCGACTTCCGCGAGCCGGACCTGATCCGCGTCGCCCCGACGCCGCTCGCCAACTCCTTCCTCGACTGCTGGCGCCTGGCCGACATCCTCGGCCCCGCGCTCCGGGGGGCCCACGGCATCGAAGCCGTGGGCGGATTCCATTGACTTCCGCCGCCTTCGCCACGCGACCCGCCGGCGACGGCCGAAGCGCCCTCGTCGTCGGCGCGGGCCTGGCGGGCTGCCTGCTTGCCGTCTATCTCGCCCGCGACGGCTGGAAGGTTCTCCTGTGCGAGCGGCGGAGCGATCCCCGCACGGCCGGCTCCGGCGGCGGGCGATCGATCAACCTCGCGATCTCGGCGCGGGGCCTGAAGGCGCTTCGCCGCGCGGGTCTCGAGGAGCGGGTCCTCGCCGAGGGCGTGCGGATGCCCGGCCGGGTGATCCATCCGGTCTCGGGCCAGACCTTCTTCCAGCCCTACAGCGCCGATCCGGCGCGGGCGATCAACTCGGTGAGCCGCAGCGGCCTCAACCGCCTGCTGCTCGAGGCCGCCGAGGCCGAGGCGAACTGCGAGGTGCGGTTCGAACGCCGCGCGGTGGAGGTCGACTTCGACCGCGGCCGCGTCGAGTTCGAGACGCCCGCGGGCCGCGAGCGGCACGAGGCCGATCTGGTGGTCGCCGCCGACGGCGCCTACTCGGCGATCCGCGGAGCCATGCAGAAGGTCGAGCGGTTCGACTACTCGCAGGCGTACCTCGGGCACGGCTACAAGGAGCTGGTCATTCCCGCGGTGCCCGCGGGAAGCGGCCCGCACGCCCCGTGGGCCATGGATCCGGCGGGCCTGCACATCTGGCCGCGGGGCGGCTCGATGATGATCGCCCTGCCCAATCGCGACGGTTCCTTCACCTGCACGCTGTTCTGGCCCTGGGAGGGCCCCGGCTCGTTCGCCGAGATCGCCACGCCCGCGGAGGCGATGCGGCACTTCCGCGCCGTCTATCCCGACGCGGTGCCGCTGATGCCGACCCTCGAGGAGGACTTCGCCCGCAATCCCGTCGGGACGATGGTCACGGTCCGCTGCTCCCCATGGACCCGCGGCGGGCGGTTCGCGCTGCTCGGCGATGCCGCGCACGCGATCGTGCCCTTCTACGGGCAGGGCGCCAACGCGAGCTTCGAGGACTGCGAGTCGCTGCTCGAGGCGCTTCGGGCCCATCGCGAGATCTCCGCGGCGATTGCGGCCTACGAGCAGGATCGCAAGGCGAACGCCAATGCGATCGCGGATCTGGCGCTTCGCAACTTCATCGAGATGCGGGACCTCGCGGGGCGGCGGTCCTTCCGGATCCGCAAGCGGATCGAGCACCTGCTCACGAAGCTCTTCCCAAGCTCCTTCGAGCCGCTCTACGACCGCGTCTCCTTCGGCACGCGGCCCTACGCCGAGGCGCTGGCGACGGCGAAGCGGCACGATCGGGGGTTCCGCATCGCGGCGGTGGCGGGCGTCGCGGCGGCGGTGCTGCTCGGCGCCGCCTTGGTTGCAGGGGCGATTCGCCTTGCGATCGACGCGTCGCGGGGAGATGCCGCTCCGGATGCGGGCGTCGCGGCGGCAGCGGAGGATGCCCGATGAGCCGCGGAGAGGGAAGGTCCGAGCTGGAGCCGATCGACGTTTCGACGACGCTCTCCGCGGCGACCGCGGTCTTCCCCGGCGACACGCCGCTTTCGCGGGAGGTGCTGATGGATGGCGCCCGGGGCGACCATCTGACTCTCTCGACGATGCGATCCACCGTGCATCTCGGCACCCACCTCGATGCCCCGACCCACTACGGCGGGACCGCCTCGATCGAGCAGGTGCCGCTCAGCCGGACCTGCGGCGAGTGCCTCGTCGTCGCAAGCGGGGGCGCGGTCTCGGGCCGCCGCGTGTCGGCCGCGAATCTCGCCGGGCCCCTCGCCCGCCTCGGCTTTGCGGCGGGTTCGCCCCTGCCGCCGCGGGTGCTGCTCGCGACCGGGACCTTTCCCGATCCGACGCGATGGACCGAGGCGTTCGCGGGCCTCGATCCGGCGCTGGTGGACGAACTCGCCGATCGCGGGGTTCGGCTCGTCGGCGTCGACACGCCCAGCGTCGATCCGGCCGACTCGAAGGAGCTGCCGGCGCACCGGCGGTGCCTCGCGAGGGATCTGCTGATCCTTGAGGGCCTTCGCCTCGGGCATGTCGCGGCGGGCCGCTACACGCTGCTCTGCCTGCCGCTTCGCCTCGAGGGGTTCGACGCGAGCCCGGTGCGGGCGGCGTTGCTGCCGATGCCGGCGTCTTCGCAAGGCG
>CAZQUA010000264.1:0-2534 GCA_964596455.1 uncultured Isosphaeraceae bacterium
TCGAGATCGGCTTGAGGACCTTGAGGAAGTTCTTGCAGCAGCAGTGCTGGCCGCACCGCTCGTAGTCGGCGACGAGGCGGGCCTCGTCGCGGGCCCCGACCTGCCGCATCTCGATGCGGGTGGACCACTCCACCGCGAGGCGGCGGACGAGCTCGCGGAAGTCGATCCGCTCCTCGGAGAGGTAGTGGACGGTGATGATCTCGCCGCCGAGGATCGGCTCGAGCTCGACGACCTTCATGGGAAGGCCGAGGTCGGCGACCTGGGCCTTCACGAACTTCACCCGCTCCTTGGCCTCGGCCTGGCGCTCGCTCCAGGCGTTGAGGTCCTCGATGGTGGCCACGCGAAGCACCCGGCCGTCGGTCCGGAAGGGATAGTCGCGTCCGCCGGAGTTGCCGATGTACTCGAGCATCTCCTGGCGGCTCACGCTCTTGCCGCAGCCGGAGTTGGAGCAGGTGGTGGTGAGCATCTCCACCAGCTCGGTGCCGCGATGGGTGCGGGCCACGAGCTTCGAGCCGCAGCCGGGCTTGGCGTCGCCGCCGTAGCGGTACTCCGCCACCTGCCGCATCGAGCCGTACCGCACCACGATCGAGGTGGGCGGCTTGAGCCGCTCGTAGATCTCCTGGTCGGTCATCGCCTCCCGGTTGGCGGGATCGGCGTCGGCCTCGAAGACGGGAAGCGGGAAGATCGACATGCCGAGGGGGCCTCGAAGGGGACCGCGAGTGTATCCCTCGGCGGTCAGGTCGCCTTGCGGCGTCCCCGCCGCGGCGGCGAGGCGGCGGCCTCGGGAGATTCCCGCCGCCGCCGGGCGCTGAACCGCAGTCGGATCGGCACCTCCGAGAAGGGCAGCGCGTCGCGGAGCCGGTTCAGAAGGTACCGCTCGTAGGCGCCCTCGAAGAGCTCCGGCTTGTTGACGACGAGGGCGATCGTCGGCGGCTGCACCGCGATCTGGCTGACGTAGTAGACCTTGGCCTGGGTGCCGAGCCGGCTCGACGGGCCCCGCATGGCGAGGATCCGGCTCACCGCGGCGTTGAGGGGCCCGGTGCCCTCGCGATGCAGCGACTGGCGGTGGAGGTTGAAGGCCATCGCGACGAGATCCTCGAGGCCGTCGGCCCGCTCCGCCGACAGGAACACCAGCGGGGCGTAGGAGAGCGCCGGCAGCTCCTGCTCGAAGTGGGCGAGGTAGTCCTCCGGCGAGAGCGTCTTCTCGACGAGATCCCACTTGTTGACGGCGATGACGACCGGCTTGTAGCGGTCGAGGATCTCCGTGGCGAGGGCCTTCTCGACCTGGCTGGTGGGGCTGGTGGCGTCGAGCAGCAGCACCGCCACGTCGCAGCGGCGGATCGCGTCGATGGCGCGTTCGTGGGAGTACCGCTCGATCTGGTCCGCCCAGCTCTTCCGCTTGCGGACGCCGGCGGTGTCGATGGCCACGAGCGAGCGGCCCTTGATCTCGAAGCGGACGTCGACGCTGTCGCGGGTGGTGCCGGCGATCTCCGAGACGATCACCCGCGGCTGCCCCGCGAGGGCGTTGACGAGGGTGCTCTTGCCGGCGTTGCGGCGTCCGACGATGGCCACGCGAAGCTCCGGCCGCTCCGGCGGCGCGGTGGCGTCGGCGAGCCGCGAACGCAGGGCCCGCAGCAGGCGGCGGGTGCCGAAGCCGTTCTTCGCCGAGACCGCGACGGGGTCGCCGAAGCCGAGCTCGGCGAGTTCGCCGATCCGGCCGAGCCAACTCTCGTCGTCGGCCTTGTTCACCGCCAGCAGCACCTTGCCGGCGAGGCCGCGCTTGCGGAGCAGCGTCGCGACCTCGCGATCGAGGGGCGCGATCCCGTCGCGGGCGTCGAGCAGGAACAGCACCACCGCGGCGCGGTCGACGGCGTGGCCGATCTGCCGCTCGATGTCCTCCCGAAGCAGCGACAGGTCCTTGCCGGCGTCGTCGAAGCGGGCGCCTTCGGCCATGTAGATGCCGTAGCCGCCGGTGTCGCAGAGATCGGCGTGGATCGTCTCGCCGTGCGGCTCGTCGACGGGGTCGGGCAGGATCTCGAGCAGCGACTCGACCCGGTCCCGGGTCACGCCGGGCGTGGGGTCGACGATCGAGACCCTCCGTCCGACCAGGCGGTTGAACAGGCTCGACTTGCCCACGTTGGGGCGTCCGACGATGGCGATCAGCGGCAGGGGCATGGCGGGCCTCGGAGGGAACCGCGAGTGTAGGGGGCACCCCGCTCGCGGACCGGGCCGTGCCTATCGCCTCATCGGGGCGGTGCCGGCGGCGGCGGCGCGATCGAAGGAGGCGGCGGGATGGGCGGGGCCTTCATCGGCGCCATCGACGGTGGGGGTGGAACCGGCGTCGATGGACGCGGCGGGACCGGAGGCGGCGGGGCGATGGTCGGCGGTGGTGGCACAGCGGTCGGAGGGACCGGCACGGCCGGTGGCGGCGATGGCGGCGCGGGCGTCGGCGGCGTGACTGCAGGCGGCGGAGGAGCCGGCGCGGCGATGGGCTTCGGCGGTGGCGGAACAGGCGGCGCCACAACACGAGGCGG
>CAZQUA010000265.1:0-2519 GCA_964596455.1 uncultured Isosphaeraceae bacterium
GGAGGGCGTCTCGCCATGAGCGCGTCGCACACGCAGGGCATCGCCATGACCGTGTCGCACGCACGCGGGGGGCTGCAGCCGCGATCGCGATCGGGTCGACTTCCATGAACCCGCGACGCGTCGCGGCCGTTCTTCGGCGTCCCTTCAGGAGTTCGCCCATGCCCGCGCGTCGGCCCGCCGCGTTCGCATTCGCCCTCCCGCTCGCGGTCAGCCTGATGCTGCTGGCAGGCTGCGGCGGCGGGACCGCGAAGCTGCCGCAGCTTGGCGCCGAGATCGAGGCCGCCTGCCTTGCGCTGCCGGCCGAGATCGTGGTCGCCGCGGCGGCGGCAAAGGGCGAGGAGCGGTGGATCCTCGCGGCGCCCTACCGGAGCGAAGCCGCCTACGAGTCGCTTGGCATCGAGATCGAGCCGGCGAGCCTTGCAGCGCTCGTGCAGCAGGGGAACGAGGGGCCGGAGTGCCTGCTGGTCGCTCGCCTCGTCGATGGGAGGCTCGTCGAGTTCGGGCATCCGCCCGCGGCCTGCACGCGGGGCATCCATCTCGATGGCGAACGCTCGGCGGAGCCCGGGGTGCTGGCCCTGCGGGTCGGCGATCGCCTTCGCCTCGAAGCGATGCCCGGGGGTGGCGTGGCGATCTCGCTCGCGGCATCGCGGTGACGCCGTCGGCTTCGCGCGTCGCCATCGCTGCGGCGCGTCGATACGCTTCGGCGATGCCGCCCGCCGCGAGATCCAGCAAGGCCGCCCCGCGACGCCCCGTCGCCGAGGCGAGGAGCCGCCACCGGCAGGTCCGCGCCGACCATGCCGAGGAGATCGCCGAGGACTACGTCGAGGCGATCCTCGACCTGATCGAGCGAAGCGAAGCCCCGCGGGTCTCCAGCCTCGCCAGCCGCTTCGGGGTCTCCCATGTGACCGTGATCCGCACGCTCGCTCGTCTCGAGCGGGCCGGGCTCGTCGCCACCGAGCGGGCAAGTCCGGTGCGTCTGACCGCGGCGGGCCGCCGCCTTGCGATGCGGTCGCGGCGGCGACACGGGATCGTGCAGCGATTCCTCGTGGCCCTTGGCCTCGACGAAGCCACCGCCGATCGCGAGGCGGAGGGGATCGAGCACCATGTCGGCGCGAAGACCCTGCGTCTCATGGAGCGGTTCGCGGCACCGCCCCCGCGGCGGCGGTCCCGATCGTGACCACCGGCGTCTTCGAAGCGGCGACTGCGGCGGCCGCGGCGACGATGGCGGCCACGCTCGGTGCGGGCGAGCCGCCGCCAGCGGCACCGCCGCCGATCGCGGAGTCGCCGCCGCCGATCGCGGAGTCGCCTCCCGCGATCACGATGCCGGACCTTCCCGAAGCGATCCTCAACCCGGGCCAGTGGGCGGCGCTCTTCAGCGGGCCTCGATTGACCGGCGACTGGCTCGGCGCGAGGCAGCGCCTGCTCGAGCAGGGGATCGGGTTCGAGGCGTCCTTCACCGTCGATTGGGTCGGCAACGCCACCGGCGGCCTCGCCACCGGGATGCGGGCGCCGTGGCTGCTCGACCTGCAGCTCGATCTCGACCTCGATCGCCTGCTCGGCTGGGAAGGCGGGGAGATCTTTGCGCTCGGCCAGATCGCGGGCGGGGGCAGCGCCAACGCATCGCTCGTCGGGGCCCTGCAGTCGATCGACAACATCGAGACGGACCCCGGCATCGCCCAACTTGGGCAAGCCTGGTTCCGGCAGTCGCTCTTCGGCGACGCCTTCGCGGTGCAGATCGGCAAGCTCGACGTCTTCGCGGACTTCGCCTCGCCCCCCGCGAGCCAGAGCTTCATCAACTCCGCCATGGACTCGCCGGCTGCGATCGACCCGATGGCGGTGCCGACCTACCCGAGCCAGGCGTTCGGACTGCTGCTGCAGGCCCGTCCCTCCGAGACGATCGGCCTGCAGGTCGGCATCTACGACGGCAGCAATCCGCCGGCGATCGGGGCCCCGCCCGGCGGAACCGGCGGCCGGGGGGCCCGGACCGCCCTCGACAACGAGGCGGGGTACTTCGTGATCGGCGAGGCGGACCTCTCCTTCAGCATCGCCTCGCTGCCGGGGGTGCTCGGGATCGGCGGATGGGGGCACACCGGGCGGTTCGATCGCTTCGGCGGCGGCGAGCGGAAAGGCGCCCAGGGCGGCTACGCCTACCTGCAGCAGACGCTGTGGCTCGCCGACGAGACCGACCTCTCCGCGCCGTCGCTGAGCATGTGGCTGATCGGCGGCCTGTCGCAGGCGAGCGTCGATCCGGTGGCGGCGAGCATCGCCGGGGGCATCCTGTGGAACGGGCCGCTGCCCGGCCGCCCCAACGACTCGCTGGGCCTCGGCATCGCCTACGCGTGGGCGAGCGACGCGGCGGGATCGCCCTTCACCCGCCCGGGCGAGTGCGTGCTGGAGGCCTACTACCAGTTCCAACTGACCCCCTGGATGTTCCTGCAGCCGGACCTGCAGATCGTGACGACGCCCGGCGCCGGGGGCGAAGGCCCCCTCGGCACCGCCGTGGTGGGGATCCTGCGGGT
>CAZQUA010000266.1:0-2482 GCA_964596455.1 uncultured Isosphaeraceae bacterium
GGCGGCCCGTGCATGACGAGCCCCTCCGCGGTGCGGGCCTTCCAGACGACCTGCGCCTGCGAGAAGTCCGCGTCGGTCACGAGGTATCGCTCCGCCTCGCTCGGCGGTGCGGCATCCGGCTCGGGCACCGAACGCCCCTCGATGAAGGAGTCGAGGGGATCCGGGCAGGCGTCCATGGCCTTGATCGCGTTCAGGTCCGCGAGCACCGCGGCGTTCTGCCACCGGTAGAGGCCCAGCGCCCCCGCATGCAGCAGCCGCGGCGCCGTGCGGTGGGCGAGTTTGGAGCTCTGCGGCACCCGCACCAGCCCGGAGGCGTCATCCAGCGACGGCGGAGTCGGGAACGCCTGCAGACTCTGCTCGATCCATGCGGCGAACTGCTCGCGGCTCCAGCCGGCGACCTCCTCCTCGTCGGGAGGCCGGATCGAGATTCCGAGCTTCTGCTCGAGCCAGCCGACCAGCACCGAGTTGAACCGGGGAGGCCCGATCGAGTCGTCGCGAGCGATCGACATCACGCTGTGCCGCCGGGCGTGGGGGACGATCGAGGCCGCGAAGAGAAAGAGCGGGGCGAGCACGCTCTGGGCGTCGGCGTCCTCGGAGGTCGAGACGTGCAGCAGCGGCCAGCCGAACCAGAGCGCGTGCACGCCGGTCTCCCGCCGCGCCAACTCGGCGGCGCGGCGGATCGAGACGAGCACCTTCTCATGGCGGGAAGGCGAGGCCTGCGGTTCGCCGTCGCCGTCCTCGCCGGAGCCGCGGTCGGATGGGGCATTGTCGCGTTGCCCGAATCGCCCCGCGGGCGGATCGAGATCGATGGTGGCAGCCCGGCGAGCGTCGCCGCGCCCCGTCGACTCGGCCGCGGACCGCGTCCCGCCGACGAAGGCCCTCAGGACGCTCTCGGGAGCGTCGGGATCAAGCTCGGCGAGCCGCGAGACGTCGAGCATGCGTCCGCCGGTCGGACGAATGGAGACCTTGAGCAGGGCGCTTCGCGAGACGGCCTTGTTGAGCCGGTCGATGAACCGTTCGATCGTCTTGGTGTGAGGGCCCGGCATCGAAGGATTTCGGCAAGTTACTCAGCTGCGACCGGCGTGTCCCCACACGCCCGGTCTCCGGTGCCCCGCAAGCGGCACTCCCGGCTCGCACGGGTCGCGATCCCGTTCAGCGCCGCGGCTTGAAGAGCGCCGCATCGAGAATCGACCATAGGTGGACGATCCAGCCCAGCAGCACCACCCAAAGCGCCGCGGCCAGCACGAACATCAACACGGCGATGAGCAGGCGGCCCTGCAGGAGTTGCCCGAGGCCGGGAACGAAGAAGCTCGCGAGGGCGGCGATGACGTTGCCGGCGGATCCTTGACCTGCGGCCATGGTGATGTTCTCCGACGAAGGGCCTCTGCGGAGAGGGTACCGCAGCGCGATCGGGGGATCCCGATGGCGCGGGATCTCCGACCGGCCGCCACTTACCGGGAGGCGTCGGCGAACGCGTGCCCCAGCCCTGCCTTGCGCACTTGTCAGGATCGTTTCATCAACCAATCGGCAGGGGGGCGGCGAAACCCGGACCGCAAGGCGGATGGGCCGCCAAGCAGCCGCCGACGCCGGTGCCGGACCGGGTCGGCCCACTCTCCTCCGGCGGTCCGGCAACGAAAGGCAAGGGTATTGGGATGTTGAGAACCACACTGGCGTCGTCCGCAGCCGTGCTCGCGATGGGGTCCTCGGCGCTTGCGTCGGGCGGAGCCGGATTCCTTGGGGCCCACGATGCGGCCGTGGCCGCCTTTCCGGCGGATCGGGTGTTGGAGATCGACCGCAACGGCGGCATCTTCGAGGTGGAGATGGCGACGGCGGGCAGCCTGCTTCGCGAGGTCTACGTGAGCGGCCAGTCCGGCCAGATCATCGAGGTCGAGACCGATCCGCTCGGAGCGGACCAGGCCGCGGTGGCCGCCGCATACACCGCCGAGGCCCTGCGATGGCCGGAAGCGATCGCGCTGGCGGCATCGGCGCCGTCCGGCACCATGCTCATGGAGCTCGAGCTGGAGTTCGATCACGGCGGGCGTCTGGTCTTCGAGGCGGTCTACCACGCCTCGGGCGGAGGCGAGGCGGGATCGATCGAGTTCGACGCCTTCAGCGGCGAGATCGTGGACAGCGACTTCGGCGGAGGTGGCGGCGGCCCGCCCGCAGCGATCGGCCTCGTCGAGGCGATCGAAGCCGCCGCGGCTGCGGTCGGAGGCATCGCGATCGAGGGCGAGATCGAGATGGACGGGGCTCGCCGCGACTTCGAGATCACCGTGGCCGACCCCGCCGCCGCACGGGTGGTGGAGGTCGAGATCGACGCCGCCACCGCCGCGGTGGATGGGATCGAGGCGGCGGACGATCCGACCTGGTCCGAGGCGGCGGCGATCCTCGCGCTGCTCCCCTCGGCGCAGCTGGGCTTCGCCGAGGCGATCGCCATCGCCGAGGGGGCCGCTTCGGGCGAGGCGATCGAGATCGAACTGGA
>CAZQUA010000267.1:0-2475 GCA_964596455.1 uncultured Isosphaeraceae bacterium
GCTGGCGGGGCACACCAACACCGAGCGGCACTATCTTCCAGCGCTCGCCGCTCGCCTTCGACGCATGCTGCCGGGACTTGAGGTGCGGCCGAGCCGCGCCGATCGCGATCCCTTCGCGAGCCGGTGACCGCGGTTCGCTTCCCTTGACGCCTCCGGGGCCTCCGGCTCCACTCCCGTCCGCCACCCGCTTCCCACTTGGAGATCCGCATGAACGCCGCCCCGAGTCCATCCGCCGAGCACACCGCCGCCGAGGCCCCCGGCTGCTTCGCGATCGCCCGAGCCCTCGCCGTCACCCTCGACTACGCCAAGGCGCTGCTCGAGCCGATCCCCGAGGAGCTCTTCGCGCATCTGTTCCATCCGCAGGTCAACCATCCGGCGTTCTGCGTGGGGCACCTCGCGATCTATCCGGACAAGGCCCTGGCGATCATGGGTCGGGCGGATCTCGTTCGGACCCTGCCGATCGACGAGGGCGTCTTCAAGGACGGTTCGCCCTGCGTCGAGCAGGATGGTCGCTATCCCTCCAAGGAGGTGCTGCTGCCGCTCTTCTTCGATCGATACGCCGCGGCGATCGAGGCGCTGCGGAGCTTCCCCGAGGCTCGCCTGGCCGATCTCAACCCCATGGAAGGCCGGATGCGGGAGATGTTCCCGACGGTGGGCGCGGCCCTCAACTTCCTGCTGAACAACCATGTGATGATGCATCTCGGGCAGGTCAGCGCCTGGCGACGCCTCGCGGGCCTCGGTTCGGCGATGTGACTCCGCCATGAGCGGCCCGGCGGCGAATGCCCGAGCGAGTCGCCTGATCCTTGCCCTCGACCAAGGCACCACCAGTTCGCGGGCGGTGCTGCTCGACGGCGAGGGGCGATGCCTCGGCGAGGGCCGATGCGACTCGCCCTGCTCCTTCCCCAAGCCGGGCTGGGTCGAGGCCGATCCTCGCACGATCTGGTCGAGCCAGCTGGCTGCGGCGAGGGCTGCGATCGAGGCCGCGGGCGTTCCCTTGACGGCGATCGCGGCGATCGGGATCACCAACCAGCGGGAGACGGTCATGCTGTGGCGTCGCCGCGACGGCGAGCCGCTCGGGCCCGCGATCGTCTGGCAGGATCGCCGGACTTCGTCGCGGACCGATGCCCTGCGGGCGGAGGGGCTGGAGCCGTGGATCCGCTCGCGGACCGGCCTTCTCTGCGATCCCTACTTCTCGGCCAGCAAGGTCGAGTGGCTGCTCGACGAGGTGCCGCAGGCAAGGCGACTCGCCGAGCAGGGCGAGTTGGCCATGGGCACCGTCGACAGCTGGCTGCTCTGGAACCTGACCGGCGGCCGGGTGCACGCGACCGATCCCAGCAACGCCAGCCGCACCCTTCTGTGGAACCTCGCCCGCAGGGAGTGGGATCGAGAGTTGCTCGATCTCTTCCGGATCCCCGAGTCGCTCCTGCCGGAGGTGCGGCCTTCGAGCGGCGACTTCGGACGGACCGACGGGGGGATCTTCGGTGCGGAACTCCCCATCTGCGGGGTCATCGGCGATCAGCAGGCGGCCTTGGCGGGCCAGGGTTGCATGCGGCCGGGGCAGGGCAAGATCACCTTCGGCACCGGCTGCTTTCTGCTGGTCAATGCCGGCGACTCGGCACCGCAGAGTCGCTCGCGGCTGCTCTCGACCGCGGCCTGGACGATCGGCGATGCCGCTCCGGTCTACGCGATCGAAGGAAGCGTCTTCATGGGCGGTGCCCTCGTCGGCTGGCTGCGGGACGGCCTCGGGCTGATCGGTGCCTCCGCCGAGATCGGGCCGCTTGCCGAGCAGGCCGGGGACAGCGGGGGCGTGGTGGTGGTGCCGTCCTTCACGGGCCTCGGTGCCCCGCATTGGGATGCCTCGGCGAGGGGCGCGATCCTCGGCCTCACCCGGGGGACGGGGCCGCCGCAGATCGCGCGGGCGGCGCTGGAGGGAATCGCCCAACAGGTCGCCGACGTCTGCGAGGCCGCGGAGTCGGACCTCGCGTTCCGCCCCGAGGCGATGCGGGTCGACGGCGGGGCGGCGGCCTGCGACGAGCTGATGCGCCTGTGCGCGGATCTCCTCGGTTGCGCGATCGAGCGGCCTGCGGACCTCGAGAGCACCGTTCGCGGCGCCGCGGTCATGGCGGGCGTTGCGGTGGGCCTGGTGGATCCCCAGGCCGGCCTTCCCGAGCGGACGCCTCCGCAGCGGTTCGAGCCCCGCATCGATGCGGCGAGTCGGGCCGCGCTTCGTTCACGATGGTCGCAGGCGGTCGCCTGCGTTCGCGAGTTCGGCAGCGGCGAGGCCGCAGGAGCATCGCCATGAATCCCATCGCAGCGCCCATGAACCGGGAGGATGTGCTGGCGCGGCTCGCCGGCGAGCGATTCGAGATCCTCGTGATCGGCGGTGGGGCCACCGGCCTTGGCGTCGCCGTCGATGCGGCTTCGCGGGGCTACCGGACCGGCCTCGTCGAATCGCGGGACTTCGCCGCCGCAACC
>CAZQUA010000268.1:0-2462 GCA_964596455.1 uncultured Isosphaeraceae bacterium
AGCGTTGGCTCAACCGCCTCGATGGGACCTCGCTCGACGCCGCCTTCGATGCGACCGGCGAGGCGTCGCGACGGACCGCCGCGAGCGAGGAGTGCGCCGAACGGATGCGTCAGGCGCTCGGCCGGGCCTCGGCCCTGCAAGGCGCCGCCTCGCCAAAGCCGTAGAGGCTGGGGATCGCCTCGTCCTCCTCGGACGGCGTGCCGAACGCGCCGCTCGCGGAGGCCATGGCGGCCACCGCGACGCCGACGGCGACGGCGACCGCGAGCAGGCGAAGCAGCGAGCCGCCGACGCGGCCCCATGCCGCGGGAAGCGGCACCGCGAGAAGCAGCAGCGAGGCGAGCGGCAGATGCCAGAAGGCCGCCGCAAGGCCGCTGTCGTCGTAGGCCTGCCCGGCGGCGGTGGCAGCCGCGAGCATGGCGGCGAAGGCGATGCCCGCGGTCGCGCCGATCGGCCGCCGCGCCGAGGCGGCGAGCAGTCCCGCCGCGGCCGCGGCCGTGGCGATGGCGCCGATCGAGATGGCGAGCTTCGCGAAGCCGCCCATCACCGCCATCCCGGAGAGTCCGGTCGCGGCCATCCAGAAGGCGGCGCCGGTCGCGATGCCGGGCTCGCGGCCCGCAGCGGGCCAGAGCAGCATCGCGGGAACGAGCACCACGAACAGCAGCATCAGGCGATCGGCGTAGGCGTCGGCGCCCGGCAGGTGCAGGGTGAACCGGAACGCGAAGGCGATCAGGATCGCCGCGAGGTTCAGGGCGAGCGCGTCGCCGCGGCCGGGCCGAAGCTCCGCGAGCCACCCGCGGAGCCACGGCAGCGAGACCAACGCTGCGATGCCTCCGGCGGCCGCCGCGGCGACCACCAGCCAATGCCACCGCTGCCGCAGCGACCAGATCGCCTCGCCCTCCTGCAGGCGGAGGGCGAGGATCCAGCCGGCCGCGACCGCAAGCGGCAGCGCGAACGAGCCGAACTCGAATGCGGCGTCGGCGGCCGGCCGCCGCCACGGCCGCCACGAGACCAGCAACGCCGCGGCCACGAACGCCGCGGGCAGGAGCGTGCTGGCAGCGATCGCCGTGGGGCTCATGGCGGTCCCGCGATCAGCTGGCGATCCCCTCGAGCCCGACGATCACCCGGACGCTGTCTCCGAGCGAGCCGTTCTCGACCCCCCAGTTCATGCCGAAATCGCTTCGCTTGATGGTGAAGATCGCCTCGAATCCGCAGCGGCGGTCCCGCATCGTCTTGGCGCCGGTGAACTCGACCTCGGCAGCGATCCGCTTGGTGACGCCGAGCATGGTCATGTCGCCTTCGACCTTCCACATGCCGCTGCCTGCGGGGGAGGCGGAGACGCTCTTGAAGGTCATCGCCGGGAACTCCTTCGAGTTGAAGAAGTCGGGGCTGCGGAGGTGCCGGTCGAGGCCGTCGTGGCCGCTGTCGACGCTCGCGGTGTCGATGGAGATGTCGAAGGAGAGGGCCTTCTCGCCGGCGTCGGGGCGATACTCGATGGTGCCCTTCACGTCGTTGAATCGGCCCCAGAACTGCCCGGCGCCGAGGTGCTGCACGCGGAACATGGCCATCGAGTGGACCGTGTCCACGTTGAAGCGGCCCTCGGCGTCCGCAGGCAGCGACGCCGCGGCGTTTTCAGGCGGAGCGGTGAAGGCGAGGGCCAGAAGCGGAGCGGCGGCGGCGGCGAGCAGAAGGGGTCGAAGGCGCATGGGGAGATCTCCAGGAAGGGGACGAGGTCGATGACAGGTTCATGGCGGCGAGCCGGAACCGGGAAGGGTGAACGCCATGGAGCCAGGCCGCCCTTCGCCGCGGGGTCTCGTGCGGATGAGCGTTCCGCAGTTCCGGTGTGAAAGGTGCGGATCCGCAGCGGGCGTGCCGTGCCCACATGTTGTAGCGAAACGGCCCGGTGGTGCCGAACCGGCGAAGCGATGTCCTTGCGTCGCCGCATCGCGGCGGTGGGGACGCCGGCGGTCTCGCGGGACGATCCCGCAAGGCGACGATCCGGTCGCGGCCTCGCCGCCATCGCCCCGCGGTCACTTCGGGCAGGGGCCCCACTGCGCCATCAGGATCGCCTGATCGGCGCCGTCGGTGGTGCCGTCGCCATTCAGGTCGGTCTTGCCGGGCCGGCCCCAGTTGGCAAGCAGCAGGCCGAGGTCGCCGCCGTCGACCTTGCCGTCGCCATTGAGGTCGGCGGTGCAGACCTTCTGCGGCGGCGGATCGGCGGGGGCGGCAGCGGGGGCCGCGGTCGCGGTTGCGGCAAGGAGCAGGGCATCGAGCATGGCTTCGTCCTCCGGGCGGGACCGCGACCGAGCCGCGGCGGTGCGTGCAGGATCAGGGTCGAGTCTAGGAGGGCAACCCAACGACTCGCCGCCCCACCCCGGAGAGTTGGGGAAAGGCGGGCGATGGGGCACCGTTCGATTGCCGCGAAGCGCCGCGACGCCGTGGGGTGCGACGCGATGCAGAGCGGG
>CAZQUA010000269.1:0-2453 GCA_964596455.1 uncultured Isosphaeraceae bacterium
CGGCGAACTTCGATCCGAGCCGGATCGCGGCGGTCTGGCGACGCATCTGGCGGGCACCCTGACGGAAGCGCTGCGGCGGATCGCGACCGCGACGAGGCGCGATCCGGGCGGGGTCCGATTCCTGCCGATCGTCGCATCGCGGTTGTCCAATCCTCGGCCGCACCGCATGCAGCGGCGTCGCGGGCGGCTCGAGGGCCGGACCGCGTTTGCTACTCTTCCCGACTTCGCATCCGCATCGAGTGGAGACCCGAGCATGACCACGGCCAGCGCCTGCCCCTTCGCCTCCGGCTTCCTTCAGGACCCCTCCAAGGGCCGCAAGAACCGCGACTGGTGGCCCGAGCAGATCGATCTGTCGCCGCTGAAGCGGGACTCCTCCAAGGTCGATCCTCTCGGCGGCGGATTCGACTACGCCAAGGCGTTCAGGGGCCTCGATCTCGACGCCGTCAAGAAGGACATCGTCGCGGTGATGACCACCTCGCAGCCCTGGTGGCCCGCGGACTACGGCCACTACGGCCCCTTCTTCATCCGCATGGCCTGGCACGCCGCCGGCACCTATCGCATCAGCGATGGCCGCGGCGGCGGCGGCACCGGCATGCAGCGGTTCGCGCCGCTCAACAGCTGGCCCGACAACGCCAACCTCGACAAGGCCCGCCGCCTGCTGTGGCCGGTCAAGCGCAAGCACGGCCAGAGTCTCTCCTGGGCGGACCTCATGATCCTGGCCGGCAACGTGGCCCTCGAGTCGATGGGCTTCAAGACCTTCGGCTTCGGCGGGGGCCGCGCCGACGTGTGGGAGCCGGACGAGACCTATTGGGGCACCGAAGGGACCTGGCTCGGCGACCAGCGGTACCGCGGGCAGCGCGAACTCGCCAATCCCCTCGCCGCGGTCCAGATGGGTCTGATCTACGTGAATCCCGAAGGGCCCAACGGCAACCCCGACCCGCTCGCCTCGGCCCACGACATCCGCGAGACCTTCGGGCGGATGGCGATGAACGACGAGGAGACCGTGGCCCTCGTCGCCGGGGGGCACACCTTCGGCAAGAACCACGGCGCCGCCGATCCCTCCAAGTACGTGGGGCCGGATCCGGAGGGCGCGCCGATGCAGCAGATGGGTCTCGGCTGGAGGAACACCTTCGGCAGCGGCCACGGCAGCGACACCATCACCAGCGGACTCGAGGGCGCCTGGACGCCCACCCCGACCCAATGGGACAACGCCTACTTCGACACGCTCTTCCGCTACGAGTGGAAGCTGACCAAGAGCCCCGCCGGAGCGTGGCAGTGGATCCCCACCGAGGAGTCCGCAGCGAACGCGGTTCCCGACGCCCATGATCCCGCCAAGCGGCACGCACCGGTGATGTTGACCACCGACCTCGCCCTGCGGATGGATCCCGCGTACGAGCCGATCTCGCGGCGATTCCACGAGAACCCCGAGGCGTTCGCCGACGCCTTCGCGCGGGCGTGGTTCAAGCTGACCCACCGCGACATGGGGCCGATCTCCCGCTACCTCGGCCCCGAGGTGCCGAGCGAGCGGCTCATCTGGCAGGACCCCGTGCCCGAGGTCGACCACGACCTCGTCGACGATGGCGATGTGCGGAGCCTCAAGCGGCAGGTGCTGGCTTCGGGGCTGACCATTCCGCAGCTGGTGCGGACCGCGTGGGCCTCGGCGGCGACGTTCCGGGGCACCGACAAGCGGGGCGGCGCCAACGGCGCCCGCATCCGCCTCGCCCCGCAGAAGGACTGGGAGGTCAACAGTCCCAAGGAGCTCGCAACGGTGCTTGCGAGGCTGGAAGCGATCCGCGAGACCTTCCATGCCGCCGGCGGTTCGAAGCGGATCTCGCTGGCGGACCTCATCGTGCTGGCCGGTGCCGCCGCGGTCGAGGAGGCCGCGAAGGCCGCCGGCGTCTCCATCGAGGTGCCGTTCGCCCCCGGACGCACCGATGCGACCGCGGCGCAGACCGACGAGTCCTCCTTCGAGGTGCTCGAGCCGGCCTTCGATGGGTTCCGCAACTACGTTGCCGAGGGCCAGATCCGCGGTGCCGAGCATCTGCTCGTCGAGCGGGCGGACTTCCTCACCCTGACCCCGCCGGAGATGACCGTCCTCGTCGGCGGCATGCGGGTGCTCGGGGCGAACTTCGACGGATCCAAGACCGGCGTCCTGACCGATCGGCCCGGTGCCTTGACCACCGACTGGTTCGTGAACCTGCTCGACATGGACACCGAGTGGTCGCCGACCTCGGCGTGCGAGAGCACCTTCGAGGGTCGCGATCGCGAGAGCGGCGCGGTGCGGTGGACCGCAAGCCGGGCCGACCTGGTGTTCGGTTCGAATTCCGAGTTGCGTTCGCTCGTCGAGGTCTATGCGAGCGACGACGGCAGCCGCCGGTTCGTGGAAGAGTTCGTGAAGGCGTGGAGCAAGGTCATGAACCTCGACCGGTTCGATCTCGCCTGAGGGCCATCCT
>CAZQUA010000270.1:0-2450 GCA_964596455.1 uncultured Isosphaeraceae bacterium
CCGGTGCAGCGAGTGGTCGCCGTCGTCGGGCATCCAGATGTTGTCCTCGCTGCCGCCGACTCGGATGAGCGGCGACCGCAGGAACTCCACCGACGCATCGCCCCGCAGCACGTTCTGCCCCCGGTCGCCATGCTCGGGCGAGCACATCTCGAGCCGGACCCGCTGTCCGCCGAGCACGAGTTCGATGACGGGATTGCGGTCGCCGACGATCACCAGCGACGGCTCGAAGCCCCAGGTCAGCTCGCCGCGGTGGGCCGGCAGGCGGTAGCTGTAGCTGCCCTCTTCGCCATCGGGATGGTTGGGGCAGGCCAGCGACGAGGCACGGGTCAGATAGCCCGGATCCCGCTGGCCGGTGGCCGGATCCACCTTGCCGAGCAGGCTCTCGCGGAGATGCGCGCCGTGGCGATAGCGGCCGTTGACCTCGAATCGCTGCGGGATGGCCGAGGTGCCCTCGCCAAGGCCCGGAAGCAGCGATGCCGCCCAGGGCATCGCCCCGTCGTTGGAGGCGGCGTAGCGGCCGAAGGCGCCGCCAAGGTCACGGAGGCCCTCGGCGCAGCGGGCGATGCCCCGTTCGGTCCGCACGTGGTTGGACAGGGGCACCGCGATCGAGATCGCCAGGATGAAGACCGCCGCCACCCCCACGAAGTCGGAGAGGCGGCGGCGGGCGACCATCGCGGGCTGGTCGGCGATGCGGCGCCGCCGCTCGGCTTCGCGTTCGGCGGCGTCGACTCTCGCGAGCGTCGCATCGGTGAGGGCCTCGAGATCCTGCGGCGAGAGGTCCTCGGCCGGATAGCGGTCGAGCCTTGCGAGCAGGCGCACCGCCGCCTCGGCGCGGGGGCGGAGGCCGGCGTCGAGATCCTCGGGGACCTCGAAGCCGTGCTCGACGAGGCGATCGAGCGCACGGGCGTCGTCGGGGTGGAGCGGCTCGCCGGCGGGCGTCGGATCGGGCGAGGAATCGGCGGACGGATCGGGCACAGGCGGACTCCGGTCGGTCAGGGGGCGGCGGGGCCGCGATCGCCGGCGCGGCTGCGGTGGGCTCGCCACGAATCGGCGAAGCAGGCGACGGCCGCGTGCAGGCGGCTCTTGACGGTGCCGAGCGGCACGCCGAGCACCTCGGCGACCTGCTGGTAGCTCATCCGCTGGAAGTAGGCGAGCAGGAGGATCTCGCGGTAGTGGCTCGGCAGGCCGTCGACCACCTGCTTGACGAGTTGCCGCTCCTCCTGCTCCTCGATCGGCCGCTCCGGCGAATCGAACTCGCCGTCGAGCAGGTCGATCAGGGTGCCGCGGTCGTCGTCGTTGCCGAGCGGCGTCGAGAGGCTCGTCATGGCCCGCCGCTTCTGACGGCGATGGTGGTCGCGGGCCTTGTTCGCCGCGATCGTGAAGAGCCAGGGCTTGAAGCTTCTCGCCGCGTCGAAGGAGTCGGCGGACAGATGGATCTGCAGGAAGGTGTCCTGGAAGACGTCCTCTGCGGCGGCCCGGTTGGAGAGGAATCGCGACAGGAACCCGAGCAGTTCGTTCCGGTAGCGCTCGATGAGCGTGCGGAAGGCGTCGCGGTCGCCTTCGCGGTAGGCCACGAGAAGGGCTTCGTCGCTCGCGTCGTGAGGCACCGAGGGCTCCGCTCCGAGGCGACGCCCCGAGATCATCGCCATGATCGATGCGGGCGCGTCCGATTCGGCACGGCACCGCCGGGGCGGCCATCCCGTCGCGGTGGTCGGACTCGGGAGAACCGGTCCGAGCCGCGGCGGGCAGCACGCCCCGGGACGGGGGCGAATCGGGAAGGTACCGAAAAGGCGACGCCCGACGGGAGAACGCGTCGGGCATCGCCGGAGGGGGGAGTCGGACGAGCGGAGATCGCCGGCAGTTCGGAAGGGGGATGCCGACGGGGAGGAGAGCCGAGGGAGGGGATGCTTCCGGCCGCCCCCTCGCTTCCCGTCGGTCCGCGGAGAGACCCTCGCGGAGCGGGCGGGAATGGCCGAAGCGGGCAGCATCGCGTCGGGTACGACGCCGCCGGGTGCGGGATCGTCGGGAGCGGAGATTTTTTGGATAGCATGCCCCATCGCACTGCGAACCGATGGTTCGGGCCGCGGTGATCGGACCTTTCCCGAGAGTTCCCGAGCGTCCCCCGGCAGGCCCCGACAGTCCCTGCCGTCCCCTTTCGCCGTCCCCTTGAGAGGTCCTCGGGAGTCCTCCACGAGGACCCCGAGACCCCCGAACCGACCCGCGGCGGCGGTCGCAGGCAGCGGTTCGCAGCGGGCGGCCCACGCCGCCCGGCGGGCCCGAGTGCTTCCCGTCCTTCGCCCCGATCTGGAGAACCGACCCGATGGGAGTGCCCCTCGCTCAGATGTGGACGGTCGCGAGCTACGTCGTCTCGCAGAAGCTCCGTGGCCGGAAGCGGTACCCGCTCGTCCTCATGCTCGAGCCGCTCTTCCGCTGCAACCTCGCCTGCGCGG
>CAZQUA010000271.1:0-2442 GCA_964596455.1 uncultured Isosphaeraceae bacterium
GTTGAAGTTCCACGACGCCAGCACCTCGGCGTGGGCGGCGGAGGCGAGGGCGAGCGAGCCGGCGGCGATCGCGCCCGCGGCGAGGCCGCGGATCCCGTTGGTTCCAAGCATGGCAGGTCTCCAGGAGTGGCCCGTCGACGCCCGCAGACTACGCCGCCGTCAGGGCGGATCCCGCCGATGCCGCCGAAATCCCCGCCGATGCCGCGGCCGCCGCGCCGCCGCTCGCGGGCGGCATCGCCCGGGTCCCGCACGATGCGACGTCGCAGCGCCGTCTCGGCGCCGTCGCACCGCCGTCGCGGCGCGATGCTCGACTCGCCCGGCCGGGCGTGCGGCGGAACCTGCCGCGGCGGCGGGATCTACTCGGCGGTGATGAGCGTCGTGCCGGGGATCACTCCCGGCAGCAGCTTCTGCCGGAAGAACCACCAGTCCTGCCGCTGCGCCTGCACGAGGCCCTGCTGCCACGAGCAGATGCCCGAGGGCGGCTCGGTGTAGTTGTGGCCGAAGGTCTCGATGAGCGCCGGCAGCGCCGGGTCCGCCATCGAGTAGCTCTCCGTCGAGCCGTCGGCGTTGCTCATGGTGATCGCCTCGGGCCGCCAGAACGCCGGCCAGTCGATCCACCGCGGGAAGAGCGGGTTGATCACCCAGCCCTGGTTGTTGTAGCCCACGCCGTCGTCCTCCACGATCGACAGGAAGGTGTCCGCGGGGCGGGGGATCTGCGAGATCGAGATCGTCTCGAAGCTGCGGACGTTCAGGCCGAGGCCGGAGGCGCAGGAGTTGAAGTTGCACGGCCAGGACGCGTAGTCGCCGAGGTCGTCGGGCATGCTCGCGCCGAGGAACGCATTGAGCGAGTAGCTCCGCATCCGCCGCTTGGGGCTGTTCGAGTTCTGGACGGTCTCCACGTCCACCGCGGCGTTGGGGTCGTCGGGCGAGCGGTAGACCGCGAGGTCGCCCACGTAGGGGAAGAGCTTGCCGGTCTCGATCGCCGCCCGCCGCTCGGTGCTGTTGGGGTTCATGTTCGCGCCCCAACTCTTCACCCAGCAGCTGTTGGGGATGTTGAGGTTCGAGGTGAAGCCGCCCGTGTAGCAGGAGCCCGGCGACACCACGCCGCAGGCGGTCGAGGCGGTCAGCGTGCAGAAGGGATCGGTGCGGGGACTGACCAGGCGGCCCTTCTGGTCGGTCGCGTAGGTGTTCCAGCCCACCGCGAGCTGCCGCTGGTGCCCGAGGCAGCGGGCGGTGCGGGCGATGTCCACGGCCTTGCCGAGCCCGGCGAGGGTCAGGGCGATCACGATCACGATGACCGTGATCACCACGAGCAGCTCCGTCAGGGTGAGGCCCCGTCGGAGGGCGGGGCGAGGGCTGCGGGCAGGCGTGGGCATGGCGGCTCCTTCGTTCCGCACGTTGGACGGAACCGGGCGGGGATCGGTCAAGGGTACATCGGTCGCGAGGGGATCCGAAGCGTCATCGTCGGGCCCGCCCCGTCCCGGGGACCCGCGAGCGGCCGCTGCGGACGAGCCCTCGGCTCGCCATGGCGAGGGATGGCCGATCGCAGCGGGTCCCTCCGGACGAGGCGGGGCCGCGGATCCCGCCGAACGCCCCCGGGCGGGTCCGGGGCGAGGTTCCGCCGCTTCTGCATGCCCGCATGCGGTCCGCGGCAGGCCCGCCGGTAGCATGGGTCCCATGCGAACCAACCCGCCCTTCGACCCGGTCCGCCGAGCCTTCCGGCATCGCCTCCTGATCGCCGCCGCGATCCTCGCCGCGACCGCCGCCGGCGGATGCGGGGGCGGCGAGGAGGCGTCGCCGGCCGACGCCGCCCCGCCCCGCGAACCGGCCCCGGAAGCCGTCTCCACCGGCGATTCCGACGGCGAGATCGGACCTGGGGCCGGAGGCGTCGGGGCGATGTCCGCTGCGTCCGCCGGGGGCGGCGAAGGTCCCGGCGGGAGTGCCGGCCAGGGCCCCGGCCGATCGTCCGCGGCATCGCCGCCGCCGCGATCCTCCGCCTCCTCCTCCGCGTCCGCCTCGCGGCCGATGCCGCCGGCGCCGACGCCGAAGGAGAGCGTCGAGCAGGTCTATGGCGAGCAGGCCTCGTCGCTGTCCCGCGAGTCGCAGGATGGACGCTTCGGGGACTTCCGGGAGCTGATGGCCCGCAACAGTTCGATGATGGTCGAGGTCGCGAAGGCCCGCGCCGCGATGCGTCGGAACGAGGCCGGCGCCGAGGCCGAGTACCTCGAGCTCAACACCGCCTACGCGAAGCTCGCCGACGCGATCGCCGCCTACATGGCCGAGAGCCGCTGGAACGCCCGGGACCGCGAGGTGATGGGCTACCTCTACTCGCGATCCAACGAGGAAGCGGTCCGCCGCCTGCAGGGCGGATCGTGAGGACGCTCGCTGCGGCCGGCCTCGCGATCGCCGCATCCGCAGCGGCATCGCCGTTGCCGCCGCGGA
>CAZQUA010000272.1:0-2417 GCA_964596455.1 uncultured Isosphaeraceae bacterium
CGCTGGGTGCCCCCGAAGGATCCATTGCGCATGGTCCTCGCCTTGGCGACCCTTGCGAAGCGAGGCATTGCCTTTCGCGCGACCTTGGCGGGCAGCGGCGACCATCGCTACCAGTGGCTGACCGATCAGATTCGGAACGCCACCGCGGAAGCGGGCCTTCTGGATGTCATCGAGTTTCCCGGCTGGATTGCTGATCTCCCGAATCTCTGCAGCAACGCCGCCATTGGCGTTCAGACATCCGTGACCGAAGGTCTCAGCATGGCGCTGCTCGAGCAAGCCATGGCGGGGCTCGCCATCGTCGCCACCGATGTGGGCGATACACGGGCCGTGATCGAGCACGAGCGGACGGGCCTGCTAATCCCCCCCGGCGACACTCCGGCGCTGACTGCGGCCCTCGAACGGCTCCTGACCGACGAGCCGCTGCGCAGAAGACTCGGCGATGCCGCAAGAGCAAGGGTTCTCGAGAAGCACAGCCTCGCGGCAATGGCGAGCCAGGCGGCACGCGAGTGGTCGCCCCAGCGGGATGAGTCTCCCTGACCCGCCGCTCACTCAAGCAGGCTCTCCCCCGTCATCTCCGGCGGCTTCGGCAGGCCGATCATCTCGAGCAGCGTGGGAGCGACGTCGGCGAGGCGGCCGCCGTCGCGAAGCTCGCGGCCGCGGAAGGCCTCGCCCGCCACGACGAGCGGCACGGGATAGTTGGTGTGGGCGGTGTGCGGGGCGCCGGTCTCCGGATCGCGCATCTCCTCCGCGTTG
Organism: uncultured Isosphaeraceae bacterium; assembly: GCA_964596455.1. Lineage (GTDB taxonomy): Bacteria > Planctomycetota > Phycisphaerae > Phycisphaerales > SM1A02 > CAZQUA01. Next base: position 754 of record CAZQUA010000272.1, read on the forward strand.
CCATGGTCGGCGGTGACGATCAGCGAGCCGCCTCGGGCGAGCGTCGCGTCCACGATCCGCCCCACGCAGGCGTCCACCGTCTCGATCGCCCGCACCGTCGCCTCGAGGCTGCCGGTGTGCCCGACCATGTCGCCGTTGGCGAAGTTGACGACGATCACCGCCTCGCACTCCGGGGACGCGAGGCGACGCAGCACCGCCTCGCAGACGCCTTCGGCGGACATCTCCGGCTTCAGGTCGTAGGTCGCCACCTCCCGCGGGCTCGGGACGATCTCGCGATGCTCGCCGGGGAAGGGGGCCTCGCGGTAGTCGTTGAAGAAGAAGGTGACGTGGGGGAACTTCTCCGTCTCGGCGCAGCGGAACTGCGGCACCCCCGCCGCGGCGAGAGCTTCGCCGAGGGTGCCCTTCATGCGAGGCGGCTTGCGGAACGCCACCTCGACGGGAAGGCCCTCCTCGTACTCGGTGAGGGTCGTGAACAGCAGGCCCTGCGGGCGGCGGCCGCGATCGAAGCCCCCGCCCGCCACCTGCGACCACGCCGCGTCGTCGAGGACGAACGCCTTGACGAGCTCCCGCGGCCGATCCCCTCGGAAGTTGAAGAAGACGACGGCGTCCCCGTCGCGGACTCGGGTCTCCGCGGCCTCCGCGGCACTCGCAGCGATCGCCGTCGGCGGGACGAACTCGTCGCCGCGGCCGGCCTCGCCCGCGGCCTCGCCATAGAAGGATGCGAGCAGGCCGTCGGCGGTGCCGGCGAGTCGCGGCGATGGCCCGACCAGGCATCGCCAGGCCTGCTCGACCCGCTCCCAGCGATGGTCGCGGTCCATCGCGAAGAACCGCCCCATCACCGACGCCACCCGGCCCACGCCCTGCGTCCGCATGGCCGACTCGACCTTGGCGAGGTATTCCCGCCCCCCGGTCGGCGAGGTGTCGCGGCCGTCGGTGATCGCATGGACGAGCACCTGCCCGCCGGCCAGCCCCGACGCGGCGGCGAGGGCCAGCAACGCGATCAGATGATCGAGATCGCTGTGGACCTGCCCGTCGCTGACGAGGCCGAGCAGGTGCAGTCGCCCCGACCCCTCGCGGGCCCTCCCGATCGCCGCGAGCAACGCCGGGTTCCTGGCGAACTCGCCGCTGCGGATCGCCTCGGTGATCCGCATGAGCTCCTGGTTGACGATCCGCCCCGCACCGATGTTCTGGTGCCCCACTTCGGAGTTGCCCATCACCGGGCCGTCGATCCCGATCGGCAGGCCCACGTCCTCGCCGCTCGTGGCGATCAGCGTGCAGGGCCACTCCGCCGCGAGGGCATCCGCCACCGGGGTGCGGGCGAGGCGGACGGCGTTGACGGCGTCCCGATCGGGATGCGGGTTCTCCCCCCAGCCATCGCGGATCACCAGGACCACCGGGGTGTTGCGAAGCGCCGCCGGACGCGTGGAAACAGAGGCCATGGACGACAGCGTACTCCCGCCCGCAGGTCGGCCCCCCCGCCGCCGGCGGCGGCCGAAGCGTTGCTGCCCGCCGTTGCCGCCGCCGCGTCCACCGGTACCATGGTCCATCCGCCGCTGGTGGCGGTTTCCACGACCCCGGATCCCATTCGAATGGCCAAGACCTTCCGCTGCCGGATCGTGCCTCCCTCCGCCGAGATCTTCGACGGCGACGCCGTCTACGCAAGC
>CAZQUA010000273.1:0-2329 GCA_964596455.1 uncultured Isosphaeraceae bacterium
GCCGAGGTTGTGATGGAAGGTGCCCCGCATCCCCGCCGCAGGCGAGGCCGTAGCCGCCCGCGCCGGCCTACTCCCGCAGCGATCGCTCGATCGCCTGCAGGATCCGCTGCTCGGCGACGGGGTCGCGGCCGACGGGGGTCCAGGTCTCCACCTGGGGTCGAAGCGGATCCTGGTACCGGGAGGTCAGCACGCGACTCCACGAGTCGCGCTTGACGCCCGGCACGAACGCCCGCTCGACGTCCACCCGAACCCGCAGTTCGAGGGGCTCGCCGAGTCGCTCGAGATCCACCGGTGCCGCCCCCATCGCCCCCGCGATCGCGGCGCCGGGCAGTTCGCCTCCTTCCGACAGCGGCGGGCTCGCCGGGCCGCCGAGCGGCGTGAACTCGATCCTCGCCCGGCGACGCTGGAAGAGCAGGGTGTTCTCGACCGCCTGCGGCAGCGTCTCGTCCGCCCAAAGCCACGGCTCGAGCAGGCTCCCGGCGATCTTCGGCTCGGTCTCGATGAGGCCGGCGCCTCGATCGCGGACTGCCGGCGGAAGCCCAAGGCGACGCGCGGCCTCGACGGCCTCGTCGAACGCGTCGCCGTAGCGGTCCGCCGCGATCGTCAGGTGCGGGTCCGCGACCTCCGGAGCCGCTCCGCAGGCCCCCAGCAGGAGCGTGGCGGCGAGCACCGCCGGGGGCGGGCCGCCGCCCCGTCGACGCGTGCGGGAACTCCCTCGCGGTCGCGCTGCCATTCGTGGCAGTCTATCGGACCTGATGGCCTCTCCCGCCGGGCGTCAACCCGGCCCTCCCCAGACCCGGCCGATCCTCGCGGTTGGACTGGTCGAGGGACCCTGCATGGCGCATCCTTCAAGCGGAGGAGTTCCTGCGAGGCGGGTCGGCGGTGCCGGCAGTCGACTCGTGACCAACTCCGCATCCTGAAGAGGCGGCGGGCGAACCCGGGGAATCGACCGGATCGCCGCCAAGTCGCCGCGACCTGCACCGATCCCGGAGCGAACCGCCCCGACCGCCCGTACGAACCTCACCCGTCCGGCGACCGGGGCGTCGGAGAACCCCGTCGGAGAACCCTTTCTACAACTGCATTCGTGCCTTCGGCGAGGCGTGCGCCGCCGCAGGCTGAACCGCCTTGACCGATTGCCGGACCCCGATTCACGGCCGGCGACGCTCCGACCGATCCCCCCGATGGACCCCCGCTTGCCCGTCGTCGATGCGAACCTGAGAGCCGGCATGACACGCAGACGCCCCGCAGACCCGATCTCATCCCCCGCCTCGCGACGATGGCGGCGGCTCGGCCTCCTGCTTCCGGCCGCTGCGGCGCCGATGCTGCTCGCCCTCGCCGGGTCGCCGCCGGGCGGGCAGACGCAGGTCCCCGCGACGGCGGACGACTTCCTTCAGCCGGGCACCCAGCCCAACGCGGATCCGTTCGACTTCCGGCCCATCCGCGACTCCTTCAACTGCGTGTTCTGCCACTCCGAGTACGACGTCGAAGCCGCGCCGTACGACGCCTGGGTGGTGAGCCTGAAGGGCCAGTCCGCCCGCGATCCGGTGTGGCATGCGGCCTTGGCGATCGCCAACCAGGACGTGACCTCCGGCGGCGAGACCTGCATCCGCTGCCATGCGCCGGGAGGCTGGCTCGAGGGCCGGTCCTTCGACGGCACCACCGACCACTTCAGCGTGGAGCACTTCGACGGGGTCAACTGCAACTTCTGCCATCGCGTGGTCAACCCGGTCCCCGGCGACCTGCCGGCGGTGGGCTACCCCGGCAACGACCCCGACCCCGACACCGAGGTCCTCTCGGCGCTGGCGAAGGAGGGCCTCCTGCCGACCGGCTTCGGCAACGCCCGCTACGTGGTCGATCCCCTCGACACCCGCCGCGGGCCCGCCGACGACGTGCCGCTGAACCTCCACGGCCTCGATGCCGTCGGCGACTTCGTGCAGCTCGTCACCTCGCCCTTCCACACCACGAGCGAGTTCTGCGCGACCTGCCACGACGTGAGCAATCCCCTGCTCATGCGCACCAAGGACGACCGCTACGAGCTCGCGCCGCTCGGCCAGCCGCACCCCACGCAGAACCCGCGGGACATGTTCCCCGAGCAGCGGACCTACAGCGAGTGGCGGATGAGCGAGTTCGCCTCCAGCGGCGTGGTCTTCGAGGACCATCGCTTCGGCGGGAACCATCCCACCGGCGTGATCTCCTCCTGCCAGGACTGCCACATGCCCGACCAGGTCGCCCCGGGATGCGGCCTTGGCGAGCCGTTCTTCACCCGGCCCCATCTGCCCCAGCACAGCTTCACCGGCGGCAACACCTGGGTGATGCGGGCGATCCGCAC
>CAZQUA010000274.1:0-2328 GCA_964596455.1 uncultured Isosphaeraceae bacterium
CCCACCGCCTCGCTTCGCTCGGCGGCTCCCCCGCGAGCGGGGGAGCAGGCCGGGCCGGGCATCGCGAGTTCGCTCGGTCCGTCGGCTCCCCCGCCCTTCTCAGCAGTCGTCGCCGCGGACGCCGAGCTGCCTCGCGAGTTCCGCCCGCGACCGGATCCCCAGCTTCGCGTAGATCCGCTTCACGAGCGTCGCGACGGTGTTCGTGGACACGCCGAGCGATTCCGCGATCCGCCGCCGGTCGAGGCCGTCCCGGAGGGCGATCGCCACCGTCAGCTCGCGACGGGAGAGCGACGCGATGCGGGTCGCGAGGCTCTTCGCGATCTCGCTCGCCCACTCCATGCCGGCGACCTGCATCGTCGGCTGCGGAGGGATCCCCGGCCGCAGCGGCGTGCAGCAGACCGACAAGTGGTAGTTGCTCCACGGAGACGCGTCGCCCGCTTCGTCGCGATGGGCATCGCCGCGGCGGCGAATCCGCTCGAGCTCGCCGAGGATCTCGGCGGCCCGCCGCAGCTCCTCGGCGTTGAAGGAGACCGAGTGCATGCCGAGGTGGATCATCTCCTTCGGCCCGCGGGTCTCGAACGACTTGGCTCGCTCGCGGATGGCCCCGCGACGCGCGTCCCCGTAGGCACGCCGGAGCGGGGCGAGAAGCGAATCGTCCTGGGGGTCGCCGATCCGGTGGGCGACCACGATCGACGCGCGGGCGACCCGCCATCGGACCTTGCCGCCGCGGCCCGGCGGCGGCACCGCCTCGACGAGCCGATCGCCTGCAGCGGCAAGCGTCGCGATCGCCCCATCGACGGCGGCTTCGGCCCAGCCGAACGCCTCCGCCACCTCGCTCGCAGCGGCCGGCTGCGTCTGCCGCCGCAGATGCTCCCAGATCGCCAACGCCTCCATCGAGCGAAGCGCGGCCGCGACGCCCGTTGCCCGCAGATCAAGCGGTTCCACGGGGTCTCCGCCGCAGCGGTCGGATGGCGGGATCGCGGGCACCGCAGCGGCACCTCCCGCAAGGCGGCCGGAGGCTCCGAGGAGATCGCGGAGCTCGCGACGGCTCCGCACGCCCAACTTGCGGTAGATCGCGCGGGCATGGCTGGCCACCGTGCTCGCGGCGATCCCGAGGTGATCGGCGATCGCGGCCCGCGGGCGGCCGGCCGCGATCAGGTTGGCGACCTCGAACTCGCGCTCGCCGAGTTCGCCACGATGCTCACGGGCCGGCGGCGAGAAGCCGGGCGTCCCGAGCAGCCAGGCGCCGACCTTGCGATGCGGCCGTCCGTCGGCATCGACCGGCTGCATCTCGATCGGCGGCAGCCTCGGCACGCCGGGCTCGAGCGGCTCGAGCAGGATGTCGAGGTGATGGGTGCACATCTGCTCCCGCGACGGCGGCGACCCGAGGAACCGCGCCGTGCTGGCATGGCAGAGGCGGGAGAACTCCTGCATGAGCCCCCAGAACGCGTGAAGGTCCTCGCGGGCGAGACGGCCCGCCCACACCCGCGACCACATCCGGTCCGATCCGTCGCCATCGGCCGGCCCGGCGGCGCAGGACTGGATCACCTGCCGCCGCTCCGGCCCGAAGAGGTCGTCGACGCACCGCATCAGCACCTCGTCGAGCGGGTCGCCGAGGCGATACCCGACGATGATGACCTCCCGGGTCGTCTGCCAGCACGGCGTGCGTCGGCGAGCCGTTGCCTTGACCGGTGCGGCGAGGCCGGCCTCCGCGAGGCGGTCGAGGCGGTCGTGGACCTGATCGAGCCGCAGGCCCGACGCCGCCGACAGCGCCGCGGCCTCGACCGGCCTGCGGGCCCGCCGCATGAGTTCCCAGAGCGACAACGCATCGGCATCGCCGAGGACATCGGTCAGGCCGGGAGCGCGGATGTCGAGCGGTGCGTCGAGATCGGTCATGGACTCGCGTATCCCTCGCGGGCGGGCCTGCCGTCGAGGACGGCGGCGATGCTATTGCCCCTCGACCCCATTCCCCCGGGACGAGTTTCCCATGGTCCCGACAAGACGCCGGAATCACCACCATTCCGATGACACCGTGGCGGAATGAGGTAGTCTTCAATCCGGCTTCGATTTTCGGGAATTTTCCGGGGGATGGCCTCAGCATCCCTCGTCCGTGCCCCCCGGGGTGCGGTCTTCAGAGGTCGGATCGTCCGTGACCCGACGCCCACCATCGATGAGGAGAGAACCCATGTCCGGCCTCGCTCGCCCCTCCGCAGTCCGCCGCCTCGCCCGCTACGCGATGCTCGCCCCGGCGATCGCCACGCCCGCCTTCGCCACGATCTACGGCGCGAGCGGCCTCAACCACGAAGTCGGCTTCGGCGGCACCGCCGG
>CAZQUA010000275.1:0-2307 GCA_964596455.1 uncultured Isosphaeraceae bacterium
CGCGACAAGATCCGCTTCGGGCGGGCCCGCCGCAGCCGCAAGGTCGAGGAGCAGGAGCGGATCGCCACCGCCTACCACGAGGCCGGGCACGCCCTCGTGCAGGCGATGATGCCCGACGCCGATCCCCTCCACAAGGTCACGATCATCCCCCGCGGGCAGGCGGCCGGCGCCACCTTCAGCCTGCCCGAGAAGGACCGCTACGGCTACGCCAAGCGGTACCTCGCCGCCACCATGCGGGTGCTCTGCGGCGGCCGCATCGCCGAGCAGCGGAAGACGAGCGACCTGTCGAGCGGCGCCTCGATGGACATCCGCATGGCCACCGCCTACGCGAGGCACATGGTGCTGGAGTGGGGCATGTCCGACCGCCTCGGCTTCGTGAACTACGCCGGAGTCGACAACCGCGAGATGTTCGTCGCCGAGAAGGACTACTCGCCGGAGACCGCCCGGGTGATCGACGAGGAGGTCCGCCGGATCATCGACGAGGCCTATCGCGATGCGGCGAGGATCGTCGAGGAGCACTGGGACAAGGTCGTGGCGATCGCGGAGGCGCTGCTCCGCTTCGAGACCCTCTCGCGGGACGAGGTCGATCGGATCATCCGCGGCGAGCGTCTTGCCAAGCCGACGGTGGCGGACCTGCTCGCCGCAGAGCTCGCCCCGCCGCCCGCCAAGGCCCCGCCCACGGCCTCGCCCGGCGAGGGCGAGGATCTCGGCGGCATGCTGCCAAGTCCGGCGTAGCCGCCGCGGCGACCGCCGTCCGCGGGTCGCGGCCGATCGATTCTGCAGGCTGGCTTTGCGGCAAGCCGATCTCCCGACTCGGCGGCAGGGCGATGCCCGCGCCGGGGCCGCCCGCCCCGGCCCCATCGTCTCGTCGCCGTCGAGGAGCCTCGCCTTGCAGATCCGTACCTTCCGAGCCTCGACGATCGAGCGGGCGTGGGAGTCCGCGCGTCGCGAACTCGGGCCCGGCCTCGAACTGGTCACCACCCTCGAACGCCGTGAGGGGGGCTTCCTCGGCCTTGGCGGCCGCCGCTTCTTCGAGGTCACGGTGGCCTGCGAGGAGCGGGTCTCGCCGGCCCCGCGGACGGTCACGCCGCGGTCGGTGCTGCTCGGCGGAGGCAGGGACCCGCGGGGCGGTCCCGCCTCGGCACTGCTCGATCCCCGCCGCGACCGCGGGCGGGGAGGCGTGGTCGAGATCGAGCTCGACGGCGCCGCCTGGCAGGGCGGCGGCCCCGCGGCCTCCGCGGAGGGACGCCTGCCCGACGAACGCGGGATGCTGCTCGGGGCGATCGCCCGCAGCGAGGCGAGCCGCCTCGAGCATGAGACCCCCCTCGATTCGATCTCCGGCACCATCGAGAGCGTGCTTCGCCGCGGCGAGCCCGCCCGCAGCGGCGGCCGCCTCGACCTGCCGCCGCGATTCCTCGAAGCCTTCACGCTGCTGCTCGAGCAGGAGCTCGACCGTCCCCTCGCCGAGGAGGCGATCCTCGCGGCCCGCGGCGAGCTCGCCCCGGCGCTGTGGGCGGACGCAGGGCCGGTCCGCGAGGCGGTCCGCGGGTCGCTCGCCCGCATGCTGCCGGCTGCCGAACCGCCCGCGGCCAACCGCGGTTCCGGTCGGACCATCTGCCTGATCGGCCCCACCGGCGTCGGCAAGACCACCACGCTCGCGAAGCTTGCGGCGCTGCTCAAGCTGCACCTGCACATGAAGGTGGGCCTGATCACCTGCGACACCTACCGGATCGCCGCGGTGGAGCAGCTGCGGACCTACGCCGAGATCATCGGCCTGCCGCTCGAGGTGGTGGACCATCCCTCCGCGATGGGGGCGGCGAGACGGCGGTTCGACGGCTTCGACGCGGTGCTGATCGACTCGGCGGGCCGCAGCCAGAACGACTCGGCGCGGCTCCGCGAACTGGCCGAGTTCGTCGATGCCGCCGAGCCGGACGAGGTGCATCTGGTCCTGTCGGCGGTCGCGGGACGGCGGGTGCTGGAACGGGAGGCGGAGGCCTACTCGGCGGTGCGGGCGGATCGGGTGCTCTTCACCAAGCTCGACGAGGGCGTCTGCTTCGGCCCGCTCTTCAGCCTGCTGATCGCCCTGCGGCGGCCGGCGAGCTACCTTTGCGCCGGCCAGGAGGTGCCGCAGCACCTCGAACTGGCGACGCCCGAACGCCTCGCGGAGCTGCTGCTTGGAGCCTCGGCCCGGTCCTGATGCCGCAGCGGCCTTCCCAGTGAGCGACCATTGAACGACCAGGCTTCCCAACTGCGGGAACTCGCGCAGCGGTTCGGCACGCCCTCCTCGGCGCCGGCATCGGCATCGGC
>CAZQUA010000276.1:0-2305 GCA_964596455.1 uncultured Isosphaeraceae bacterium
CCCCGTCGCTGCGGCCGGAGCCGCCATCGCGGCGGGGGGTGCCGAGGCCGCAGGCCCGAGCCGACGCTTCGGCGCGGCGGTGACGATCCTGCTGCTGCTCGCGGCGGCCGCGTGCCGCTGGTTCGCGTTCAACCCGCCCGCGGCGCCGCCGCTGGCGGTCGCGTGGCTCGCGATCGCGTCGATCGCGGCGATCCGGGCCCGCTCGGCGCCGCTGCTTCTCGGGGCGGCGTTCGCGATCGACTTCGCGTGGTGGCTGGGGGTGCAGCGGTGGGTCGCGGAAGTGTCCCGACTCGGCTACCCGTTCCTCAGCGGCTATCTGGCCCTCTGGGGGGTCGTCTTCGTCTGGCTGGTGCGGCGGATCGCCCTGCGTCCGCCTGCCGACCGCGTGCCCCTGTGGCTGGCGCTGCCGGCGATCGTGGTGGCGTTGGACTTCCTTCGCGGCGAGATCGTCTTCGGCGGCTATCCCTGGTACGAGGCCGGGCAGGCGTTCGCCGGATGGAGCGTGGCGGCGCAGTCGGCGGACCTGCTCGGCGCCCGCGGCCTGACGATCCTGGCCGCGATCTTCGCCGGCGCGGTCGCGGAGTTGGCGAGGCCGCGGTCGCAAGGCGTCCGCTCGCTGCTGAGGGCGATGCCGATCCTGGTCGCCGTGGCGATCGGGGTGCTGGCCTACGGAAGTTGGCGCCTGCAGCAGGCGGCGTCGCTGCCGACGCTCGGGCGTTTCCTCGCGATCCAGACGGCGCTGCCGATCGACAACAAGATCGGCTGGTCGCCGCAGCGGCAGGTCGAGGACGTGTCGGCCTTCGCAGGCCTTACGCTCTCGGCGATCGACGCGGCGGGGACCCCGATCGATCTGGTGGCGTGGCCGGAGACGATGCTGCCGGGCTTCGGACTCGATCCCCGAACGCTCGCGATGCTCGAGGAAGGCAGCTTCTTCCCGGGTCGGTTCTTCGGCGAGATCGCCCATGGCATCGCCGTGGAGAGCGGCGTGCCGCTGCTGGTGGGCAGTCCCGTCTACGAGGGCCTGCGTGCCGACGGCGGACGCTGGGCGTGGGATCGCCACTTCAACAGCGTCTACCTCGTGCCGCCCTCGCCGATCGGCGATGCGGAGCCCCCGCGGTACGACAAGCTCGTGCTCACCCCCTTCGGCGAGACGATGCCGGGGATCTCCCGCTTCAAGTGGCTCGAGGAGCGGCTGCTCGATCTCGGCGCCCGCGGCATGCGGTTCGATCTCTCCGCGGGCGAGTCGCCGGTCCGGTTCGAGATCGGATCCTCCCGCGGGAAGCCGATCCGCATCGCCACGCCGATCTGCTTCGAGGCGACGGTGGCCTGGCTGTGCCGACGCCTCGTCTGGCCGGAGGGCGAGCGGGCGGCGGACCTGCTCGTCAACGCAAGCAACGACGGCTGGCTCGGCGACGACCGGAACGCCCGCGGCATGCACCTGCGCCTCGCGTCGCTGCGGGCGATCGAGACCCGCACCCCGATGCTGCGGGCGGTGAACACCGGCTTCAGCGCCGGAATCGACTCGAGCGGCCGGGTCGTGGCGGGTCTCGACGGCGGCGCGAGCGTCGGCATGGAGGCGGGCTGGGTGGTCGCGGAACTGCCACGGGACGAGCGGCGGCCGCTCTTCGCGAGGGTGGGGGACCGCTGGGCGTGGCTGGCGGTGGCAGGCACGCTGTGGCTGCTGCATCGCTCTCGGCGGCGATCCGGCGTCGCGACGGGCCGCTGATCGCCGCGACCGCGGAAGGCGGCACGATTTCAGCGATCGCCTCGGAGCCGCCGATACCGATCCGATGCGTCATCGATTCGACTCGCGGGACGGCGGAGGTGGCATGGGTCGCGGGCTCGTTCGGCCGCTTGCGGTCGCGGGCTTCGCCTTCGGGGCGGCCTTGGTAGCGAGCTGCGCCTCGCCCACCCAAGGCCCGCGTCGGTCGGTGATGCCGATCTCGAACTTCGACCCCGGCGGCTCGGAATGGCGTCGCCGTGCCGAATCGCCCCGGCCCTCGGCGGTCGCCTCCCTGCCGGTGGCGTCCCCGGAGCTGCCGCCGCCCGTCTCTGGGACGAACCCGCCGGAGGCGTCGGCGGAACCGCTGCCCGAGCCGACGCTCGTGGCGACGGGCAGGGGGGCAACGCCTCCCGAGGCCGCTCCGCCGCCGGTGGCGCCCGAGGCGGCTCCGCCGCCGGTGGCGCCCGAGGCGGCTCCGCCGCCGGTGGCGACGGCGGAGGCGTCCCCGCCGCCCATCATCGACATCGATTTGCTCGAGGTGGTGGCCGAACGGCCCGGGCCGCCGCCGGCCCCGCCGCCGCC
>CAZQUA010000277.1:0-2283 GCA_964596455.1 uncultured Isosphaeraceae bacterium
GTGGGTGTGGCAGTCGACGAGCGCCGGCATCACCACGCCGCCCGCGGCGTCGATCACCGTTCCGGCGACCGCAGGCGGCACGCCGGGCCCGAGTGCCTCGATGCCGTGGCGGCCGAACGAGATCCAGCCCCGCTCGATCACCCCGAGTCTCGAGAGCCACTCGCCGCGGCGGGGGCCCGGCGGAGCGCCCGGCGGGTCGATCGTCACCAGCCTCGCATCGACGATCGTGCAGGTCTCGAGCGGATCGTCGGATCCCTCCGCGGCGGCGGCATCGGTCGGGTTCGCCATGCTCGGATCCTAACGACGCCTCCTACCATCGCTCCGCCGCCGCTTCCTCCCGGCCCGCCGCGGCCCGTGTGCCCGACTCCCTCGAGACCCCCGATGCGACTGCTGCTCATCCGCCATGCGCGGGCCTTCGAACGGGACTCCGCGGCATGGCCCGACGACTCCCGCCGTCCGCTGACCGCCTCCGGCCGCCGCCGGTTCCTTCGCCTCGCGACGCTGCTCGGCAAGGTGGCGGGGCAGGTCGATCGCGTCGAGAGCAGCCGATTCACGCGGGCATGGCAGACCTCGCTGCTGCTCGAGGAGGCCGCCAAGTGGCCCTCGCCGTCGCGTCTCGAATGGCTCGAGCAGGAAGGCGACGGGGCGATCGATTCGCTGCGGGATCGCCTGCGTGCCGGCGGCCGCGGCGAGTCGCTCGCCTGGGTCGGGCACGAGCCGCAGCTCGGCCGCCTCGCCTCGGCGCTGCTGTGCGGCGATCCCGGGGGCGTGCGGATTCGCTTCCGCAAGGGCGCGGCGATGCAGCTGGAGATCGTCGACGGCGATCCGGTCCGCGGACGCCTTGAGTGGATGCTGAATCCCGCGTGGGCGATTCGCCGCTGAGGCTCCCGGGACGGCGGGGCGTCGCCGATATAGTCCGTCCCTCCGAGGCCCCCAGGACACCACGATGAGCACGCCGACGCCCAGCCAGCCGCTCGAGAAGCGGACCACGCTCGCGGACCTCCTCTGGGATGGATCGATGCTGCGGGTCCGCTTCGCCGGGCCGAGCGTGGGTCAGCGGGAGGCGCCGCTCATCGGCGACGACCTCAACGAGTTCCTCGCGGCGGCGGGGGACCGCCTCAAGTTCATGGTGCTCGACCTCTCCGGGGTCACCTTCATGTCGAGCATGGGCCTGGGAGTCTGCATCGCCGCCCGCAACGAGGCGTCCCGCCGAAAGGCCGCGTCGCTGCTGACGGGCCTCCGCCCGGAGCTGCAGAAGGTCTTCAAGATGATGAAGATCGATCAGATGTACCGGATCTGCCCGACCGAGGCGGACCTTCGGAAGGCGATGGGGCGATAGCCTCGCGACCGTCGGCCCCGCGGCCCTGCGGCGGGCTGGCGAAGCGGATCGCTTCTTCCGATGGTTCCTTCCATGTCGACCGTCGATGCCGCCACCCAGCCCTCCCTCCGCGGCGCCGCGTCCGCCGAGGGCGACCCGGCCGGTGGTCGCGCGGGTCTCGGCGCCGTGGTCATCGGCCGCAACGAAGGCGCGAGGCTCGAGACCTGCCTGCGATCGATCCTGCGGTCGCTGCCGGCGGATCGCGTGGTCTATGCGGACTCCGGCTCGAGCGACGGCAGCGTCGAGCGTGCCGCCGCCCTTGGGGTGATGGTGCACGCCCTCGACCCCAGTCATCCGTTCTCGGCGGCGCGGGCCCGCAACGAGGGGTTCGCCCGCCTGCTCGAGCGGCATCCGTCGATCGAGCTCGTGCAGTTCGTCGATGGCGACTGCGAACTCGTGGACGGTTGGCTCGCCGCGGGGAGCGAGCTGCTTGCGGATCGCCCGGAGGTCGCATCGGTCTGCGGCCGCACCCTTGAGCGGCATCGCGACGCCACGATCTACAACCGGCTCTGCGACATCGAGTTCGATGCCCCTGCGGGCGAGGTGCGATCGACCGGCGGGATCTTCCTGATCCGCGCCGAGGCGTTCCGTTCGATCGGCGGCATGCGGGTGGAGGTGGTGGCGGGCGAGGAGCCGGAGATGTGCTTTCGCCTTCGTGAGGGAGGGTGGCGGATCCACCGCCTCGCGGATCCGATGGTGCTGCACGACTCGGCGATCACCCGGTTCCGGCAATGGTGGATCCGCGCCAAGCGGGGCGGCGTGGGCATCGCCCTCGGCCGCCATCTGCACGGCCGCTCCGCGGAACGGTTCTGCGTCCGCGAGTGGCGACGGACGCTGCTGTGGGGCATCGCGATGCCGCTGCTGGCGCTGGGTCTGGCTTGGCCGACCTGGGGCATCAGCGTGGG
>CAZQUA010000278.1:0-2271 GCA_964596455.1 uncultured Isosphaeraceae bacterium
CGGTGAGCAGGCGGGCGTTCACGGGATCGAGGCCGGAGAACGGCTCGTCGAGGATGAGCAGGTCCGGCTCGTGCAGCACCGATGCGACGAACTGCACCTTCTGCTGCATGCCCTTGGAGAGCTCCTCGCAGCGGCGGCCGAAGGCGTCGGGAAGCTCGACCCGGCCGAGCCAGCGGCGGGCCCGCTCCCGCGCCGTCCGCGAGGGCAGGCCCTTGAGGCGGCCGGCGTAGACGAGGAACTCGCCGACCCGCATCTTGCGGTAGAGGCCCCGCTCCTCGGGCAGGTAGCCGATCCGGTCCTTGGCGGCCATCGCCGATCCGCCGAGCACCTCGACCGAGCCTTCGTCGGGATGGATGATCGCCATGATCATCCGGATGGTGGTGCTCTTGCCGGCGCCGTTGGGGCCGAGGATCCCGCAGAGCGAGCCCCGCGCGATCTCGAGATCGATGCCGGCGACCGCCGTCTTGGTCCCGAACCGCTTGACGGCGCCGGCGACGGCGACGGCAGGGCAGGAGCTCGAGGCGTTCGCGGTCATCGGAAGGGGGCGGGCCGGGCGGATGCGAGGGGCGGCGAGCATCGTCGCTCTGCGCGTCGGCGTCAATCGATGCGATCCCCGGCGACGGAGGCCGCCGGCGGTTGGCGCGGCGGCGGCGGCGCGGGCCACGCCAGCACCGCCTTGACGGGATGATGATCCGATGGAACCCGCCCGGCGATCGTCCTCCGATCGATCGCCGAGTCGCGAAGCCGAAGGCCGTCGCTGAAGAGGATCCAGTCGATCCGCGCCGCGCCCGTGCCGGACTCGCCGCGGAAGGCGTGGAAGGTTCCTTGCCGAGGGCCCTCCGGATGGTTCGCGTGGGCGTCGTGGAGGCGAGGCGGGGAGTCGCCCTGCAGGATCCGCATGGTGCGGCTCGACGCGGCCGCGTTGAAGTCGCCCAGCACGATCGCCGGTCCGGCGTGCCGCTCGACCATTCCCCGCAGGATCGACGCGGAACGCTCGCGGGCCTCGGCGGAGGCGTGGTCGAGGTGGGTATTGACCACCAGCAGCTCCTCGGCACCATCGGGTGCGCCGATCGCCGCAAAGCGGCCGAAGGTCGCGATCCGCGGGCACGCCGCGTTCCAGGAGCGGCTGCCCGGCACCTCCGGCGTCTCGGAGAGCCAGATCGTGCCGGAGTCGATCCGCCTCCAGCGGTCGCGGCGATAGAGCAGCGGGCACGCCTCGCCGTGGTGCTCCCTCGCCTCGCGGCTGCGGAGGATGGCGAGGTGCCCCGGCAACGCCGCGGCGATCGCCTCGGCCTGATGCGGCAGCGCCTCCTGGATGCCGATGAAGTCCCACGCCCGCTCCGTCAGCACCGCCAGCACCGCCTCCTGCCGCAGCGGCCAGCGATGCGCGCCGTCGTTGGGCTCGTCGTAGCGGACGTTGAAGGAGAGCACCGCGATCTCCGCCGCGGCGGGCGGGGCGGCATCGGGCGGGCCGGCGGCGACGGCGCTGCCAAGGATCGCCGCAGCCATCGAGGCGGCGACGAGTCCTCCTCGCGCAAGGGCCCGCCGCCGCCGGGGTGACGCCGCGGCGGGAGATTCGCGCGAAGGCTGCATGGCGGGCGGCTCCCTTGATCGCCGCCGAGGCCGTTGCGGGACGATCGGGTCGAGGGTAGCCGCGACGCGGCCGCTGCGGCGGCGAGTACGCTGCGGGCGTGCCCGCGACGCTGCCGAGATCCGCGACTGCTCCCGCCGGCACGGCGGCGCCGCTGCTTCGCCTGCTCCGCCATGCGAAGCCGTTCCGTCGGCGGATCCTCGCGGCGACCGCCTGCTCGGTGGCGAACAAGCTGCTCGATCTCGCCCCGCCCTTCATCATCGGCGCCGCGATCGACGTGGTGGTGGAGCGGCAGGATTCCCTCGTCGCCCGCCTCGGCTTTCCCGACCCGATGCAGCAGCTGCTGGTGCTGGGCACGCTGACCTTCCTGATCTGGACCCTCGAGTCGCTCTTCGAGTGGCTGCTGGGCATCGCCTGGCGGGGCCTGGCCCAGCAGATCCAGCACGCCCTGCGGATCGAGGCGTTCGCCCATGTGCAGCAGCTCGAACTGGCCTGGTTCGAGGACCGCTCCACCGGCGGACTGCTCGCGGTGCTCGGCGAGGACGTCAACCAGCTCGAGCGGTTCCTCGACGGCGGCGCCAACGACCTCATCCAACTCGCGGTCACGGGCGTGGCGGTCGCGGCGGCGTTCTTCGCGATCTCGCCGGAGGTCGCCTGGTGGGCGATGCTGCCGGTGCCGG
>CAZQUA010000279.1:0-2269 GCA_964596455.1 uncultured Isosphaeraceae bacterium
TGGACATCACGCACATGATGGACGACCGGGACCGAATGGACTGAACGGATGGGCGGGGTGCCGATCTCGCCGCGCACGCTTCAGCGGTTCTCCACGCGGCGCTCGCCGCGTGGGGGAGAAGTCGAAGGATCGCCACAACCCACCGCCGGCCGCTGCGATCCGCGTCCATCGGGTCGATTCAGTCCATCGCCTCCCCGCCGCTTCCCCCATCAGCTTCCCGGCGCCTCGCCGATCAGGCGGACCGTCGCGAGGTTCTCGCCCGCCGCGATCTCGATGCTCGCGGCCTCCATGGGCGGCGGGCCGAAGCGGGGCGCCGCATCGTTGCCGAAGGCGATCGGCTCGGCGGGCATCCCGAAGCGGCCCCGCGCGAGGCGGCCGTCGCGGTCGAGATCGAGATGGACCTTGAGGGGCCAGCGTCCCGGCGGCACGGCCTCGAAGCGAAGCACCGCAACGCCCTCGAGGAACGCCGCCTCGGCGCCATGGGCGTAGGGACCCTCGCCGAGCCATTCCGCGCGGTCCATGCAGAGAGCGCCGCGGACGAGGCCGTCCCAGCGGGGATCGCCTCGCACCTCGACGATGAGCGTTGCCGCTGCCGCCGGCGGGCCGTCGCCTTCGGCGGCAGGGCCGATGGCGGAGCCCGGCACGCTGCAGGCGGGCAGCGGGAGCAGCAGCAGCGTCGCGAGGATGGCGGCGGGCAGGCGGAGCACCGCGGCAGGGTAGGGGCGGGGGACTCGCCTCGGGCGTCGAGCCGTACGATGTCCGCTTCGCCGGACCCTTCCGCGGCGCCGCCCGCGGCGGCGTCCCGACGAGGCTGCCCCTCCCGATGCCCGAGACCGCCCGCGACATCCTTGCGATCGACCTGCACACCCACATCCTGCCGCCGTCGTGGCCGGACATGAAGCGGCGGTGCGGCTACGGGGGCTGGGTGAACCTGGAGATGACCGGGCCCGGCTGCGGGCGGATGATGATCGACGGCACCTTCTTCCGCGAGGTCTGCGAACGCTGCTGGCATCCGCCGCGGAGGCTTCGAGACTGCGACGAGGCCGGCGTCGCCCTGCAGGTGCTCTCGACGGTGCCGGCGATGTTCTCCTACTGGGCGCGGGCCGCCGACGCCCTCGATCTGGCGAGGTTCCTCAACGACCACCTCGCCGCGACGGTGCAGGCCCATCCGGGCCGCTTCGAGGGCCTCGGCACCATCCCGCTGCAGGACCCGCAGCTGGCGATCGGCGAGCTCGAGCGGTGCGTCGGCGAGCTCGGCCTGCGGGGGGTGCAGATCGGCAGCCACGTGAACGCCTGGAACCTGGACGCCGCCGAGCTCTTCCCGGTGTTCGAGGCCGCCGAGCGGCTCGGCGCCGCGGTCTTCATCCATCCTTGGGAGATGATGGGCCGCGCCGAGATGCCCCGGCACTGGCTGCCCTGGCTCGTGGGCATGCCCGCCGAGACCGCCCGCGCCGCCTGCTCGCTCGCGATGGGCGGCGTGCTCGATCGCCTGCCGCGGCTTCGCGTGGGCCTCGCCCACGGCGGCGGGTCGTTCCCGTTCACGATCGGGCGGATCGACCACGGCTACCGGGTGCGGCCGGATCTCTGCGCGACGATGACGAGCCGGCCTCCGGGCGAGATGCTCGGACGCTTCGTCTACGACTCGCTGCTCCACGACGAGGCGGCGCTTCGGCACCTCGTCGGCCTCGTCGGCTGCGAGCGGATCGCGATGGGCAGCGACTATCCCTTCCCGCTCGGCGAGCATCGCCCCGGCGCCCTCGTGCGATCGATGCCCGACCTCTCCGAGCCGCAGAAGGCCCGGATCCTCGCGGGCACCGCCGCGGAGTTCCTCGGGATCGGCGGCGGCGTCGCGACGGGGGCCGCCCGATGAGCGCCGCCCTTCCGGCATCGCTCGAGGCGGCGCACGTCGGCGCGTTCGAGGCGAGCGAGGCGTTCGCACGCCACCTGGACTCGATCGACCCGCTGCGAAGCCTCGCCGAGGAGTTCCTGCGTCCGCCGGGACCCTTCGACGGGCGGAGCCTCTACTTCTGCGGGCACTCCCTCGGCCTGCAGCCCCGCCGCGTGCGCGAGATCCTCGACGAGGAGCTCTCCGACTGGGCGACGCTGGCGGTGCAGGGCCATCTCGCGGCGAGGCGGCCCTGGTACGACTACCACCTCCGGGCGCGGGAGGGCCTCGCCCGCATCGTCGGGGCGAAGCCGGAGGAGGTCGTCGCGATGAACGGCCTCACCACGAACCTGCATCTGCTGATGCTCTCCTTCCATCGCCCCG
>CAZQUA010000280.1:0-2253 GCA_964596455.1 uncultured Isosphaeraceae bacterium
CTCAGCGGCCCGGGCGGGCCATCGGACCCATGGCTTCGCGGGCCACGCGGACGACCCTCCGGCGAAGGTCGCGGCGACGGCGCTCCGAGGGCTTCTCGTAGTACTGACGCTTCTTGACCTCCTTGGTCAGCCCTTCCTTCTCGCACAACTTCTTGAAGCGACGAAGCATCTGTTCGGCGGTCTCGCCGCCGCGGGCCTTGATCCGGATCGCCATGGGCAGGGGTCTCGTGGTCCTCGGTCGAAATGGGAAGCCAAGCATTACAACGGCGAATCGGGCGGTTCGCAAGTCGATTCCCGCCTTCGGAGCGTCCCCGCCCGCTGATCCGGCCCCCGGGGGCCGGGTCCCTCCGCCCGAGGGGCCCTACCGTGTGCCTTCCGGGCACCGCCCCAGGGACCGAGCGACGATCCATGCTGATCCTGATCGACGGATGCAACCTGCTCCATGTCGAGGGCATCCTGCCCCCGGAGGTGGCGGGCGTCGATGCGGCCGGCCTCGCGGCGCTTGTCGCGGGCAGCCGCTATCGCCGCGAGGAGGCCATTCTCGTCATGGATGGTCCCCGCGGCGGCGGCGGCGGACGGGATCGGGTTCGGGTGGTGGCGTCCGGTGCGGGGCGATCCGCGGACGCGTGGATCGCCGCGATGGTCGACCGCAGCAGTTCGCCCCGCTCGATTCTCGTCGTCAGCTCCGACCGCGAGGTGCAGCGGCACGCCCGGAGGCGACGATGCCGCGTGCTCGACGCCGAGCGGTTCCTGCGGCAGATCGGCGAGGATGCGGTCTCGACCCGAAGCGGCCGTCGAGGCGGCCCCCTGCCCCGCGGGCATGCCCGGCAGGAGCCCCTCGACACCGAGGCGTGGATCCGCGCCTTCGGAATCGCCGAGGCGGACCTCATGACTCCGCCCGCCGCCGCGAACCCCGCCCCATCCCCTCCGGCCGCCGCGACGTCCTCACCCTCGCCCTTGCCACGCCCGAGTCCGCCCGGCCACAAGGCCGCGGCGGATCTCGATCTCGCAGCCCTCGACCGCTTCGACACGAGCGAGTGGCTCGGCGAGCGGCAGTCGCCGCCGGATCGATCGCGGTCGTGAACCGCCCCGCCGCCCGCGGCCGGCCGGCGGTCATGAGAGGCGGTCAGGGCGGCGTCGAGCCCGGCCACGGCGGCAGCGGTGGACGGATGAACTCGACCTTCGACGCCTCGTCGAAGCCGATCGCGAGCACCCGCGGCGGAATCGAGTCGGGGAACATCGCGCCGGTCGCAAGGGTGCTGAGCGAATCCCCCCACTGCCATCGCATCAGCGACGGACGCCCCGCCTCCGCCGGGACCCGCACCCGCGAGGAGGGCGGACCGAGCAGCGACTCGACCTCGCCTTCGCTCATGCCCACCGCGACCCGATGCTGCTGCTCCTGCCACTTCGAGGCGCACCCGGCGAGCAGCAGCAGGACCGCCGCCGCGAGCGGACGCCCCGCCACCCCTGCCCTCGCCATCACGCCTCCCCGAACCGGATGCCCTGCGCGAGCGGCAGGTCGGTGCCGTAGTTGATGGTGCAGGTCTGGCGACGCATGTAGGCCTTCCAGGAGTCCGAGCCGCTCTCGCGACCGCCGCCAGTGTCCTTCTCGCCGCCGAACGCCCCGCCGATCTCCGCGCCGCTCGTGCCGATGTTCACGTTGGCGATGCCGCAGTCGCTGCCATCGGCGGAGAGGAACCGCTCGGCGGAGCGGACCGAGTCCGTGAAGATCGCGCTCGACAGGCCCTGATCGACGCCGTTCTGGATCTCGATCGCCTCGTCGAGGCTCGCGACGCCGAACACGTAGAGGATCGGCGCGAAGGTCTCCTCGCGGGCGATCTCGGGGAGCCTGCCGGCCGGCACCCGGACGATCGTCGGCTCCACGAAGTGCCCGGGCGTGCCGCGGAACCGCTCGATGCCCGCGAGGCCGCCGCAGACCACGGTGCACCCCTCCGCCTCCGCCCGGCGGATGGCCTCGGCCATCTGCTCGACCGCTTCCCGCCGCACCAGCGGCCCCATGAGCGTGCCCTCGTCGAGGGGATTCCCGATCGGCACGCTGCGGTAGGCCTTGGCGAGCCGATCGACGAGCGTGTCGACGATCGACTCGTGCACGAGCAGCCGCCGCGTGGTGGTGCAGCGCTGCCCCGCGGTGCCCACGGCCCCGAAGAGGACCGCCCGCACCACCAGCTCGAGATCGGCGTCGGGCATCACGATGATGGCGTTGTTGCCGCCGAGCTCGAGCAGGCATCGCCC
>CAZQUA010000281.1:0-2236 GCA_964596455.1 uncultured Isosphaeraceae bacterium
GTGCTCTTGCCCGAGCCGGTGACTCCCGAGAAGAGGATGAGTCCCTGGGCGCTCATCGCGATGTCGCCGAGGATCGGCGGCAGGTAGAGGTCCTCGAAGCGCTTGATGTTGCTGGTGATCAGACGGGCCGCCACCGCCGGCTTGCCCCGGGCCATGAACAGGTTCACGCGGAACCGGTTGCGGTGGTCGTAGTCGTAGGCGAAGTCGATCGAGCCGTGGCGGCGGAGGTGGTCGTACTGCCCCTCGTCGAGGATGTCCTTCGCGAGCTGGAAGAGCAGGCCCATGGCGCAGGCGTCGGTCTGCAGCGGCTTGAGCGAGCCGCGGACCCGCACCCGGGGAGCCTGGTCGGTCTTCACGATCAGGTCGCTCGCCTCGATCCGGATGCAGGCGTCCAGCCACGACCGCCACGCCTTGGCTCCCTCTCCGGGCGTCGTGCCGATCTCGTGCTGGAAGCCTGAGACGAGAAGCTGGTTGGCGGCCACGCGGGGGTCTCCGGGACGGGGAGCGGGGCCCCTCGCGCCGAGTCTCGTCGGGGCGGGGCCGGAATCGGTGAGACTAGCAGATCCGACCGTCGGATTGGGGTGGTTCCCGGGTCGCCGCCGCGAGGCGTTGACAGCGCCGCCGGCGGGCGGGGATGATCCCGCGATGAACGACAAGATCGTCCAGGACGGCATCACCTTCGACGACGTCCTGCTGCTGCCGCGGAGCAGCGCCATCACCCCGGACGAGGCGGACACCTCCACCCGCCTCACCCGCTCGATCCGCCTCAACATCCCGATCGTCTCGGCCCCGATGGACACCGTCACCGAGGCGGGGCTCGCCATCGCGCTCGCCCAGGAGGGCGGCATGGGGATCGTGCACCGCAACATGGGCCCCTCGCGGGAGGCCCGCGAAGTCGCCACCGTGAAGCGGAGCGAGAACGGGGTCATCACCGATCCGGTGGCGCTCTCGCCCGGAGACAGCGTGGCCCGCGCGGTGCAGCTCATGGAGGAGCATCGCGTCAGCGGCTTCCCGGTCACCGAGGATGGCCGCGGCGACGGCCGGGTGGTGGGCATCCTGACCCGCCGCGACATGAAGTTCCTCCAGGGCCACACCGACACCACGCGGGTCGGCGAAGTCATGACGAGCCGGAACCTCGTGACCGCGCCGCCGCAGACCACCCTCGCCGAAGCCGAGGGCATCCTGCATCGGGCGCGGGTGGAGAAGCTCCTGCTCACCGATCCGCAGGGGTGCCTCGCGGGCCTGATCACCATGCGGGACATCGACAACCTCCGCCGCCATCCGCGGGCGAACCGCGACGATCGCGGGCGTCTCCGCGTGGGCGGCGCGGTGGGGGTGCTGCAGCCGGAGCGGGTGGAGGCGCTGCTCGCCGCAGAGGTCGACGTGCTGGTGGTCGACAGCGCCCACGGCCACAGCCGCAACGTGCTCGAGACGGTTCGGCACATCAAGCGGATCTCCCCGATCGAGGTCATCGCCGGCAACGTGGCCACCGCCGAGGGCGCCCAGGCCCTGATCGATGCCGGCGCCGACGCCATCAAGGTCGGGATCGGTCCCGGCTCGATCTGCACCACCCGCGTGGTCACGGGCGTGGGCGTGCCGCAGATCACCGCGATCATGAACGCCCTGCGGGTGGCCGAGCCGGCGGGCGTTCCCGTGATCGCCGACGGCGGCATCCGGCAGAGCGGGGACATCGCCAAGGCCCTCGCCGCGGGCGCCTCGGCGGTGATGCTCGGGGGCCTGCTCGCGGGCCTCGAGGAGAGTCCCGGCGAGATGGTGCTCCACCGCGGCCGCCGCTTCAAGAGCTACCGCGGCATGGGCAGCGAGGGCGCCATGGCCGCCGGTTCCGGCGATCGCTACGGGCAGGGGGGCGGCGGCAGCCGCAAGTTCGTGCCCGAAGGCGTCGAGGGGCGGGTCCCCTATCGAGGCTCCCTCGGCGAATTCATCTACCAGATGGTCGGGGGCCTGCGGGCGGCCATGGGCTACTGCGGCTGCGGTTCGATCGACGAGTTTCGCCAGGACACCCGCTTCGTCCGGGTCTCCGCGGCCTCGGTGGTCGAGAGCCATCCCCACGACATCACCATCACGCGGGAGAGTCCCAACTACACGCTCGCGGGCATCGAGTCGTAGGAGCCGCCCGCCGCGGCGCGGGCGGAGCCCGGTTCGCCTCGCGGCGCCCGCGTCGTTCGCCGATATCCTCTCCCTTCGCCCACGCCTGCCGGTGTGGCGGAACTGGCAG
>CAZQUA010000282.1:0-2172 GCA_964596455.1 uncultured Isosphaeraceae bacterium
GCCTCCCGGGGCGCCCGGGCCGTCGGCGGCCTGGCGATGTTCACCCGCCAGGCGGAACGGCAGCAGGCGATCTTCGCGGCGGAGGCGTGAGCGGGGAGTGGGAGTGGGAGTGGGAGAGAGATGGTTGGATGGAGACGATGGACGCCACGGACCGGATGGACGCGGGCCTCGTGACCGTCAGGCCCCGGCGGTCCATCGTGTCCGCAACCGCTTCGCCCGCCGCGGCAGCCGCCGCTGCCCGCCGCCTCAACCCTCGTTCATCACGGCGCGGTCGCGGAGGATCTTCGGGGTCATGCTCGCCGCCAGACGGAAGGGCAGGAACCGCATCGCCGCGGCGGTCGCCTTGTTGAAGAGGCCGGTGACGACGACGGGGCGGTTGCGCTCAACGGCCCGCCAGGACGCCTCGACGACCGCGCGGGAGCTCTGCCACATGAATCGGGGCAGGGTGTCCATGGCGGCGCGGACCTCGAGCACGTCGTGGAACTCCGTCCGGGTGAAGCCGGGGCAGCATGCGGTGACGTGCACGCCGCTGCCTCGCAGCTCGAGCCACATCGCGCGGCTCGCCGAGACCATGAACCGCTTCGCCGCGGGATAGGTCGACCCCGGCGGCTCCACCGCGAACGCCGCGAGCGAGGCGACGTTCACGATCCGCCCCCAGCGACGCTCGAGCATCCCCGGAAGCACCAGGCGCGACAGATGCAGCGGCGCCGCCACGAGCACCTCGATGAACCTCGCCTGGTCGCGCCACGGCGTCGCCGCGAAGCGCTTCGGCAGCCCGTAGCCGGCGTTGTTGACGAGGACGTCGACGTGACGTCCTTGCGCCGCGATCGATTCGACCACGCGGTCGGGCGCCTGCGGCTCCGCGAGATCCGCGGCGATCGCGAACGCCTCGATGCCGTGGGCCTGCGAGAGCCGCGTCGCGAGCGCCTCGAGCCGATCGGCGCGACGGGCCGTCAGGGCGAGGTCGAAGCCCCGCTCGGCGAGCAGTTCCGCGAAGGACTCGCCGATCCCGGCGCTGGCGCCGGTGACGAGGGCGAGGCGGCGGGCCGTCGGCGGGGCGGACGGGGCGTCGAGGGCCACCTCAGAAGTCCGCGCTTCGCGGCGTGCGGGGGAAGGGGATCGCATCGCGCACGTTCGCCATGCCCGTCGCGTAGACGATCGTCCGCTCGAAGCCGAGGCCGAATCCCGCGTGCGGCACGCTGCCGTAGCGGCGCAGGTCGCGGTACCACCAGTAGGCCGCCGGATCGAGGCCCATCTCCGCGATGCGGCGGTCGAGCACGTCGAGCCGCTCCTCGCGCTGGCTTCCGCCGATGATCTCGCCGATCCCCGGGGCGAGCACGTCCATCGCCGCGACGGTCTTCCCGTCGTCGTTGAGGCGCATGTAGAAGGCCTTGATGTCCTTGGGGTAGTTCATCACGACGACCGGGCGGCCGACGAGCGTCTCGGTGAGGAACCGCTCGTGCTCGGACTGCATGTCCATGCCCCACTTGACGGGGAAGTCGAACGTGTGCCCCTTGCGTTCGGCCTCCTCGAGGCGGCGGATCGCCTCGGAGTAGTCCATCCGCTCGAAGCTTGCGGCGATGAACCGCTCGAGCCGCTCGATGCAGGTCTTGTCGATGCGGTCGGCGAAGAACCGCATGTCGTCGCCCCGCTCGGCGAGCAGGTCGGTGAAGATCGACTTGAGCAGCGCCTCGGCGAGGTCGGCGTCGGCGGCGAGATCGGCGAAGGCGATCTCCGGCTCGATCATCCAGAACTCCGCGAGGTGGCGGCTGGTGTTGGAGTTCTCGGCGCGGAAGGTCGGCCCGAAGGTGTAGACCTTGGAGAGGGCCAGGCACCAGCACTCCACGTTCAGCTGCCCGGAGACGGTGAGGTGCGCGGGCTTGCCGAAGAAGTCCTGGCCGAAGTCCACCCCGCCCTCGGGGGTGCGGGGCAGGTTGGCGAGGTCGAGGGTGGAGACCTTGAACATCTGCCCGGCGCCCTCGCAGTCGCTGGCGGTGACGATCGGGGTGTGGATCCAGAAGAAGCCGTGCCGGTCGAAGAAGCGATGGACCGCCATCGCGAGGCAGTGCCGGACGCGGGCGATCGCCCCGAAGGTGTTGGTGCGGGGCCGCAGGTGGGCGACCTCGCGGAGGTACTCGAAGGAGTGGGGCTTGGGCTGGATCGGGTAGGTGT
>CAZQUA010000283.1:0-2137 GCA_964596455.1 uncultured Isosphaeraceae bacterium
GGCTGCGAGAGGTAGTCCTCGAGATGGTCGTGGACCTGCTCGGGCGTCTTCAGGGCGGGGAACGCATCGACGAACCGGAAGAGCTGGACCTTGAAGGCCTCGTCCTTCATCGACCAGTTCATGAGGGCGTCGGACCAGTACGCCCCGCTCAGCACGCCGGCGCGGTGGCGGCCGGCGCGGTCGAGGAACTCGCGTCCGATCGCCTCGATCGCACCTTCGAGGTCGCCGGCGGAGGCGGTGGTGATGGCGGCGGGCCGAGTCTTGCTGCGGAAGCGGTCGAGGAGGCCCATGGGCGTCTCGGGAGGCGCGGGGAAGTCGAGGCGAAGGGCGAGTATATGAGGCGAACCCGCTCCGCCCGGGCGGATCAAGCCCGATGGGTGCCGCCGCCGATCGCCTCGCACAGGCGCTCCGCCACGCCCCGCGGGTCGGACGCGCCGCAGATCGCCGAGGAGACCGCGACGCCCCGGCCGCCCGCAGCCGCGACCGCCGCGGCGTTCGCCGGCGAGATCCCGCCGATGGCCAGATGCGGCACGCCGGGATGCCGGGCGAGGAACGCCTGCAGGAAGGCAAGGCCGGTCGGTTCGAGGCTCGGCTTGAGGGCGGTCGCGAACATCGAACCGACCCCGAGTCCATCCGCACCCTGCGCGATCGCCGCCTCGGCCTCCTCGAGGGAGTGGGTGCTGGCTCCGATCAGGAGCTCGCTGCCGGCGATCGCCCTCGCCTTCGACACCGGCAGGTCCTCCTGGCCGAGGTGCACGCCGTCGGCGCCGGCCGCGAGCGCGAGGTCGACGCGGTCGTTGACGACGACCGCCGCACCGGCGGGACGGGCGATCCCGATCGCCCGCCGCACCCGCTCGAGCAGGGCGGCGTCGGCAAGGCCCTTCTCGCGGATCTGCACGGCATCCGCGCCGCCGGCGATCGCCTCCGCGAGCACCTGCGGCCAGGGGAGCGTGCAGAGATCCTCGGTCAGCAGCAGGCACAGCCGCCACTGCCGCGGCCGCATCGCGACGAGTCCCCGCTCGACCTCGGCGGCGATCGCGTAACTCTCGTAGCGAAGTCGCTCGACCTCGGAGGCAGCGGTCGCATCGGCCGCGACGCCCTGCACCTTGAGCAGCTCCTCGATGCTGCGAAGGGCCTCGGCAAGGCGGCCGCCCGCCGCCGCGGCCACCGCCGGCCAATCCGCACGGACCGATTCCGTCGGCACGGTGATCCCACGGCCGGGATCGCCCTCGGCGTCGCGGCCGCGTCGCAGCCGCTCCGCCGGCACCGCCGCCACCGCCACCCGCAGGCGATGCCGCATGGACTTCAGGCGGCCGCAGAGCGAGGCGGACTCGAGGCCGAACCTCGCGGCATCCTCGAGCACCCGCAGGCCCTCGCTCGCCCGGTTGAGGTTCGCGTCGATCACCCGGCCGAGGCGGTCCATGCGGCGATGATACGAGCGGTCCGACGCCGCTCCGCGGTACACTCCGCCCCTCGCCGGGATGCTGGCGGTGCCGCCCCCGCAGGCGAACGCCGCCCCGCTCCGTTCCTCACCCACCCGTCTTCTGGGAGACCGCGATGCCCTTCACCCTTCCCGACCTGCCCTACGCCGACAACGCTCTCGAGCCGGTGATCGATGCCGCCACGATGTCGATCCATCGCACCAAGCACCATCAGGCCTACGTCACCAACCTGAACAAGGCCCTCGAGGGGCATGCCGACCTGCAGTCGCTTCCGATCGAGGAGCTGTGCCGCCGCATCGCGACCCTCCCCGAGTCGATCCGCACCGCGGTCCGCAACAACGGCGGCGGGCACTTCAACCACTCGCTCTTCTGGCAGGTGATGGCCCCCGCCGGCACCGGCGGCGAGCCCGATGCGTCGCTCGCCGCAGCGATCGCGGCGGCGTTCGGATCGATCGACGGCATGAAAGAGAAGTTCGCCGCGGCGGCCGCGGGACGCTTCGGATCCGGCTGGGCGTGGCTGG
Source organism: uncultured Isosphaeraceae bacterium (assembly GCA_964596455.1). Classification (GTDB taxonomy): domain Bacteria; phylum Planctomycetota; class Phycisphaerae; order Phycisphaerales; family SM1A02; genus CAZQUA01. The sequence continues at coordinate 1,964 of CAZQUA010000283.1, forward strand.
GCGCCAAGAAGGACGGCTCGCTCTCGATCTGCTCGACCCCCAACCAGGACAACCCGCTCATGGAGGGCATCGCCGAGTGCGGCTGCACGCCGATCCTCGGCCTCGACGTCTGGGAGCATGCCTACTACCTGCACTACCAGAACCGCCGCCCCGACTACGTGGCGGCATGGTGGG
>CAZQUA010000284.1:0-2044 GCA_964596455.1 uncultured Isosphaeraceae bacterium
GCCGGACCGGCAGGCCGAGGCCCTTCTGGACGGCATCGCCCGCCGCATCGGCCAGACCTCCGATCCGATCCGCAAGCAGCGGCTGATCGCCCACTACCGGACGATCCGCGATCTGGCTTCGGTCCGCCGCAACGCCCGGAAGCTCACGCCCGACGAGCGCAATCTCTGGGCGGGCGCCTTGGCGGTGCTCGAGCAGGCGGCTCTTGCACACCAGCGGGTGCTGATGGGCTCGGAGGTGCTCTTCGCGCAGCTCGAGGCCACTGCGGAGCGGATGGGCGACTACCTCGACCTTCTCCGCACCGTGCAGGGCGTGAACGACCTCATCGCCGGCGTGAGCGGCATGCAGGACGGCCTTGGCGGCATGGAGGGCTTCGTCGCGTCGATGCGGTCGCTCTCCGAGACGCTCGAAGGGTTCGATGGCGCAATCACTTCGGCGCTCGAGGGCAGCATGGGCACGCTGCAGGAGCGGATCGACACGATCGCGCCCGCCGAGGGCGACGCCTCGCTCGCCCTGCCGGCGATCTCCATCGACGACGAGCTTGCCGGACGGATGAACCGTCTCTCCGCCAACTGAGATCTCGCCTCCCCGCGTCGCCGGCGACCCTGCCGGCGACGCGAGGAGCGAGCCTGCTTCCCCCGACGCCTTCACCACGAACCAGGAGATCCTTCATGATCCCCCGCCGAATCCAACCGCTCGCCCTCTCCGCCGCGGCCGCCATGCTCGCGGCCTCGCTCGCCCTGCCGGCCGCCGCCAACGCCTCCACGGCGAGCGACGAAGCCAAGCAGCAGTTCCGGGAACTCGTGCAGCAGCGGAACCGCCTCGCCCGCGATCTGTCCAAGGCCGACTCCCAGGCCGCAGCGGCGATCCGCGAGGGCCGCGACCCCGTCTCGATCCACGCACGGCAGCAGTCGCTCGAGCAGGAACTCGATCTGGTGCAGCTTCGCCTCGAGACGATGGCGATCCGCCACGAGCTGCCGCTTCCGGAGATGCCCACGCCCGCGACCGTCGAGGAGACCCGCCGCGCCAATGCGGCTCGCGCCAACGCCGCCTTCGACGGCGGGCGGGAGCGGGCCCGCCGAGTGCTGGCGAGGGATGCCGAACGGATCCTGGCCTCGCTCGACTTCGCCGCCTTTCTGGCCTCGCCCTGAAGCTGAAGGATCGCCGCGGTGCTCGCACGCCTCATCGAACTCGGAGGTCCGCTCATGTGGCCGCTGCTCGGATGCTCGGTGCTGCTGCTCGCGGTGCTGATCGAGCGGGCCTGGACGGTGGGCGTGCGGGGACTGCTGCTCCGCGCCGCCCCCGAGCGGGCCCTGCGGGCCCATGAGCGGGTGCTGCGGTTCTTCATCGAGGTGCCGCCGGCCCTGGGCCTTCTCGGCACCGTGCTCGGCGTCATCGAATGCTTCGAGCTGCTCGACGCCGGGCCGGGTTCGGCCGGGATCGGCGCCGGCCTCGGCATCGCCTGCATCACCACCGTGGCCGGCCTGACGATTGCCCTCGCCGCGACGATCGCCGCCTTCATGCTCGACCTGGCGCTGGCCGGCTGCGGCCTCGCGGCGGCCAAGGAGGCATCGCCGTGATCTCGCGGAGCTTCGTGGACCTGCTGTTCATCCTGCTCTGCGGCGCGGTGGTGATGCTGGCGAACTCGGTGCCGCTTCGCCTCGCCGACGCCTCGCCCGCGAAGGTGGCGGGGGGCGGCCGCCTCGACCTTGCGGGTCGGACGCTCCGCGTCCTCGTCGTCGGCCCGGATCGCCTCCGCCTCGACGGCGAGGCCGTTTCGCCGGAAGCGGCGGTCGCCGCCCTCGGCCAGGACGACCGGGCGGTGCTGCTTCCGGAGAGCACCGCGGTGACCCACCATCGGATGCTCGCGGTGTGGTCGCGCCTCCGAGGCGCCGGGATCGATGCCGACCTCGGGGTGCTTCCAGAGGACGCCATCGGAGGAGACTGAGATGTCCCGAACGATGCTTGCCGTCGGACTGCTGTCGAGCCTCGCCCTGCACGCGACGGTGCTGCTCGGAGCCCGCATGCCCGCCGCGAACGCCGCCA
>CAZQUA010000285.1:0-2024 GCA_964596455.1 uncultured Isosphaeraceae bacterium
CTGCGGTCGAGGTAGCCGAGATCGACGAGCTGCCGGACAAGTTCGCCCGCCTCGACGCCGGCGGCGGGCACGCCCGAGGCCTCGATGCGGCCGAAGTCGCCCTCGAGCGCTTCCCATGAAGAGATCGAGGAGGTCGACCCGTTTCGAGGCGGCTCGAGGAACGCTTCCCGTAGGACACGCCCGGGAAGATCCTCGCCGATCGGGAGGCCCAGCACCGCGAGCGCCGTCGGGACCAGATCGATCGCCGCAGCGCCGTGGATCAGCCGATCGGCGGCGATTCCTTCGCCCCCGATCGCCACGAAGCCATGCGGGTGGCGAAGCACCGACGGGCCGCCCTCGTCCGCGGGGGCCGCTCGGCGATCGGGCGTGCACCGCATGCCGAAGGGCGAGCAGGCCACCACCGTGGCGTCGCGGGCGAGGCCTCGCAGCGTCGCGAGCATGCCATCGAGCAGGCGCAGCGAGGCGTCGACGACCCCGCCGTAGATCCTTGCGTCCCGCTCCGCCACTTCATCGGCGCCCGCGCCGCACGGCGATCGGAACGGCAGGAACCAGCGGGCCAACGCGTCGACGAGGGGATAGCGGACGGCCGCAAGCGACCACTCCGTGCTTGCAAGCAGGTGCGTCGCGACCGCGTGCCGCGAGACGGTCGCCGCGATCGCCTCCATGACGACGGCGAGGCGCCGATCCCGATCCTGATCGACCTCCGCCAGCGCCGGCACGAACGGGGCGATCTCCGCCTCGCCGAGTTCGTCGGGATGCAGTCGAAGTTCGGCGAGTTCCGCCTCGAGGCTCGCAGGATGCAGCGACCGCTCCGGCACCCGCCACGGCTCGCCGAGCCGCGCCGAGACCTCGAAGAAGCGATCCGAGACGAACCCGCCCCGCACCGGATCGGCTGGATGGCTCGCGGGCCATCCGACCACGACGCTGCGAAGGTCCTCGCGGCTCGCGAGGTTCCACAGGGCGTGCGTCCGCCGACACCAGCTCCCCACCGGGAGCCGTTCGCCGCTCGCGGCATCGAAGCGGGTCGCGTCGAGCACGCCGTGCCGCTCGGGCGGATGGCCGGTGGCGAGCGTCGTCCATGCCACCGCCGGCTCGGTCACGCCGCCGGCGGAGAGCGTGCCCATCGCGCCCCGCGCGGCGAACTCTGCGAACGCCGGAAGCGTGCCGGCGTCGATCGCCGGATGCATCAGCGAGGCGTCAAGGCCGTCGAGGCCGACGAGCAGCAGGCGACGCGGCGCGTTCACCTCATCCCCGCCCGGGCGGCCGCGGCGGGTGCCGTCGGCGGGAGCCGCTGGTCGAGGCCTGCCCGCCCCGATGCCCCGCACGCCTCCGGACCGCTCATCCCACCCGCTTCCGCTGCCGCCAACGGCCCAGGCCGCTCGCGCCGAGCGAGAAGAGCGCCATTGCTCCGCCGCCGGGGATCGCACCCGCAACGATCGACTGGTTGAGCGTCGATTCGTACGCCCAGTCATGGACGACGACGCTACCGGCGTCGCTGCTTGGCGTGCTGATCCGGATCCAGCCGTAGTTGAACTGGTTCGAGCCCGGGGTGGTCTCGATGCGGCCGCCGATGTACTTGCTGCTCGCGTTGCCCCAGTCGCCGGCCAGCGCGGCGCCGGTGGTCTGGTCGAACTCGGTCATCAGCTTCGCGGTGCTGGAGGCGGCCCACTGGTTCGGCCCAGGCGACGACGAGACCGCCGTGCCCGCTGAGAGCGCCGCGGCGATTTTGCTGCTTGCGCCGGTGGCGAGCGACTGCGACGACGCGGAACTCGCGATCTCCAAGCGCCCGGGGTTCGTGCCATTGTGGGCGAGGAAGGTGAGGGTGAAGTCCGTCCCGCCGCCGTCCACATCGATGGCGAGACTGTTCGGTGGCCCTGCCCCTGCAGAGAGGGAGAGGTTCTGCACGCCGCTGTAGACGATCGCCCCGGACGCGCCAGTCGCGGCCGCCCCGCCGGCAATGGCATAGGCGAACAGCATGCGGTCAAGGCCGGCGGCCGAACGAGTTTCGGGGGTGGGGGTCATCT
>CAZQUA010000286.1:0-2012 GCA_964596455.1 uncultured Isosphaeraceae bacterium
CGTCGTGGGCACCGACGACCTGGTGGTCTGGCCCCTCGGCTCGCCCGCGGACCATCCGGTGGCGTTCGCGGTGTTCGCAGCGACGACGGGCCTGATGATGTTCGACTTCTGCTTCTTCCGGGAGCAGCTCTGCACCCTCGTCTGCCCCTACGGACGCTTCCAGTCGGTGCTGCTCGATCGGGACTCGCTGATCGTCGGCTACGACCGCCGCCGCGGCGAGCCGCGGGGCCGGATCCTTCGCGAAGCCGCCCGCGAAGCCGCCCGCGAAGGTGGCCAGGCGAGGACCACGGGCGACTGCATCGACTGCCACCTGTGCGTGGCGGTCTGCCCCACCGGCATCGACATCCGCAACGGCCTGCAGCTCGAGTGCCTGCATTGCACCGCCTGCATGGACGCCTGCGACGGCATCATGGCCAAGGTGGGGCGGGCCCCCGGCCTCATCCGCTACGGCTCGCAGAACTCCCTCGAAGGCACGCCCCGCCGGCGGTTCCGCTTCCGCCTCGTGGTCTATCCGCTGCTGCTCGCCGCCGCGGTGACCGCCCTCGCGATCCTGCTGCTCACGAGGCAGGACGCGATGGTGGTGCAGCTGCGGAGCCCCGGCGAGACCCATCGCGTGCTCGAGGACGGACGGATCGAGAGTCCCCTGCGGATCCGCATCGACAACCGCACCCGCGACGCCCGCCGCTACACCATCGCCGCGGTCGATCCGGAGGTCGAGCTGCTCGGCCCGCTCACGGCGACCATCGAGCCGATCCGCTCGGTGGAGCTCGAGTTCCGGGTCCGCAGCCGCCCCGAGTCGTTCGCGGGAGGCCGCCGCAGCGTCGAGATCCGCATCGCCGACGACGGCCGCTTCGAGGCGGTGGAGACCCTTCGCGTGCTCGGGCCGTTGCGGACCGCACCGCCGCGGCGCGAGGACCCTGGAGCCGCGCCATGATCCCCAACCCGTCCGCCCCCGAGTCTTCCCGCCTTCGCCGCCTCGTCGAGAACCGCTGGGCCTTGGTGCCGGTGGCGATGCTCGCCGCGAGCGTGGCCCTGGCGGTGGTCACGGTGCGGGCGGCGCTGTCGGGCCAGGGCGCCGCCGTCGAGCGGGACTACTACGAGCGAGCCGTCGATTGGGAGTCGGTCCAGCGGCAGCGGGCGGTCAACGAACGCCTCCGCTGGAACATCACCCCCAGCTTCCGGCAGAGCCCCGTCGATCCGCGGCGGCCCCGCCTCGAACTCGCGGTGACCGATCGCCAGGGCATCCCCATCGAACAGGCGATCGTCGAGGTCGAGGCGATCCCGCTGCTGCAGGTCGATCGCGGCGGCGATCTCGGCCTCGCCGCGACCACGCCCGGCCGCTACGAGGCGGACCTGCCCGCTTCGGTCGCGGGGCAGTGGGAGTTCCGCGTGCGGGTCCGCCACGGCGACGAGACCTACACCGACCGCTTCCGACGGGTGCTCGAGTTAGGTCGGCCCGCGGGGAAGGAGCGGTCGGGATGATGCCGCTGCTGGCGAGCGTGTTCGCGGCGAGCCTCGTGGGCAGTCCCCACTGCGGGGGCATGTGCGGAGGCCTCGTCGCGGTCTGCACCGCCTGCGGCGATGGCGGCCGCAGCCGCGCGGCCCTCTGGTGCTACCACCTCGCGAGGCTCCTGTCCTACGCAGCCGTCGGTGCCGCCGCGGGCACGCTCGGCGCGACCCTCGATCTCGGCGGCGGTCTCGTGGGCCTGCAGCGGGTCGCGGCGATCCTCGCCGGCGCGACCATCGCCCTCGTCGGCGTGGGGATGCTGCTCGGCCTTGCGGGCCTTCGCTTCGCCTGCGTGCCGCTGCCGAAGGGCCTCGCGAGGACGATCGCCGCGGTGCACCGCGCCGCGATGGCGAGAGGGCCGCTGCCGCGATCGGCGATCGTCGGCCTCGCGACGCCGCTGCTGCCCTGCGGCTGGCTGTGGGCGTTCGCGGCGGTGGCCGCCGGCACCGCCTCGCCGACCATGGGTGCCGCGACCATGGCGGCCTTCTGGCTTGGCACGGTGCCG
>CAZQUA010000287.1:0-1929 GCA_964596455.1 uncultured Isosphaeraceae bacterium
CCGCCGCGGCGAGCAGGCCGGCGGCGGCGAGGATCACTTGCCGGCGAGAGGCGTCGCCTCCCGCCGCCGCCTGTGGAAGGGCAGCCGGCGGAGCGTCCGCGGCTCCCGCGGGAGCGGTGGTCTTCCGACGGGTTCCGCGGCCGAGTCGTCCGTCCATGGGCAACTCCTCTCGTGGGACCCCGTCCGCGGGGCCGCTGCCGTGGGGCCAGCCTCGCTGCGAGGACTTGCCCGACCGGAGGGTCCGGCGAGGCGAGGATCGCTCCGCCGCCGCTCCCGGATCCCGTGTTCGCTCCTCGCCTCCGAGGGGATCGCCCTCCGCTGCCGATTCAGGACTCGGCGTCGAGCTGCCGGAGGCCGAGGCCGTGATCGGCGAGCTTCCGCTGGATCTCCTCGAGACTCGTCGCCCCGAAGTTCTTCACGCCCATCAGCTCCGCCTCGGTGCGGGCGGCCAGTTCGCCGATCGTCTGGATGTTCAGCAGCTGGAGCGCCTTGCGGGCCCGCACGGTCAGGTCGAGCACCGAGATCGGCTTGTTCAGCACCGCCTCGGAGGCCTTGCCCCGGAGCTGATCGATGATGTCCTTGCGGATGCGGCCGAAGGAGCCGCCGTCGATGCCCTGCCCGAGGCGAAGGCCCTTCGAGGCGAGCATCTCCTTGATCTCGTTGAGGCTGGTCTCGCCGAAGTTCTTGTAGGAGAGCAGCTCCGCCTCGGAGATCTTGAGCAGGTCGCCGAGCGTGCGGATCTGCATCTTGCGGAGGCAGTTGCGGGCCCGCACGGAGAGTTCGAAGTCCGTCACCGGCGTGTCGAGGAGGGCGTCGCGGCGAACCCGGTCGCGGTCGTGCTCCTCGTCGTAGATCATGTCCTTCGAGGCAAGCACGTCCTTCATGAAGAGACGCGCCCGCGGATGGTTGGGATCGGTCTCGAGGACCTGCCGCAGGCACTTCTCGGCGCGGATCCACTGCCCGCGGTCCTCATGGAGGATGGCGAGGTTGATCAGGGCGTTGACCGGCGGATCCGTGCGCGAGGCCAGCTGCTCGTAGAGCTCCATCGCCCCGTCCTCGTCGCCGGAGAGGTCGAGCAGGAACGCGAGGCGGAAGATCGTCTCGGCATGCTCGTCGCAGGCGATGGCCCGCCGGTACGCCTCGATCGCCGCCATGCGGTCCCCCGCCGCCTCGAACGCCCGGGCTTCGCGGACGATCGCCGCCGCCTGCTCGGGATCGCGAGCGCTGCCTCCGATCACCGTGTCGAGGGCCGATTCCGTCGGGGAGACCATGCGTGACTCCTAGGGGGCGAACCTGCCGGCCGAGCGGCCCGCAGGCATGGGGAGACGGCGAGGGCGGTGGGGGCCGCCACGCGGCCCTTCGCCATGCTGCCCGCCGCCGGGGCGGCGGAGCGAATCGGAGACTGTATCGCCGCGACCGACCCCGCTCAACCGTCGCGGGAGGGTTGGCGGTCCGCCCGGAGCCGCTCCCGGGCGAGTTCGCCGACGAGGTCGGCGGTGGCTGCGGCGGCGTCCGGAAGCGGCAGATTGATGGCCAGCGGCCGCTCGTCGCGGCCGGGGGCATCGTCCACGAGGCGAAGCCGCCGCCATGCCCCCGACTCGAACCGCCACGCCATCACCACGCCGAGGGCCGTCAGATAGGCGGTCGCCGCCAGCCACGGCCCCACCGACTCGAGGCCGGGCAGGGTCTCCACCACCAGCCATCCGCCGAAGACGATGAAGAGCCAACTGAACACCACCGTCACCACCCCGGGGACGAGGGTGTCGCCGGCGCCGCGGAGGGCGCCGCTGTAGACGATGCCCACCGCGTCGAGGATCTGGAAGATCGCGGCGCAGACGAGGAGCTTCCCGCCGATCGCGACGATCGCCTCGACCGTCTCCGGCGGGGTGTCGCCGCCGGAGACGAAGATCCGCACGAGCTCGTCGCGGC
>CAZQUA010000288.1:0-1898 GCA_964596455.1 uncultured Isosphaeraceae bacterium
CTCGTGCTCGCGGAGTCGAGCTCGACCTCTGCGGCGGTCCGCTCCCGCGCGGTGCTGCGGGCGGAGCAGCTTCGCCTGCAGGAGGAGATCCAGTCACGGCTCGCCAACCTCCGTCGGATGCAGGAGCAGACCCTGCTCGAGGTCGAGGCGATCCGCGAGACCCGCCGGGTGCTCGAAGCTCGGGCGGACTACGCCGCGGTGGGCCGCCTGAACGCCTCGGCGGTCTACGACGGGCGTCGCCTGCCCCGCCTCTTCCGCCTGCAGGAGACCGGCGAAGGCCCGACCCTCGCCTACCTGATGCCCTCCGCAGGCATCGACCTCGCCACCATGACCGGCCGCCTCGTCGGGGTCGCGGGCACGGTCCGATACGACGAGGGCCTGCGGGTCAACCTGATCACGCCGGTGCGGATCGATCTCCTTGCGGAGACCGAGCCTTGATCCGCCGATACAACGCGGCAACGATGGACCGCCGCGGCCTGGCCGCGACGATGGAAGCGCCGGGGCGTTAGCTCAATTGGGAGAGCGCCGCCTTTGCAAGGCGGAGGTTGCCGGTTCGATCCCGGCACGCTCCATGGGGATTCCCGGGATTGCGAGAACGGGGCCCGCCGTCGGCGGGCCCCGTTCTCGTGGGGCGATCGTCGAATCGTCCGGCGGCCGCAGCTTCCTCGCCGCGGCGGCGAACGGTCACAGGTCCCGGGTGCGATGCTGCATCTGCGCCTTGAGGCGGGCGAGGATGCTGCTGTGCATCTGGCTGACCCGGCTCTCGGAGAGGTCGAGGGTCAGCCCGATCTCCTTCATGGTCATCTCCTCGTAGTAGTAGAGGATCAGGATCAGGCGCTCGGCGCGGGAGAGGCCGCGGGTCATGAGCGTCTGCAGGTCCTGCTTCTGGATGACCTGGACGGGGTTCTCCTGGCGGTTGTCCCGGATCACGTCGATCTCGCGGACCTCCCGGCTCGAGTCCCCCTCGAAGCACTTGCGATTGAGGCTGACCACGCCGACGGGACGCGAGTCCTTGGAGAGCTTCTCGAACTCCGAGCCGCTCACGTTCAGGCGGGCGCAGAGCTCCTCGTCGGTCGGGCGGCGGCCGCTCTCCATCTCCATGGCCTTGCGGATCCGCTCGACCTTGGCGGTGCGGGAGCGGACCAGCCGCGGCACCCAGTCCATCGCCCGGAGCTCGTCGAAGATCGCCCCGCGGATCCGCTGGGCGCAGTAGGTCTCGAACTTCACGCCGCGCTGCGGATCGAAGTTGTCGATCGCGTCCATCAGGCCGAACAGGCCTGCGGACATGAGGTCGTCCACGTCGACCTCCGAGGGGAGCTTCATGTGCATCCGCTCCGCGGTGAAGCGGACGATGTCGTGGTACTTCACGATGAAGAAGTTCCGCAGCTCCTCCGAGGGCTCGCGGGAGTACAGGTCCCACAGCTCCTCGACCGGACGCTCCGAGAGCGGCACCGCCTTGCCGCCGCGGCGGCGGGGCGGCTTCCGCGCGGGGACCGCCGTCTCCTCGAGGAGGACCACCGATCCGGCACGCACGACCTTGGAGGAAGACGTCGACGGAGATGAAGATGTCGTCGGGGGCATTGGTCGGCTCCTTGACCCTGTCGGAAGCCCTTGCGGGCCGCCTTCACTCGACCGCGGCTCGGACCAACGGTCCGCTCCGCGATCCCGCAGCGACGCGCCCTCGCGTCGGCCGGGCGATGCGACCTCGGCATGCTCGATGCGTGCGGAGGCGTCGCCCGTCTGCGTCATCGTCGATCCATGACGATGCGGGGGCGGAGTATACGGATCGCCGAAGGCGTCCACAACCCTGCATCCGCCGCTCGCGTCGCCTTGCCGCCGCGACTGGCCGCGTGCGGCACGGATTGAAGCGTCCATTCCGAAGCCCTCCGCGGCGAGCG
>CAZQUA010000289.1:0-1890 GCA_964596455.1 uncultured Isosphaeraceae bacterium
GTGCTCTTGCCGTGGTCGATGTGGGCGATGATCGAGAAGTTGCGGATCTTCACGGATGCCGTCCGGGGGTTGCCGGACGCCTGATTTGGGCGGGGAGTGTAGTCCCGCCGGGGAGGTGTGCACGGGCGCGGCCCGCACGGTGCGACGCGGGTCAGGCGGCGGGACCGCACTCCGGGCAGGCCACCCCCGCGGCGTGCAGGCGATGCCCGCAGCGGCGGCAGACCGGCATGCCCCGTTCGGCGAGGGCGTCCCGGACGAAGGGCAGGTAGGTGCGGTCGATCGCCTGCATGAAGGCGAGGTGCTGGGCGAGCAGATAGGTCGCGATCACCAGGCCGTAGAGGGCCAGTCCAGCGGCGCTGTCGAGGCCCCGTGGTTCGCCGGAGAGCCAGTCCCCCGCGATCGCCGCGCCGATCGGGATCGCCACCGGCGGGAAGGAGATCGCGCAGAACCCCGCGATCGCCCGCGGCGACCGCAGCATCAGCATGTTGGCCCGCCAGTGGATCGCCAGTTGCTGCGGCCAGGGAAGCCGCAGGTCCGGCGGGAACCAGCGGGGCCACCACCACCCGCCGCCTTCGCCGCTCATCGCTGCCGTTCCGGCACCCATGCGGTGGTGCGGCCGGCGATGGTCTCGTGCACGATCCTCCACCCCTCGCGGGTGCGGGCGCCGGCGACCCGGCCCCAGCGATGGTGGAAGAGCCACGAGCGGGGGAAGCGATCCGAGACCGACTTCAGGCCGACCGCGGTGCGGACGATCGCCGCAAGGCGGCTCCGAAGTCGCCGCACCTCGGCGGCATCGAGCGACTCGAGTTCGCGGTGCGGCGAGATCCTCGCCTGGTAGAGGGCCTCGTCGGCGATCCAGTTGCCCACGCCCGCCGCGAAGGTCTGGTCAAGCAGGAGCCGCTTGACGTTCCCTCGCCGCGTCCGCAGCGCCGACTCGAACCGCTGCGGCGAGGGCATCTCCAGCAAGGGATCGAACCCGAGCGACGAGACCGGCGGTTCGCGACGGGGATCGTCGGCGAGGCGGATCCGCCCGAAGCGGCGGGGATCGGTGAACCCGAGCCGCCGCCCTCCCTCGAGGGCGAGTTCGAGCCGCAGGAACCGCGGCCGCGGCGACGCCGCGTCGTAGCCGTGCAGGCCGCCGGTCATCCCGAAGTGGACCAGCACGCACGGCCGCCGGTCGGTCTCGAACCACAGCTGCTTGCCATGGCGGCAGGCCCGCTCGAAGGTGGCGCCCGCGAGGGCCCGTCGGACCGCCGTGGGGGTGCAGGCGACCAAGGCGATCGGATCCCGCGGGCAGAACACCGCCTCGATCCGCCGTCCGCGGCAGACCGCCTCGGCCACCTCGCGGCCCCGCTCGACTTCGGGCAGTTCGGGCATGGCGGGGGTCTTCGCGGCGTCGGCGAGGGTGGACGCGGCGTCCTTGCCGCCGTCGCTTCATCCGGTCCAGCGGAACTCGATCGGCGCGTCGATCTCGGCGCGGAGGCTCTTGTGGACCGGGCAGGTCCGCGCCGCGTTCTCGAGGTTCGCCCGCTGGGGATGGTCGGGGGGCAGGGGGATCTCGACGACCGTCGGCAGTCCGGCGATCCGCCGCGGCGCGTCGGTCGACATGATCTTCGAGGTGCGGGCGTGCATGCCGGCGAGGCCGATCCCATGCCGCTCCGCGACGATCCCGATGATCGTCATCACGCAGGCGGGCAGCGCCGCGGCGAGCAGGTCGGTCGGCGAGAACGACTCGCCCTTGCCGTGGTTGTCGACCGGGGCGTCGGTCAGCAGCTCGCACCCCGAGGGGCCGTGCACCGCGCGGCAGCGGAGCTCGCCTTCGTAGCGGACGGAGATCTCGACCATGGCGGGAACGCTCCAGTGGCGGAAGGCGGCGAGGATAGCGGGGGC
>CAZQUA010000290.1:0-1877 GCA_964596455.1 uncultured Isosphaeraceae bacterium
GGGCTCTCCCGTGGAGTAGCTGTTCACGCCCGAACATCCAAGGGCCCAGACGAGAACGGCTCCAGACCATGCAGCCGCCAATCGCAGTTTCACCATGCGCTCGCTCCTGTCGGTTGTATTGCCCGGCCGCCGCCGAGGTCGAGGAGAACCTAAGTTAACCCAAACCACCTTCCCTGCAACCTCACGACTCGCAGTCCCGCCCTCCTGCCTCGCCTCCGCCCCGTGCTGGCGCCGCCGCCTTGACCTGAAGCGTCGGTTCCGAGCCTGCCGGCATCGACCCGGCAACCCCGCCACGGCGAGATCTTGCCACCGCGGGCCGTCACCGGTCAGACCGAAGCACCCGGACGGCCGCCACCCCCCGCTACCCTCCCCGCCATGACCCTCGCCGGCAATCCTCGCCTGCGGCTCGCGGTGCTCTGCGCCCTCTACGCGGCGCAGGGGATCCCCTACGGCTTCGTGGTCTACACGCTCGCGGCGCACCTCGCGGCGGCCGGCCGCGGCGTCGAGGCGATCGGCTCGGTGCTCTCCCTCGGCATGCTGCCGTGGGCGTTCAAGTGGGCGTTCGGCCCGCTCGTCGACCGCTTCGGCATCGCCGCGATGGGCCGTCGGCGGCCGTGGATCCTGCTGGCGCAGGCTGGCATGATCGCCTCGATCCTCGCGATGGCCCTGCTGCCGGACCCGGCCGCGGCCCTCGGCACGCTTGGCGCTCTCATCCTCGTCCACAACCTCTTCAACGCCCTGCAGGACGTGGCGGTCGACGCCCTCGCGGTCGACCTCCTCGCGGAACGGGAGCGGGGCCGCGCCAACGGCCTCATGTACGGCTCGAAGTACCTCGGCACCTCGGTCGGGGCGGCGGGTCTCGGGATGCTCGTGGGCCCGATGGGCATGCCCGCGACGCTGCTCGTGCAGGCGGCGCTGCTCGGGGCGATCATGCTGCTGCCGCTCTTCATCCGCGAGCGTGCCGGCGAGCGGCTGCTGCCCTGGAGCCGCGGGCAGGCCTCGCCCGCGGAGCGTGCCGAGGAGGTGCCTTCGCTCGCGGCGCTCTGGGGGTCGCTGCTGGGGGCGATGCGGCTCCGCTCTTCCCTGCTCGCGGTCCTCGTGGCACTCCTGGCGCTGCTGCCCTCGGGCCTGCTGTCGCCGGTCGCGAACGTGCTGTTCATCTCCGACCTCGGCTGGAGCCGCGAGGAGTACCTCGCCATCACCGGCGGGATCGGCGTGTGGGCCGGCCTTGCCGGGGCGATCGGCGGCGGCTTCCTCGCCGATCTCGTGGGGCCCCGCAAGCTCGCGGCGGCCAGCGCCACCCTGCTCGCGGCGGCGATGGGCACCTTCACCCTGCTCGAGCCGTGGTGGGCCGACCGCGTCGCGATGGCCGCCTATCTCGTCGGCGAGAGCCTGCTCCTTGCCGTGCTCAACGTCTCGCTCTTCGCCCTCTTCATGAGCGTGGCCTGCCCGCGGGTGGCGGCGACCCAGTTCACCGCCTACATGGCGCTGCTGAACCTCTCGACGACGATCGGCCTTCGCCTCGCGGGCCCCTTCGACGAGTGGCTCTCGGTGCGGGAGATCTACCTCGCCGCCGGCGGCCTGCAGCTGCTGCTGGTCCTGGTGCTGCCCTTCATCGATCCAGGCGAGGCGAGGCGGCGGCTCGAGGGCCGTTCGCCCGAATGAGCACGGGGCGCCCGAAGGCGCCCCGTGCGAGGATCGGACGATCGTCCGCGGCGATCACATCACGCCGGTCGGCATCGCCACGCCCCAGCCGTCGCGGTAGACCCGGGTCACGAAGCGGTTGGCGCCATCGTTGTTGGTCACCTGCATCGACTTCGCATCCCAGACGAGCTTCTGGTTGGGGAAGAGCGAGGCGAACGCGCCGAGCGAGAGCA
>CAZQUA010000291.1:0-1858 GCA_964596455.1 uncultured Isosphaeraceae bacterium
CGGCGCCCAGATCACCGTCGGCGTCGTGCCGGGCAGCGGTCTCGCCGCCGTCGCGTCGATCGGCATCGCCATGACCGGCCGGCGACGCCGCCGCTGACGGCGACTTCACCGCACCCGCAGCAGCGCCACCGCCACCACCGCGGCGGTCTCGATTCGCAGGACGTGCGGCGAAAGCGAGACGCAGGTCGCGCCGGCAGCCTTTGCGGCGGCCAGTTCGGCCGGACTGAAGCCGCCCTCCGGGCCGATCAGGATCCGAACGGCGGCCGGCGAAGCCGCGGCGGCCGGGCGGCTCGCCGCTGCGATCGCCTCGCCGCCGGGATGCGCGATCAGGACCCGGACGCCCTCGCGTCCCGCACACGCCTCCGCCACCGTCACGGGGGCCCCGAAGGTCGGCACCCACGCCCGACGGCTCTGCTTCGCCGCCTCGATCGCGATGCGATGCCAGCGTTCGGGCGTCTCGCCGTGGGGCTTCACCACGCCCCACTCGCATCGCAGCGGGATCAGGTGATCGACGCCCGCCTGCGTCGCCATGTCGAGCAGCGTCGAGAGGCGATCGCCCTTGGGAAGCGCCGTCGCCAGTTCGATCCGCGGCTTCAGCGACTCGTGCCGCTCGAACGAATCAATCCTCGCCTCCACATCGCCGCGGCGATCGCGGGTGCCCAGCAGCGTCGCGTGGGCGATGGTGCCGCGGCCATCGAAGAGGACGACCGCATCGCCCTCGCCAAGGCGGCGGGCGCCGGTCGCGTGCTTCGCCTCCTCCTTGCCGAGCCACGCCATGCCCTCTTCGGGCAGCGGGTCGAGATGGAACCACGGCGCCGCCATCAGCGATCTTCCCTTGCGATCGCCTCGCGGATCGCATGCAGATGATCGGGCGGTCCCTTGCCGAGGCCGATTCCGAGCGACCGTCCGGACTCGAGCGAGGCCGAGAGGAAGGCGCGGGCCCCTTCGGCGGCGGCAAGCACCGCCTCGCCCCGAGCCAGTCCCGCGGCGATCGCCGCGGAGAGGGCGCATCCGGTCCCGTGCAGATGCGGCGTGTCGATCCGCGGCGATGACAGGCGCCGGACCACGCCGTCGGCGACGAGCACATCGCAGGCCTCCCCGCCGCCGAGGCCGCCTCCCTTCAGAAGGATCGCGGCCGAGAGCCGCGATGCGAGCGACCCGGCCGCGTCCTCCATCGCCTCGATCGACTCCGGAGAGGCGGCCCCGCCGAGCAGCCGGGCGGCCTCATGGCGGTTGGGCGTGACCACGCTCGCCAAGGGAAGAAGGCGGTCGCGGATCGTCGCGACCGCGTCGTCCTCGACAAGCGGATCGCCGCCCTTCGAGACCATCACCGGGTCGACCACGATCGCCGGCGGCGGCACCTCCCGCAGACGATCCGAGAGCCACTCCGCGACGACCATCGCGACGCCGGCGGTCGCCACCATGCCCACCTTGATTGCGTGGAAGCGGAGGTCTTCCGAGATCGCCTCAAGCTGAGCCCGCACGAACTCCGGCGGCACCCGCTGCACGGCCGCGACCCTCGCGGTGTTCTGCGCAGTGAGCGCGGTGATCGCCGCTCCGCCATAGACCCCCATCACGCTGAAGACCTTGAGATCCGCCTGGATGCCGGCGCCTCCAGATGGATCGCTGCCTGCGATCGAAAGGGCGCTGGGGACGCGGGGACGGACCGGCCGGGTCGGCAAGGCGGGAGCCATGCCGCGGATTGTGCGACGGCCGCGGCGATCGGACCAGCCGGGCCTCGATCCGCTGCGGACTCGACCTCGCCGGAACGCCGTCGCGGGAACGATCTCGCCACGCGTCGCGGCGGGGCGGCAGGCGGGGCGGCGTGGCGACCGACGTCGCTCCCGCCAGCCGCCAC
>CAZQUA010000292.1:0-1856 GCA_964596455.1 uncultured Isosphaeraceae bacterium
CATGGAGGCGAGCGATGCGAGCCTCGCGGGGCAGGTCGCCGGAAGCTACGCCTACGCGGTCTTCCCCGACGCCGGCAAGGGCGGCTTCATCATCGGCGGCGGAGGCGGCCATGGGGTGGTCTACCGGGGCGGCGACCAGATCGGCTGGTGCTCGATCATGCAGGTCACCATCGGCGCCCAGATCGGCGGCAAGGGCTACTCGATGGTGATCCTCTTCGAGAACGCAGCGGCCTTCGACTCCTTCAAGCGGAGCGAGACCTCCGGCATCGCGGGCGCCTCCGCGGTCGCCGCGACCGCCGGCGCTGCCGCCAACGCTCCCTACACCAACGGCGTGAAGGTGGTGGTCAGCAACCAGGCGGGACTGATGGCGGCGGCCAACATCGGCGGCCAGAGCATCAAGTACCAGCCGCTCAACTGACGCCGGCGAAGCATCGTCGGCAGACCCGCGTCCGCAGGCCCTCCGGCGAGGGCCTGCGGTTCGCGGGCGTCACCGTGGCCCTCCCGCCCGCGGCGAGCGTCGAACGGACGCCCAATCCGGCACGCGATCGGGCACTTGATCAGGCACTTGATCAGGCACTTGATCAGGCAGTGGTATAACCCTGACCCGTCCCGCACCTCCGCACGCGGTCCCGCGAGGTCCGCAGGACGGTCGAGGGCACGCCGAGGCAGTCCCGAGACATGCGTCCAACGCTCCCTCCATCCCCAACCCGCACCGTGCATCGCGCTTCGTCCCAACGCATCGGGCCCTGGATCCCGACGCGGTTCGCCGCCATCCGCCTCCTGAGCGGTGCGGCGGCGGCCGCTGGGCTTGGCGGATGCATGGTGGGACCGGACTACCAGCGTCCCGACCTCGACCTTCCGCCGGCGTTCTCCGTCGGGGGCGACGCCGATGGCGACGGCACGCCGGCGGCGACGCCGTGGTGGACCCGCTTCGACGATCCGCTGCTCGCCGAGCTGATCGCCGACGCCGAGCGGTCGAACCTCTCGCTGCAGCAGGCCGTGGCGGTGATCGAGCAGTACCGCGCCGGGTTCGGGATCGCCGGCAGCCGCCTCTACCCCGATCTCGACGCCGGCGCCGGCTACTCCCGCACGAGGATGAACGATGCGATGCTCGGCGGCGACGCCCTGCCGGAGGCCTTCAACGCTTGGACCTACGGACTCGACCTGGCCACCTGGGAGATCGACGTCTTCGGGAAGATTCGCCGCGCCATCGAGTCTGCGAAGGGCCAGTACCAGGCATCCGTCGAGGAGTGGCGGAACACCCTGGTCACGCTGCGGGCCGAGGTCGCCACCAGCTATCTCACGGTGCGGGTGCTGCAGCAGCGGCGGCGAGTGCTCGAGGAGCGGGTGGCCCTCATCCGCCGGCAGCTTGGCATCGTCGAGGCGAGGGTCGCCGCCGGCACCGTCGATGCGATCGATCTGGCGGAGGGCCAGGCCCGCCTTGCCATGGCCGAAGCCGAACTGCCGGTGCTCGACTCCGAGATCGCCCAGCAGCTCAACGGCCTGTCGGTGCTGCTCGGCCAGTACCCCGGCGAGGTCGCGGAGCGAATGGACGAGATCCGTCCGGTCCCGCTGCCCGAGGCGGAACTCGCCCTTGGCGTGCCCGCCTCCCTGCTGCTCGATCGCCCCGACGTCCGGGCCGCCGAGCGGCGGATGGCCGCCGAGGTCGCCACCATCGGCGTGGCCACCGCGGGCCTGTATCCCGAGGTCACCCTCTCCGGCACCGTGGCGATCTTCGCCACCGACTTCACCGGCCTCGGCAGCATCGCCAACGGAACCTACCGGTTCGGGCCGGCGATCTCCTGGAACTTCTTCAACGCCGGACGCACCCGCGCCCAGATCGCCCGGCAGGAGGC
>CAZQUA010000293.1:0-1844 GCA_964596455.1 uncultured Isosphaeraceae bacterium
CGAGCTTCGTGATGTCGACCTCCTTCACCAACCAGGTGATCGCCCAGATCGAGCTCCACCGGAACGCCGAGAAGTACGGCAAGACCGTCTTCACCCTGCCCAAGCACCTCGACGAGATGGTGGCCCGCCTCCACCTCGACAAGCTCGGGGCGAGGCTCACCGAGCTCTCGCGGTCGCAGGCCGACTACATCGGCGTGCCGGTCGAGGGTCCGTACAAGCCCGAGCACTACCGGTACTGATTCGCCCCCGCGGCGGAGGGCGCCCTCGCATGCATCGCATCGCCGCGATCGCCCTTCTCCCGATGGTGCTGCTCGGTTCCTGCGACGACGCCGGCTCCCGCGAGCCGGCGTCGTCCTTTCTGGTCGAGCCCCGCACCGTCGAGTTCGGCCGCTACTCCTCGTGCCGCCCTCCCGGACCGCTGCCGGTGCGGATCGTCAACACCAGCGGCGCATCGCTGGCGGTGGGGTCCTGGGACGCCTCCTGCCGCTGCGTGACCGCAAGCTTCGGGGGACGGACCGAACTCGCGCCGGGCGAGCATCTCGACGTGGCGGTGAGCCTCGCCCCATGGGGGATGCCCGGCCCGCACGGCCACGACCTGCATCTCGAGATCGGCTCGCCACCGCAGCGGGTCTCGATCCGCATCGCCTACCAGATGGACCCGGAGGTCTTCGTCGCGGAGGCGTTCCGCTCGCGGCGTCGGAATCCCTCGGGGCGGATCGAGCTTGCCGGGATCGATGGAACGCCGTTTCGCGTGCTGGCGATCGATCCGCCGCTTCCGGTCCCGCTGCCCGAGGAGGCGTCGCCGGCGGTCGCGATCGAGATCCCCTGGGCGACCCTCGATGCGATCGCGGCGGGGGAGGCGGTCGAGGGACTCGGCGAGGGCGAAGCCCAGCGGATCCGCGATCGCATGCGACGCCATCCCGACGGACGCTGGCGAAGCCTCTGGTTCCGGGCGACCCTCGACCATCCGGTCTGCCGGGAGGTCGACTTCGGCCTCTCCAACGACCTCGCCGGCGATCCCGCCGCGGAGGCCGCCCTCCCGGGTCAGTCGCAGTAGGCCGGCCGATACGCCATGGTGCGGATGTGCGCCTCGATGTCCGCGGGCCGCTCCACCCGGGCGAGGCCCTGGTCGAAGATGTACGTCGCGATGCGGGCGGCGGTGTGCAGGGACGCATCGAGGATCTGCGACTGCGGCGGGTAGATCAGGCCGCTGTCGAGCTCCGCCTGCGTGACCTGCTCCGAGACCGCCTTGGCCGCCACGATGAACATCCGCTCGGTGACCCGGGTGGCCTCGGTCGCGAGCACCGCCATGCCCATCGCCGGGAAGATGTAGACGTTGTTGCCCTGCCCGGGGATGAAGGTCCGTCCCTTGTAGGTCACCGGCCCGAAGGGGCTGCCGCTCGCGAAGATCGCCTTGCCGTCGGACCAGGTGTAGGCCTCCTCCGCGGTGCACTCCGAACGCGAGGTCGGGTTGGAGTACGGGAAGACGATGGGGCGTTCGTTGACCTCGCCCATCGCCTCGATCACCGCCTGGTTGAACAGCTTGGGCACGGTGCTGACGCCGATGATGCCGGTGGGGCGGATCGCGTGGATCGCGTCCACGAACGACTTCGTGGCGGCATGATCGTGGGCGAACGGCTTCTGGAACTCCGCGAGATCGGTGCGGGTGCTCTCGACGAGGCCGTTGATGTCGAACAGCCAGTTCCGCCCGCGGGCGTCGTCGATGGTCATGCCGGCCTCGAGGACCATGGCCTCGCTGATCAGCTCGGCGATGCCGGTCGCCGCGGAGGGCGTTCCAAGGGCCGCGGAGGGGCGAGGGCGGGGACGATACGCGATGGCGGGCG
>CAZQUA010000294.1:0-1817 GCA_964596455.1 uncultured Isosphaeraceae bacterium
AGGCAGCGGCATACTGGTCCTGCTTGCCGATCGGCTTGCCGAGCCGCCGGATCTCGATGTCGCACGCCTCCGCAGCGAGGTCGCCAGCGCCGCTGACCAGTCCCCGATAGGCATGCAAGGCGTTGAGAAGACCCACCGTCAAGGTGCTGCTCGAGCCCATGCCGGTGCCCGCAGGCAGGTCGCCGATGGTGGTGATTTCGAGATGCCTCGAGAGACCCGTGAGCTCGAGGGCCTGCCGCACGATGGTGTGCTCGATGTCTGCGACGGTCTCGGCGATTTCGGTGCGGCTGTACGCCACTCGGATGCTGCTCTTGAAGCGAGGGCCCACGGTCACGTACATGTGGCTCTGCAGGCCGACGCTCAGCACCGCGCCGGGTTCCTCGCGGTAGAACGCCGGCAGGTCGGTGCCGCCGCCGGCGAAGCTCACTCGGTAGGGCGTCTGGGAGATGATCATCGCGGTTCGCCTCCGGATGCGACCAGCGCGGCGGCGGGCGGCTCGGCGCGGGCTTCGTTCGATCGCCCTCGGTGGATCGCGAACAGCGGCTCAAGGCAGCGGTCGAGATCGAACGAATCGAGCACCTGCTGGCGGCCTGCGATGGCGAGCCGGCGGACGAGGCCCGGATCGCCTGCGAGCTCCGCCAGGGCCGCCGCAAGGCCCTCGACGTCGCCGGGTTCGGCGAGGAGGCCGGTCTTGCGGTCGATCACCAGGTCCGGAATGCCCACGAGGCGGGTGGAGACCGCCGCAAGGCCGCACGCCATCGCCTCCATCAGCAGCTGCGGCAGGCCGTCGACGTCGTCGTCCCTCGCCCAGACGCATGGCAAGCAGAACACGTCCGCATCCGCCATGAACTCGGGAATCCGCTCCTGCTTGAGCGCCTCGCCGGTGAGCCGCACCGATCCCTCAAGGCCGAGGGAGGCGATCTGCTCTCGCAACTGCGCCTCGAGCGGCCCGCTTCCGCCGATCACGCACTCGAACGGCACGCCCCGATCGCGGAGCCGGGCGCACGCGGCGATCAGGTCGGCGAAGCCCTTCTTCTCGACGAGCCGGCCGGCGCTGCGGATGCGGATCGGCGGCTCCATCCGCTCGCGGGCGAGCGGCCGGAAGTGCGAGGTGTCGATGCCGCAGTAGACGATCACCAGCTTCGAGGCATCGGCGCCCTCGGAGAGGAAGAACTGTCGGTGGAACTCGGAGATGCAGACGATCCGGTCGGCCTTGCGGATCTTGTCGCGAAGCGCCGCCCGCTCCCGGAAGAGATCCGCGGCATGACCCGTGAAGCTGAACGGCACGCCAAGGAGCCACGCTCCGTACATGCCGACGGTGCCGCAGGAATGGATCCACTGGCTGTGGATCCGCGCCGGCGGATCGCGCCGCAGCGAGGTCGCCCACAGACAAGCCACCGCGAAATGGGCGATGCCCTTGAGGCGGTTCCGAAGGGTCTCCCGCTCGCCGAACAGGGCGTTGCCCAGCGCCGCCCAGAAGCGGGAGCCGAATCGGACCGGAGCGAGGGCGACGGCGGCGATCAACGCCAGCGGCCGCAGCGGATAGAGATAGTTGGTGCCCTTCTCCAGCCGCTCTGCCCACGGCGAGGCAAAGAAGTTCTGCGAGTCGCGGTAGAGGGCGTGGAGCCGAACGGGGATTCCGGCCGCCTCGACGCACCGGAGCTCGTTGCCGACCCACGCGTTGCCGATTCCGTTGGTGGTGATGTAGTGGATCACGGGATGGAGATCGCGTCGCGATGGACGGCGGCCGCCCGAGGAGGGCGTGGCGAGGTCGAGGAGTGCGGCCGAGAGAGGGGGTAGATCGGCATCCCCCGACC
>CAZQUA010000295.1:0-1797 GCA_964596455.1 uncultured Isosphaeraceae bacterium
GCGGCAAGCACGATCTCGAGGATGCGATCCGCACCGCGGTCATCAACAAGCGGGCCGGCGGCATCGGTCTGATCTCGGGCCGCAAGGCTTTCCAGAAGCCGATGGGCGAGGGCGTCAAGCTCCTCCATGCGATCCAGGACGTCTACCTCTGCAAGGAGGTCACGGTGGCGTGAGGACGGCCCCCGCGGACGAGGATCCGCGAGGATGCAAGCGGCGACTGTCCGCGACGAGACACCGAGGGCGGGGCGATTTCAGCACGCTTGGCGATGCGGGACGGGTACGCTCCTTCCCCCATTGGACCGCCCCATGGACCCCGTCCTCTCCAAGTTCGGTTCGGCGCTGCAGCGGGTCGAGACCGCCTTCGCGGCGGTGCGTCTCGCGGCAGCCGAGGTGCTGCGGCCGCTGCTGCCCGCCTCGAGCGGGGCGAGGTCCTGCGGACGCGCGCTCGGCCTCGAGCGGACCCTCGGCTGGAAGCTCTGGACGATCGCCCACACCGCCGATCTGGCAACGGGCCTGCGGGCGATGCCGGGCCGTCGCGGCTGGTCGCAGGTGCTGACCGCCCTTCGGCAGCGGGACGCGCCGATCGCCGCCGTGGCGGCGCTTCGGCAGGCGGCGGAGCAGTTGGAAGCCACGATGGCCGAGTTCCGAGGCGATCCGGCCCTGCTGCGGGCGATCGGCGCCGGCGGCATGGATCGCCGCGCCGAGCGGCAGAAGATGGTGGCCGCGCGGCGGCGGTCCTCGCGGGCGAACGAGCAGGTCTACGGCCTGCACGCCGAACGGGTGATCGTGTCGGCGCTGCTCGGCCCCGGTCGGTCTGCCGGGACGGTGTCGCTCGCCTGCACCACGCTCTTCGACGGCGTTCGCCGCACCCGGCCGGGCATGCCGTGGCCGATCTACGGGCGACTGGCCACGCTCGACACCTCGCGGAATGAGCAGGCCTTCGGCACCCCGATCGACGCGACCTCGCCGCTGCCGCCGCTGGTGTCGGACCTGAGTTCGCCCGGCCTTGCCGACGCTCGCCTTCGCATCGGCGAGCGGGATGGCGGCGCCTTCGTCGAGATCGCGGATCTCGGGCCGGACGATCCGCCCGCGAGGATCTGCACCGCCGAGTTCATCGGGGTCGCGAGCGATCCGGGATCGTCGCAGCAGCCGGTGCATCTTCGATTCGGCAGTCAGCTGCCGACGGATCTGCTCACCCTCGAGGTGCTCGTGCACCGTTCGCTGCCGCTCGCGGCCACGCCTTCGCCGTGGCTGTGCGCCACGCCGCTCTCGATCCGAAGCCTGCACGGCTGGCACGAGGAGGTCCGCCTGCCGCTCGAGGCCGAGCCGCGGCCGATCGATCTCTCCGGGAAGCCCAAGGGACGATCGCCCGCCGCGGGGAGCCGCGAACTGCGCCGTCGCACCGCAGCGGCGCTGGGTCACACGCTCGACGACTTCGAGGCCTTCGAGGCCAGCGTGCCGTTTCCGCCGCTCTTCGGAAGCCTCTTCATGAGCTTCGAGTTGGGGACGGCGCCTCGCGAATCGTCGCCGGCCGCGGCCCCGCCTCGCAACCGCCGCTGAAGCGATGTCGGGCGAGGCGGTTCCTCGGCCTGCCTCGCGACCGCCGCGGGCCACGGTCCGCCGCGAAGGTCCCCGACGAACAACCCGCCGCAGCGAAGCCGAAGCTCCGCCGCGGCGGGCGTGGTGGTGCGGAACGGTGGCCGCGTCGGCGGTCCCGCGATCAGGCGACGCGGCTGCGGCGGCGGCCGCGAAGGCCGATCGCACCGCAGGCGAGCGCCGCGAGTCCGGTGCCGCCGG
>CAZQUA010000296.1:0-1776 GCA_964596455.1 uncultured Isosphaeraceae bacterium
TCCGCGTTGACGATCGCGACCTTCTTCCGGCTCTTCTCGTCGCGGACGAGGCGCATGGCCCGCTCGCGATAGTCCTTCTCGCTCGCGGCCACGAGCGTCTCGGCGAGTCCGCCTTCGGGATCGATGGTTCGAAGGATGCCCCACGCATGCCGCTGCCGCAGGAACGGCCCCGGCAGGGTGAGCGGCGGGACCCCGAGCGAGATCGCCTCGAGCGTGGTCTGTCCCCCGGACCAGCTCGGCGGATCGAGGAAGAGCGACGCCTCGGCGAGGGCGGCAAGGTGCTCGCGGCGCGATCGCCGCGGGGCGATCTCGATCTGCCGTGCGGGGTCGGCGCCGGATTCGCGGAAGGCCGCGGCGAGGCGTTCGCGGAACCGCGCGGTGATGGAGGCGTCGCCGGGATGGGCGGCGAAGACGATCGCCGCCTCGGGCAGCGATGCGGCGACGTCTGCCCAGAGGCGGTCGTGGCGGGGATGGAGCTTGTGGGGCGTCTGCGCCAGCCACAGGCGGATCGGCTCGCCGCCGCGGCGGCGAGGCGCCAGCGCCGCGGGCAGATCCTCCGCCGCGGGGCGTCGGATCCAGGCGCCGAGTCCCGGCAGCGGGACCACCGCCTCGCGATGGTGCGAGTCGCGTTGCGGCGGATCCATCGCCTCGCTCGTCAGGAACGCGTCGATCGTCGGAAGGCCCGGCGTCTCGGGGTGGCCCCATGCCATCGCCTGCAGCGGGGCGAGCCGCAGCGAGGCGAGCAGCATCGCGAGCGGATCCATGCCGATCTCGGGGTAGAGCAGGGCGTCGCAGTCGGCTTCACGCACGCGTGCGGCCCACGCCGCGAGCGAGCCGGGTCCCTCGACGAACGCATCGCAACGCGCCGCGAACTCGCCGGTGCAGTGGTCGCGGATCGTGCCGGTGTGGAAGGCGACCACCTCGAATCGGGAGCGGTCGATCTGCGAGGTCCATCCGTCGATGAAGAGTCGGGCCACCACATGGTCGCGGAAGAGGCCCGAGACGATGCCGATGCGTCGCCGCCCGCGGCGGGGGACGCGGACCGTCGCCGCCGCTCCTCGAGGATCGATCGCGACCGCCGCGGCGGCCGCCGTCGCGATGCGATCGCCGAAGCGGGAGAGGGCCTCGCGGTTGGGGCCGCCGAGCGCCGGCAGATGGAACGGCTGCAGCAGGCCGCTCGCCTCGATGCCGCCGGGGCCGGGTGCGGCCTCGACCGCCCCGAGGCTCGTCACGGCCTCGCCGAACGCCGCCCATGCCGCCGTCGCCTCCGCCTCGTCCCGCGGCACCGCCGGGAGCACCGCCGTGCAGCGGGAGAGCCTCGCCACCACCGGATCGCGGCCTTCGCGAAGCGACGCCTCGATCGAGCGGTCGAAGGCGGCCTGCGCCGCGGCGGTGTCGTCGAGGGCATGGTGGATCGTGGCGAGGCGTTGCCACGCCGCCGCGTCGGCGGCGGGATCCTCGGCGGCGGCGACCGCGTGGGGACGCGCTCGGGCCGCATCGCCCGCGTTCAGCAGGGCAACCGCAAGGAGGCCCCGCAGCGTCGCGGCCTCGCCGCCGTGGCGGAGGGCCCGCTCGAACTCGACGGCCGCGGCGGCATGCTCGCCGGCGGCACCGAGGCAGCGGCCCCGCTCGGCGATCGCGTCGGGATCGTTCGGGGCGAGGGCGAGGGCCTGCTCCGCCGCGATGCGGGCTTCGGCGAGATCCTGCGAAGTGACGGCGCCGCGTCGGCGAGCCTCCGCGAGCGTCCGCCAGTGCAGCGGCTCCTCCGGGGCGATG
>CAZQUA010000297.1:0-1765 GCA_964596455.1 uncultured Isosphaeraceae bacterium
GTCCAACCCAGCGCCGCCGAGCGAAGCGAGCCGCAAGCGCGTGACGCGGCCCGCGTGTTCGCACCCACCCCCGATCGCCTCGTCACACCGACGCTCAGTTTGCCGCAGGCACCGCCTCACCCTGCTCTCCCGGCGCGAGCGCCTCGTCCATCGTCAGCACATAGGCGAGCAGGGCGATCAGCATCAGGATCACCCCAATGAGGACGATCGGCTTCGTTCGACGGGGGGCTTGGCCGCCGTGGCTCTGGTGATGGGGATGGTCGCGGTCGTGCTGGTGGCTCGCCATGGCGTATCCAAACGGGGGACGGGTGGGGCGGGGGCGGAAGTCGGTCCCCGGGACGGATGCGTCTCGGGAGCGTCGTGCGGCGATGGTAGCGGGGTCAGGAGGCCCCGTCGGCGGCTGCCGCAGGCCGCGACCAGCCGGAGTCGGGATCCTTCTCGAGCGCCCTCGCCGCCAGCTTGATGCATCGCAGGCAGACCATCGCCGCGACGGCGTCCTCGCCCGCGAAGGGAAGCTCGATCGGCGACTTCGCCCCCGAGTCGGAGCGGGTCTCGAGGCACATCCGGCAGGGGAAGGATCCGCCGCCATCGTCCTCGCCGGCGAGGACCACCCGCCCGTAGGCGAGGGTGAGGCAGCGGCCGCAGATGCAGGAACCATGGTGCCCCTCGACCATCGGGATCGACTCGACCCAGGCGCGGCCGCAGAAGTCGCAGAGGACGTCGGACATCTGCACGTCGAGGGGATCGGTGCCGGGTCGGTGCACGCGGGTCTCCGGTTCCCGCGGCCGTCGGCGGGATCCGTATGCTACGGGCGACCTCGATCCGGCGACGCCTGCCATGAGTCCCACCTCGCGAAGCCATCGGCGGCTCTCCCTCGCGAACAAGTGCCAGCTGATCTTCTCGGCGGCGGTGCTGGTGATCCTCGCCGCAGCGCTGAGCGTGCCGTGGATCCGCACCCAACGCCTCGTCGCGGAGAGCCAGCTCGAGGTCTCCCGCCAGCTGGCCGAGACCTGGATCGAGAACGGCTTCGACCTCGGCCGCTCCGAGGGGTCGGAGATCCCCATGCGGGTGATCCGCCTTGACGGGCTCCGCGACGACCTCGAGGGCGACCCCTTCGTGGAGCGGGCGATCCGGGTGCTGGAGGCCGATCCGCAGCAGCGGGACCTGTTCGAGGAGGCCTGGGTCGATGGCCGGACGGTCTACCGCTACGCCCGCCTGATTCGGGAGAGCCGCTGGATCCGCCTCGCGGATCCGGCGACGCTGGACTTCGCGGTGCGCCTGCCGGTGCCGTCGGTGAGCGATCCGCCCCTGGCCCTGCTGCTGATCGACCGCACCAGTCCCGCCGCCGCCGGCCAGCTGCTCCGCAACCGGATCTGGATCGTCGCCAGCGGCCTTGCGGCGGGCCTCCTTGCGATCCTCGTCTTCCATGCGATCCTCACCAAGCTGGTCCTCTCCCCGGTGCGGCAGTTGCGGGAGACCACCGAGCGGATCCGCCGCGGCGATCTCTCCGCCCGCTCGACGGTGCACAGCGGCGACGACTTCGAGGATCTCGCCGAGGGCCTCAACGAGATGCTCGACCACGGCGAAGCCGCCCGCCGCCGCCTCGAGGCCGTCAACGAAAGCCTCGACTTCAAGGTCGGCGAGCTCTCCGAGGCGAACATCGGCCTCTACGAAGCCAATCGCCTCAAGAGCGAGTTCCTCGCCAACGTCAGCCACGAGCTCAAGACGCCCCTCAACTCGATCATCGGCTTTGCGGAACTGCTCG
>CAZQUA010000298.1:0-1765 GCA_964596455.1 uncultured Isosphaeraceae bacterium
CGATCCGCGATCCCGATCGGGTTCCCGCCCGCGGTCCCGCCACGGCGCTCTCGACCACGCGGCGGAAGAGCGACTGCGGCATCTCCTCGATCCAGAGCGATCGCCACGCGTCGGCGGCGGCGGGAGCGTCGAGGGCGGCGTCGAGGGAGGATGCCGCCACGAGGGCCGGCGGCGCAGGCTCGTCGATGGGCACGAGGCCCTCGTCGTGGGCCCTGCCGAGCGACCATTGCGCCAGCGCGGCGATCGTCGCGGCGCGAGCGGCGGCGGAGTCGTCCCAGCCGGGATGCCCGGCGAGGCGGTCGAGCATCCGCAGCGACGCATGGCCCTGCCCCGCCTCCGCCTCCCGCTGGGCGATGCGCAGTCCCGGCCCGAGGCCGGCGTCGGTCCAGAGCCGTCGCGCGGCGACCTCCTCGAGGCGGCCCTCCCCGAGCAGCCGCTCGGCCACCGCCCGCTCCGCGGTGCGATGCCTTTCGGCGAGGCCGGGATCGCCGCGGAGGACGCCTTCGACCGCGGTGCGGACCGACCGGAACCGCTCTCCATCGGCGTCGTCGACGGGCACGAGGCGATCGCCGAAGGCGTCGAGCAGCTCCGCCACGAGTCGTGCCGCCTCCGCAGGATTGCCCTGCCGCTGCGCGAGGAGCTGCCCGAATCGCTGCGTGGCGGACGGCGAGTCGTCCACCATGGCCGACACCTGCTCCTGCGCCGCGGCGGGCGCGGGCAGCGCCGCCGGAAGCGCCGCAAGCAGCGTCGCCAACGCGCGGCATCGCCAGGATGGCACGGTCGAGGTCCGCATCGGGACGATCATCATCGGCGTTCCCGGGCCCGTCGGCCGGCGACGCGGCGCAGATCCGCCCGCCGGCGCGGAGGGTGCGGGTAGAGTAGGTCCGTGACCGGTCCCCTCCCTGCCAGAGTCCCCGCACGGCGATCTCCCGGAACGCGACTCGCCGCGCTGCTTGCCGCGGCGGCGGCCGCGCTCGCCGGCTGCATCGATCTGCGTCCCGGCCCCCTCGTCTCGGTGGAGGGCCTGCGGATCTCGAAGGTCGGTCCCGACGCCGCCGAGGCGGATCTGCTCGTGTCGGTCCAGAGCCGCATCGCGGAGACCGCCCCGCTCGACGACTTCCGCTACAGCTTCGCGATCGAGGGACGCACCGTCTTCCGCGGCCGCTGGTCGGCGCTCTCCGCAGTGCCTCCCGACGAGTCCATCTCGCGAACGCTGCCGGTGGTGATCCCGACCGATCTGCTCCCGCCGGCGGATCCGCAGCGGCCCGATGCGGAACGGCCGCTGCGGTGGTCGGTCTCCGGCTCGCTCGGCTGGGAGGATCCGCAGCGGCTCTCCAGGATTCTGCTCGACCTCGGCCTGCCGAACCCCCGCAGCGACTTTTCCGGACGCGGCGAGAACATCGGCCCCGCGATCCCCCCATCCTGATCGCACCGCGGCTCGCCTCGGCGGGCGACGCCCCTCCGCGTCGCCCTGCGGCGCCGCCGCTTCCCCGCCAATCCCGACGATCGTCCCGCGGGTCGCCGAGAACCTCGCGACGGGGATGAACCGCCCCTTCGATCGGGCCGATCCCTTCAGTGACGGCGTCCGATCGGGGCCGCCGCGAGGGTCGCGATCCATCATGCAGCTCAACCAGATCCTCCGCACCGCCGCCGAGCACGACGCCTCGGACATCCATCTCGTGCCGGGCCACGCCCCGATGATGCGGGTGCACACCGTCGTGGTGCCGATGGACCTGCCTCCGCTGACCGACGAGCAGATCCGCCG
>CAZQUA010000299.1:0-1763 GCA_964596455.1 uncultured Isosphaeraceae bacterium
GGCACGGTGGATGGCGCCGCGCCTTTGGATGGGGGCGAAGGGCGGGAAGCGTCGCCGGGCGGCGACCGCCGCGGGAATCTAACCCGATTCGCCACGGGGTGCGCCGGCGGACCGGGCAGTGGGCACGGAGGCGTTCGCCGCCGCCGGTAGCATGCCGCGTCGCGACGGCACCGTTGCCGGCGATGCTCCTGAGCATCTCGATCATGCTGATCATGCTGATCATGCTGATCATGTTGATCATGCCGAGCATCCTGATCAGCCCGAACCCTCCTGGACTCATCCCATGACCACGCCCGCCCCGACCGCTGCAGGGCCCTCGCTGATCGCGGCGCAGGTCGCACAGCATGCCACCGCCATGCGGGTGCTTGCGATCGCGATGCTGCTCGCGGGCCTCGCGTCGATCTCGCTGCCGCTGCTCGCGGGGATCGCCCTCGAGATGATGGTGGGCTGGCTGCTGCTCTTCTTCGGCATCGTGCAGGCGGTCACGGCCTGGCGAGGCAAGGGGATGGGCGAGTTCCTGACGCAGCTGTTCTTCGGGATCCTGATCCTCTTCACCGGCGTGTACCTGCTGCGGAGTCCGCTCAGCGGCCTGCAGGCGCTGACCTTCGTGCTGACGGCGTTCCTGCTCGTCGAGGGCATCACCAAGCTCGTCGTGGCCTTCAAGTACCGCGGCACCGGGCGGACCGGCATGGTGGCGGCGAGCGGCGGCATCTCGCTGCTGATGGGCGTGCTGCTGCTGGCGAACCTGCAGACCGACTGGGAGTGGGCGATCGGCCTGCTCGTGGGGATCGACCTGGTGTTCGGCGGGTTCAGCCTGCTGGCGTTCGTCTCGGCGTCGAAGCGTCTCGCGGGCGGCCAGGCCGCGTGAGCGTCGAGCAGGCGGGCCGCGGAGGGCACCCGGTCGACCTCGCCGCGATCCGCGAGGCCGCCGCACGGATCGCCCCGCACGCCCGTCGCACGCCGATCCTGACGAGCGGCACCCTCGATGCGATGGCGGGGCGGCCGCTGCTGTTCAAGGCGGAGATCTTCCAGAAGGTCGGGGCGTTCAAGTTCCGCGGCGCCATGAACGCGGTGGCGAGGCTCGAGGCGGCGGTCGCCGCGAGGGGCGTGGTGACGCACTCCTCGGGCAACCACGCGCAGGCGGTGGCGCTCGCGGCGAGGCTGCGGGGCATTCCCGCGTGGATCGTCATGCCCGAGGGAGCGCCGGCGATCAAGCGTCGCGCCGTCGAGGGCTACGGCGCGACCGTCGTCGAGTGCGCGAACACCCTCGAGGCGCGGGAGGCGGCGGCGGCGAAGGTCGCGGCGGAGACCGGCGGCACCACGATTCCGCCCTTCGATCATCCCGACGTGATCGCGGGGCAGGGCACCATCGCCCTCGAACTGCTCGAAGAGGCCCCGCAGGTCGAGGCGATCGTGGTGCCCATCGGCGGGGGCGGCATGATCTCGGGCATCGCCATCGCCGCGAAGTCGCTGAAGCCGGGGATCCGGGTGTTCGCCGCGGAGCCCGCGAGGGCCGACGACGCCTTCCGGTCCAAGGCGGCCGGACGGATCGAGGCGGTGCGGCGGATCGACACCATCGCCGACGGCCTGCGGACCTCGCTCGGCGTGCTGACCTTCCCGGTGGTGCGGGACCTCGTGGACGAGGTGCTGCTCGTCGAGGAGGAGGCGATCGTCGCGGCGATGCGGCTGGTGTGGGAGCGGATGAAGGTGGTCGTCGAGCCGAGCGCCGCGGTGGGGGTCGCCGCGGCCCTCGATGGGTCCTT
>CAZQUA010000300.1:0-1754 GCA_964596455.1 uncultured Isosphaeraceae bacterium
GGTTTTCTTGCCCGGGGGGGGCGGGCGGGCCGGGCGGGTTGTTTTTGGGGGGGGGGGGGGGGGTAACGGTGTCCAGTGGGCATCGGGCCGGTCGACGTCGGAAGTGCATAAGCGAACAGATCGCAGGGATGGTGCTCCGTGAAACGCTTCGATTCCGACGGAAGGCCCCCGTCACGGCGGCCGGACTCGACCGAAGGCGATGAACACGGCGGCGAGGACGCACGGTCGAGGCATGACGGGCGGCTCCCGGTCGGATCCGGGGCGGCGGTGTTCGCGTGGGGCAGGGGCCTCCGCCGTTGCCTGCTTCGAAGCCGCAGTTCGAAGGAACTGCTGAAGGGCCTTTGCGATCTGGGCATTCGGACCCTCGGTGCGAACGAGGCGGAAGCGTGGCGATTCGACCGCGAGTCGTGGAGCCTGCGCCGCATGCCGAGCCCGTTGCGGTCGAGGCGCGAGAGGGCGACGCCGGCGGTGGTTCCCATCGATCCATCCGGCTGGCGGCGACTGCTGATGGCCGGCGGAGGCCTCTTCCGCTCGCACGAAGCCTGGCGGTCCATCTGCGGCCGCCCGTCTCGGAATGGACACCGCCAAGGCGAACCCTCGGCGAATCCAACCGGCGACGATGCCTGCGTGGTGGGCTGCCCGGTCGGATCGTGGCAGCAGCCTCTCGGATGGGTCACCTGGCGATTCGAGGTCGCTCGGCAGGTGCCGCCGGCGATGGCGGACCTCGCCGCGGAGATCGCCGCGTGGACGCCGGTGGTCCTCGGGCTTCGCCGAAGCGTCCGCATCACCCGCCGTCGCGTGGCCTCGAAGGCGGTCGATCGCCTCACGATGCTGTCGGCTCGCGGACTGGTGCACGACCTCGACAATGCGCTGCTGCCGCTGCGGTGCCGACTCGATCTGCTGGCGCTGCAGGTGCGGGCGGCAGCGGCGAAGCAGACCCTCTCCGGCGTTGCAGCGGGTCTTGAGCACCTTCAGGATCTTGCGGCGGACCTCCGGAACCGCCTCGATCGGGCGGAGGCGTCGCCCGAGCGGATCGAGCTTCGCCTCAGCGAGTGGTGGCGGACGGCCCGAAGCGCCGTGGAGTCGTTGCTGCCGCCTTCCCAGTCCCTCGCGGTGGATCTGCCAGCCGATCTTGGGACGGTGGCGGTTCGGGAGGTCCGCCTGACCCAGGCGATCGGCAATCTCGTCAGCAACGCCGCCAAGGCGGCGGGCCGCGACGGGTGCATCACCCTCGCCGCATCCGGCCATCGCCGGGAGTGGATCGAGGTGCGGGTCGAGGACGACGGGCCGGGCATCGCTCCCTCCGCGGCGCGGGTCGCCGCGGGCCACGATGCCGCGAGGCGAGGCAATGGCCGGGGCGTCGGTCTCGGCCTGGCGATCGTGCACGGTGTCGCCGAAGAGTGCGGCGGCGCCTTCCTGATCAGGCCGCGACGCGGCGGCGGAACGGTCGCCATCCTTCGCCTGCCGAGGGCCGACCGAGATGCAGTCCCGCCTCGATCCCACGACGGCTCCGACGGCACCGCCGACGGCGACTGCCGATAGCGATGCCGTCGCGGCGGATCGGCGGCGAGCCGGCCGGCCCGAGATCGCCCCTTTGACCAGAATGGCACCGGCCCCGCCCCAGGCGAGGCGAGGCCGGTGCGGACCGACGGGAGCAACGTCGTGAACGACGCGTGCCAGGGGAAGGGATAGCCCGGCACGGCCCGCGCGTCGGAGGGTCGTGGTCAGCGTCGCCGCCGGGGACGCCCCGTGAT
>CAZQUA010000301.1:0-1725 GCA_964596455.1 uncultured Isosphaeraceae bacterium
CCCGAGCACGTTCACCAGGACCAGGCCGCCGATGGCGGGCAGGATCCCGATGACGATGAGGAGTTCGATGATCGTGAAGCCGCGGCGGCCAGCGCGGCGGTGGAGGGGGGTGCGGCGGGCTTCGGTTGGGCGGGCTTCGATTCGGCGAACTTCTACTGGGCGATCCATCGCGGAAGACTCCTATCAAGGCCGGCGAGCGGCGGCGGACCAGGGAAACCCTAGCGTAGCGACCCGCGGGGCGGTGCCGCGGCCATGGGGGCACGGTTCGATGGAGATGGCCGCGGTCACAGCTGCGACCCGAGTTCCATCATCGGCAGGACCAGGGCGAGGAAGATGAACATCACCACGCCCGCGAGCATCAGCAGCAGGGCCGGTTCGGTCAGTCGCACCACGATCGCGAGCGTCCCGTCGATCCGCCGCTCGGCCCCGTCGGCGACCCCGATGAGCACCTCCGGCAGGTTGTTGGCGGACTCGCCCACCGCGATCATCTCGACGGTGTCCTCCGAGAAGAACCCGCTTCGCCCCAGCGGCGCCGCGAGCGGCTCGCCCGCCCGCACCGCCTCGACCGCCGCCTCGACCGCCTCGGCGAGCAGCAGGTGCCCGGAGGCCTCGCGGCTGATCTGCATCGCGGGAATGAAGGGGATGCCGTTTTCGAGCAGCGTCCCGAGGGTGCGGCAGAAGCGGGCCGCGGCCAGATCCCGCAGGATCGCCCCGATGCCGGGAATGCGGAGCTGCGCCCGGGCGATCCACCGCCGCATGCCCGGACGCCGCAGCAGCCGCGGCAGCAGCAATCCCGCCACGACCGCCAGGCCCAGCAGCAGCGGCCACCAGCCCGTGAGGAACGCCGATACCGCCAGCAGCAGGCGGGTCGCAAGGGGCAGCTGCATGTCCTCGAAGAAGCCGGCGAACTGCGGCACGAAGAAGACCAGCGCCGCCACCACCAGGCCGAGGCCCACCACCAGCAGCACCGCTGGATAGATCAGGTTCCCGATCACCCGGCCCCGAAGCTCCGACTGCCGCTCGAGGAAGAGTCCGAGGCGCGAGAGCACCGCATCGAGGAAGCCGCCCCGCTCGCCGGCGCGGATCATCGCCACCTGCACCGTGGGAAAGGTGTTGGGGAAGGCCGCCATCGCATCGGCGAGGCGTTCGCCGTCGGCGACCGCGTCGGCGACCGAGGAGATCGCCTCCGCGAGGCGGCGGTTGCTGCGGGCCCGCCCGAGCAGGCGAAGGGCCCGAAGCAGCGGCACCCCCGCCCGCAGCAGATCGCCCAACTGCCGATAGGCCGCCGCGAGACGAGCCGCGGGCACCCGACCGCCCTGCGGCGCCACCGCCGCGGACTCGTCCACCCGCACCGGCGCAAGGCCCCGGGACTGCAGCTCCGCCACCACCGCCGACTGGTTGGGGCCGTCGAGGGTGCCGGTCACCCGCTGCCCGGAACCGTCGCGAGCGATGTAGGTGAAGCTGCCCACCGCGACGAGTGTAGAGGCGTCGCCTAGGTCCCGCCGGCCGACGCGACCAGGGTCGTTGCCGCCGTCGCCGCCATCGCCATCAGCATCGCCAAGGCACACCAGAGGCGTCTCGAGATGCGGCCGCCCCACGACCGCCATCCCCGCCCCTGCCCCCTGAACTTCGCCATCACGCCGATCGACTCCCGCGCCCGACGCCCCCTCCCTCCCGCCTCATCGCCGCACCCCCTCGCCGAGGCGGCGCAGCAGTTCGCCGGGG
>CAZQUA010000302.1:0-1714 GCA_964596455.1 uncultured Isosphaeraceae bacterium
CGTCGGCGGGGCGCTGGCGTGCGGAGACAGCTACATCCCCGGTCGGCAAGGGGCGAGGGTGTACTTCCGCACCGCTTCGATCGCGGACTCGCTGGGTCGGGCGGTGGCAGCCGGCGGCCGGCAGCTGTATCCCGAGACGGCAGTGCCGGGGCTGGGCTGGGTGGCCGAATTCGAGGACAGCGAGGGCAACTGCATCGCCCTGTTCACGCCGCTGCCGGGCGCGGCTGCGCCAGACGCTGAACGAGGCGCTGCAGGAGACCGCGGGGCATGAGTCGTGCGGGAGGTCACATCTCTCCGGCGCCTCGCAGCTGCTTCGCTGAGCCGTCGACCCAACTCCGATGACCGGCCGCACGCCCGATCCCGCGCCGTTCGAGCGCTACCTCGAGACGCGGCATCGGATGCCGTGGGTGGCGGAGTGTCTCCAGGCGCGGACCTTCATCGAGGAGCTCTTCGCGCATGCGCAAGACCCCGAGTGGCTCCGTGGGTACGCCGCCGCATGCCCGGTGGCGGGGGCCACGCCCGACCAGTACGGCGCGAAAGTCCTGCAGATCGACTCGACGTGTCTCGCAGTGGCGGCCATCCACTTTCGAGGCGGTGACACCGCCTTTCCGTTCGTCGATCTCTCCGCGCAATCGGCTCCACTGCCGCGGCCGCTGCCGCTGGCGTCGGTCGTCGCTCCGTTCGAGCAGTTTCGGCCCCGCGCCGTCCGCATCTGGCGGTCCGCTGCGGAGGCGCTGCCCGAGGGCGGCGAGGACGACCTCGCGGTGGTGGCAGGTCCACTCCACACGCTTCAGGCCGCCGCCGACCTTCCGCATGCGCACCGGATCCGACTTGAAGCCGATCCGGACCTCCGCTGGTACGACGCCTATCGAAGCACTTACGACGCGGTCTACGCCATGTCGCCCGGAACAGCCGCCTTCGCCCAGCCGGAATCCCCATCCGCCCTGGCGGCCTGCGCGCGGGAGGGAGCCTTCTTCCGCGTGCGGATCGACGATTCGCCCGCCGGGTTCATCGCTGCCCGTCCGGCGTCGTTTCGCTGCTGGCGCGGCTGGAACATGACCGAGGAGGTGCTGCACCCCGACTTCCACGGCCGACAGTTGGCGCCCGCGATGCAGCAGGCGTTCCTCCGCACGCTCGACGCCGGGCGGGGGCGGTCCGTCTTCGGGACGATCGACGCGGCCAATGCCCCGTCGCTCCGGACGGCGCTTCGGGTGGGGCGACAGGTCGTCGAGGTCGGCACCATCCTCGCAGTGCCGGGCGAGGGGGTGCGGCTCTCGGATGACCGTTCATGAGCTCGGCAGTTGCTCCCGGCGAGGACAGCAACCGCGGCGGCGGCGAACGCGGGACGGCAAATGCGGCCATGCATCCAACTCGGCGGCCTCTCGCCGGGATCGCTGGTCGCCTCGCAGCGGCGCAACGCCCAATCTGAATGAGACCTACGAGACGGCGTCCGGGCATGGGCGATCTCCCACGCCCCACGCGCCGATGTCGGCCACACATCGATTGGTGTCCCCGATCGATCGCCATCTGATCCCGGCCTTGAACGCGGACATGCATCGATCGACCCGCCGATCGGCCGACCCCCCGATCCCGGCCACGCATCGATCGAACTGTCGCAAGGTCGAGGCCGCGGCCCCGACCCGCCCGCCCCGGCTGATCACGGCCCCCGGCCGGCACCGCCGGCCGCCGCCGCCCCGGCGCCGCCCTCCCCCCG
>CAZQUA010000303.1:0-1707 GCA_964596455.1 uncultured Isosphaeraceae bacterium
TGATCGAGCAGATCGTCACCATCATTCAGGAGCAGGTCGATCCCGAGGGCTGGCGCGATCTCGGCGGCGACACCGGCATGATCCAGGAGCTCAACGGCAACCTGATCATCACCAACACCCCGCGGAACCACCGCGAGATCGAGGGCCTGCTCTCGCAGCTCCGCACCATCCGGGCGCTGCAGATCAACGTCGAGGCTCGTCTCATCAACGTGAGCATGGAGTGGTTCGAGCGGATCGGCGTGGACCTCGACGTCTACTTCAACACCAACGACGCGATGTACAGCCAGGCGAGGGGCGTCGATCCGAACTTCCAGCTGAGCGACTTCTTCAATCCCAACGGCACTGCGAAGAACCCCGTGGTCTTCGGCGGCTTCGGCCAGGCCGGAGCCCCGGGCAGCCCGGTCAACACCGTGGCCACCGGCGCCACGGTGGGCGTCCCCAACGCCGCGGGCACCGGCATCGACTACCTGATCGGTCCGGTTGGATCGCCCATCGGCCGCCAGAGCGGCTGGGCCCCGATCGGCGTGGTGCAGGACTCCGACGGCATCGTGAGCACGCTCGCGGAGGGTGCCTTCAAGACCGCCACCGGCGTCGCCGGCCTCGCCAACCCGGCCCTCGCGGTCGGCCTGAGCTTCCTCGACGACATCCAGGTCGATCTGCTCATCAGCGCCACCCAGGCGGACCTCCGCAGCGTGGTGCTGACGGCGCCTCGCCTGACGCTCTTCAACGGCCAGCGGTCGTGGATCAGCGTCGCCAAGGCGATCACCTACATCGCCGGCCTGACCCCGGTCACCGGCGACTCCGCCGGCGCGTTCAACCCCGACCCGGGCGTCGTCTACCAGGGCTTCGTGCTCGACGTCGAGGCGGTGATCTCCGCAGACCGCCGCTACGTCACCATGACGGTGCAGTTCGGACTGAACGAGGACGTCAAGTTCACCTCGCAGACCGTCACCGGCGCCGCCGGCGGCGGCGGCGAGTTCGGCGGGCGGTCGAGCACCTTCGAGGGCACCATCCAGCTGCCGGAACTTCAGGGCACGCAGATCAACACCACCGTGTCGGTGCCCGACAAGGGCACCATCCTGCTCGGCGGCCAGCGGAAGGTGCAGGAGGTCGAGGTCGAGGTCGGCGTGCCGGTGCTCTCCAAGGTGCCGTGGCTCAACCGCTTCTTCACCAACCGGGCCACCGAGAAGCTCGAGCTCACCACCCTGCTGCTGATCCGCCCCGAGATCATCATCCAGAGCGAGGACGAGGACATCCTCTTCCCCGGCCTCTCCGAGCGGATCGGCTCGGGTTCGTTCCTCGGCTATTGAGAACCCGCCGCCCGCCGCGACGGCGGGAGTGGAGAATGTCGCCCATGACCTCCGGCAACGCTCGCCTCAACCTTCGCCACCGAGACGGCGGCGTCCTCCAGATCGGATTCGCGGAGAAGCGGATCAGCGACGCCATGCTGATCCAGCAGATCGGCGAGGAGATCGGCAAGGCGGTCGATGCCGAGGCGAAGCCGAAGGTGCTGATGTCCTTCCGCAACGTGGACTTCCTCTCCTCGGCGGCGCTGAGCATGCTGATCGGCGTCAATACCCGCGTGAAGGCACGGGGCGGCACGCTCCGCCTTGCGGAGATCAAGCCGGAGATCTTCGAGATGTTCAAGATCACCAAGCTGCACTCCCTCTTCGAGGTCCACGAGACCGTCGAGGACGCCCTGAAGGG
>CAZQUA010000304.1:0-1704 GCA_964596455.1 uncultured Isosphaeraceae bacterium
GGCTGCGGCCGCCCCGGTTGGTGCCTGTCCACAATTGGGACGGACCGCCGGGGGCGGCCTCAGTTGATGCCTGTCCACGATTGGGAAGCGTTCGGCCGGGGGTCGTTGCCGCCGCCGCGGTTCGTGGCGTAGGTCGTGTGACTTCAGAGGTTTGTGTCGGCACCCGCCGGAGGTTGGTGCCTGTCCAACATTGGACGCGGTCGGTGCCTGTCCAACATTGGGACGGACCGCTGGGGGCGACCCCGGTTGGTGCCTGTCCACGATTGGGTCGGACCGCTGCGGGCGGCCTCGGTTGGTGCCTGTCCACGATTGGGACGGACCGCTGCGGGCGGCCTCGGTTGGTGCCTGTCCACGATTGGGGAGCGGGTGGCCGGGCCCGGGCGGGAGTCGCGGGGTCCGGGCGGGGTCGGCTCTGACTGGGGCGGGTGATCAGCAGGTCTGTGGATCAGGCCGTCAGGAGATCAGCAGATCGGCGATGCCGGCACCGCCCACCACGATGCTGACGACTCCGTTGAGCAGGCCGAAGGTGATCGCCAAGCGACTGGTCCCCCACCGCTTCACCGTCAGGTGCTCGACCAGCAGCACCAGACCCGCGATCGCCACTCCGCCCACATAGAGGCGGCCGAGACTGCCGCCCGGCGCGACGAGATACACCCCGACCAGCAGCGCGGTCGCCGCGATGTGAAGCAGTCGGCTCGCGTGGAGTGCCCGCCCCTCGCCCCACGAGGCCGGCAGGCTCGAGAGTCCTTCGCGTCGATCGATCTCGACGTCCTGCAGGGCATAGATCACATCGAAGCCCGCCACCCAGCAGGTGACCGCGGCCCCGAGCAGCCATGGCGCGAGACCTTCGAGCGCCTGCGGATTCACGGCGACCGCCGCCAGCACCGGACTCATGCCGAGACTGATGCCCAGCCAGAGATGGCAGAGCCAGGTGAATCGCTTGAGGTAGCCGTAGAGAAGCAGCCACGCCAGCACCGGCACCGCGAGGTAGAGCGGCCAGGGGTTGCCATCGATCAGGCGGAACCCGGCGGCCGCAGCAAGGGTGGCGGCGATCGAGGCGAGCATCGCCACCCACATCGTTCCCGCGGCCACGCGGCCCGATGGAAGGGCTCGCCCGGCGGTTCGGGGGTTGCGGGCATCGATGGCGCGATCCACGAGTCGGTTGGCGATCATGGCGGCGGTGCGAGCCGCGACCATCGCCACGATCACCAGCGCGAGTTGCATCGCGAAGCGGAACCGGCCGTCGCCGTCGCCGCCGGCGGCGGATGCGGCGAGCGGGCCGCCGGCCGCCACCGCCGCAAGGAAGGCGCCGAGCAACGCGAAGGGCAAGGCGAAGATGCTGTGGCCAAGCTTGATGTCTGCAGCGATCGCCCGAATCGCGGCGGCGCCGTGCAGCGGCTGCGGGCCCCTTGCCGAGGCGGGCACCGCCGCTGCCGTCCCCCCCTCCTGAAGTTCCGCCGGATCGTCCGGCCCATGACCCGGCCGAGATGCGCTGTCGATGTCGGGGTCGCTCACAGCGCGATGGTACCTTGCGTGCCGCGCCTCAGACCCCGTCGCGGCCTTGCCGCATCGCCGTTGCGATGCCGGCGGCCACCGGGTCCCTTGGAGCCTGCCGCATGTCCGCCCCCGCCACCGCCATCTCCCCCACCCGAAGCGAGAACTACGCCGAGTGGTACCAGCAGGTCGTTCGCGCGGCCGATCTCG
>CAZQUA010000305.1:0-1690 GCA_964596455.1 uncultured Isosphaeraceae bacterium
CCTCGCAGCCGATGGCGGAGGCCTCGCCTCCAGCCGGCGGCGGCGGCTCCGACGCCCGAGACGGAGCTGGCAGCGGCGAGTCCGCTCCCCGCAAGCGGCGAAGGCGACGGAAGCGAGGCGGCGGCGGTGGTGGCCCTGCCGCACCCGCATCCTGAACCGGCAACGCCGGCCGCGTCAGCGATCGGGCAGCAACGGGTAGCACTGCCGCATGGTGAGCGGCTCCTCGCCGAGGATCTCCCGCAGGTAGGCCGCCAGCAGGCGACCCGCCCGCTCGCTCGCCTCTTCATCCTCGGGATCGAGGCCCGCCGCGGCCTCGTCGAAGCTCGCGGCGATCCGACGCAGCGAATCGATCGTCTCCGCCCGCACCCGCCATCGCCTCGCGCCATCCCCGTCGCCCGCCTCGATGCGGCCAAGATCCACCGAGAAGGTCCAGCGGCCTCCGTTCGGAGCCGACGCGTGCCCGATCTCGGGGCGATAGCCGGCCGCGTCGAGCAGCGCCCACTGGAAGCGGGCGAGGCATCGCCGCGACGACTCCCCGGCATCGAGGCGCCGCAGCGCGAGCACCGCTTCGTCGAAGAGCCGCGGATGGGGATCCTGGGGCGGCATGAGCCGCTGCAGGAGATCGGCGAGGTAGAACGCGGCGCGGTTCGCGTCGAGGTCACGCCGCAGGCGCGGGTAGCTCTCGGTCATCGTCCATTCGGTCAGGGTGAGCAGGGCGCCGCCGCCGCGGCCGACCGCCAGCACCTGCCCGCGGCTGAAGAGGTCGAGGCCGCCGCCGAAGGACCCGTGGCTCCGCCGTGCTCCCTTGGCGAGGCCTCGAAGCACCCCCTGTTCCCGGCCGAAGAGGCTCACCGTCTGGCTCGACTCCGACCAGTCCCAGTGGCGGATGCACAGGGCGTCGTCGGCGAGTCGCGGCATCGCCGCAGACGATAGCGGCGAGGCGGCGGCCTCAGGCGCTCCGCCGCAGCGGCGACGGCGGCGCCGCGAGGCAGTAGACCCGATCGCGACCCGCGGCCTTCGCCCGGTAGAGGGCCTCGTCGGCGGCGGAGACGAGGTCCCGCGGCCGCGGCGCCGCGGCGCCATGCGAGATCGCCGCGAGAT
This sequence comes from uncultured Isosphaeraceae bacterium, assembly GCA_964596455.1. Taxonomy (GTDB): domain Bacteria; phylum Planctomycetota; class Phycisphaerae; order Phycisphaerales; family SM1A02; genus CAZQUA01. The sequence continues at coordinate 1,102 of CAZQUA010000305.1, forward strand.
CGGCGATGCCGAAGGACACGGTGGCGCGGAGGTCCGGGGCGAACGGCCACGCCTGCGAGGCGAGGTGCCGCCGCAGGCGTTCCGCCACCTCCATGGCGCCCTCCGCCGCGATCCCCGGAAGGATCAGCCCGAACTCCTCCCCGCCGTAGCGGCAGGCGACGTCGCTCGAGCGTCCCGCCGAGAGGATCCTGCCGAAGCTCGTGAGCACCTCGTCGCCCACGGGATGCCCGTGGCGGTCGTTGATCTGCTTGAAGTGGTCGACGTCGGCGAGCACCAGCGACAGGGGCCGCCCGTAGCGTCGGGCCTCCGCCACCTCCTCGGCGAGGCGCTGCTCGAAGTAGGCGCGGTTCCAGAGGCCGGTGAGGCCGTCGATCCTCGCCTTCTGCGCCAGCATCCGCACGAGGCGGCGAAGCCGCAGCGCCGAACGCACCCTCGCCTTGAGCTCCGCGGCCTCGAAGGGCTTGCCCACGAAGTCGATCGCTCCGAGATCCAGCGCCCGCACCCGATCGGCGGTGGAGCCGCTCGCCGAGAGGAACACCACCGCGATCTCGCTCGTCGCCGGATCGGCCTTGAGCGCCGAGAGCACCGC
>CAZQUA010000306.1:0-1687 GCA_964596455.1 uncultured Isosphaeraceae bacterium
GTGGTGGCGATCTTCCGGGAGCTTGGGCCGCTGATCGCCGCGATCGTGCTCGCGGGCTTCGCCGGCGCCGCGATCGCCGCGGAGCTCGGCACCATGGTCGTGGGCGAGGAGATCGAGGCCCTCGAGTCGATGGCCCTCAACCCGATCCGCTTCCTGGTGGTGCCCCGGGTGCTCGCGACCGCGGCGAGCCTGTTCGTGCTCTCGGTCATCGCCGATCTCGTCGCGGTGACCGCCGGCGGCATCGTGGGGGTGTTCTTCCTCGACATCCCCTACGAGGTCTACCGCGAGAACACCCTCAACCAGGTGTCCGCGAGCGACTTCCTCAGCGGCCTCGTCAAGAGCGTGGTGTTCGGCACCATCCTCGGCCTGATCGCCTGCCACAACGGCCTGAAGGTGAGCGGCGGCGCCGCGGGCGTGGGCAAGGCGACCACCGACACGGTGGTGCAGAGCGTGGTGTCGATCATCTTCGCGGACCTCTTCTTCACGGCCCTCTTCTTCGCCATCGGCTGGAACTGACCCCCCGCCGCGCGAGCGGCGAACGCATCGCCCTTCCCCTCGGCCCCGCCCGGAGCCTCGCATGCCCGACCTGCGGCTCGCGGTGATCTCCGACGTGCATGGCAACGCCCCGGCCCTCGAGGCGGTGCTCGAGCATGCCGAAGGCGTGGGGGTGGACGCCTTCGTGTGCCTCGGGGACACCGTGGGCTACGGCGCGTCGCCGGCGGAGTGCGTCGATCGCCTCCGCGATCTCGGCGACCGCCTGCTGGTGCACGTCCGCGGCAACCACGAGGACTCGCTGCGGGAGGCGGAGAGCTTCAACGGCCTCAATCCCATCGCCCGCGCCGCGATCGTCTGGTCGGCGCGGCAGCTCGCCCCGGAGGCGAGGTCCTGGCTGCGGGACCGGCCCGGCATGGCGGAGCTTGGGCCGATGGAGCTGATCCACGACAACCCCGTGCCCGCCGAGGACAGCTATCTCCGCGATCCCCTCGCCGCCGCGGCCGCCTTCCGCGGGGTGCGCCTGCCGATGTGCCTCGTCGGGCACACCCACGTGCCCCTGCTCTTCCGCACGAGCGTGTCCGCGCCGGACGCGGAGCCGGGCCTCGAGCAGGTCGAAGCGCACCTGCTGCACGAGAAGGAGCCGTTCCCGCTGCTCGAGGGGCACCGCCACATCCTGAACCCCGGATCGGTGGGGCAGCCCCGCGACGGCGACCCCCGCTCGAGCTTCGCCGTGCTCGATCTCGCGGCGAGGACCTTCACCCTGCACCGGGTGGACTACGACCTGCCCGAGGCGCAGCGGCGGGTGCACGACTGCGGCCTGCCCGATCTCCTCGCGGATCGCCTCGCGGCGGGGCGGTGACGCCGGCGGGGCGGGATCACATCGACTGCCGCCCGGAGATGGCGTCGGCGAGGATCGCCGGCGAGGCGCTCTCGATCAGCGATCCCGTCGGCAGGCCGCGGGCAAGGCGGGTGACCCGGACCCCGACGCGGGCGAGCTCCGCCGCGAGATGCAGGGCGGTGCCGTCCCCCTCCATGTCGGGGTTGAGGCCGAGGATCACCTCGGCCACGGGCACGCCGCGGGCGTTGCGGGCGGGATCCTGCACCCGCTCGAGCAGGGCCGCCGCGGTGAGGCTCTCCAGCCCGACGCCGTCGAGGGGGTCGAGTCGGCCGAGCAGCACGTGGTAGACGCCCC
>CAZQUA010000307.1:0-1685 GCA_964596455.1 uncultured Isosphaeraceae bacterium
CCCCGCGGCGTCGGAGCCGCCATCGCCTGCCGAGCGCGGTGAACGCCTTGCCCCCCAGCGAGACGCCGCCGACGCGAGCCCGGCGGCGGATGCCGCCACCGAGGCCGGCGATGCACGCCCGGCTTCGTCCCCGGGCGATGGCAGTGTCGTCGCCCGCAGCGCCGACGGAGCCGCCGGCGACGATGCCGGCAACGACGCGGGCGTCGCCGTGGCGAACCAAGACGAACGCGGCGCCTCGCCGCCCGCGGGCGACCCATCGGAAGGGGCCGTGCCGGATGCCGACGCAACGGAGCCGCCCGACGCCTCGCGAGGCGGCTCGCGGGTCCGCATCGAACTTCCCGAGGTCGACGCGGCGCCGCTTCGCCGCCGCGAGGTTCGCGACCGGCCCGAGTTCGCCCGCGAACGCGAGCCTCGCTGGGTGCTTCGCGGCGCCTGGGAGCAGATCGATCCCCGCGACAACGCGGCGGACTATGCGCCGGGCGGCTACCGCCGCGGCCTGGTCCTGATCGACCCCGACGCGGAGACGCTTCGGGTCTACCGCGTCTTCGGCGACGGCCTGTTCTCGATCGCGGGCGAGTTCACCCTCGACATGTGGCCCGACGGCACCCTGCTGCTCGGGACGGATCCGAAGCGGCCGCACCGCTTCCCGCAAGGGGTGCTCGAGTTGCCCGGCGGGGAGCGGGTCGAGCCGCCGGTGGGCCCGCCGGATGGCCCGCGGCGATGGTCGATCCGAGACGGCGAGCTCGAGCTCGACGGCAAGCGGTTCGTCCGCATCTCCCGCGAGGCGTTCGACGAGGTGGCGCGGGGCGGCGTCGCCGCAACGGCGGGCGGGCCGGCGGCCGCGGGCGGCGGCGGGGACCTCTCGCTTCGCCGCGGGCAAGGCCCCGCGGCGGCGGACGACGAGCAGGCGATCGACTTCTTCGGCACGCGGATCGTCGGCCGCTACGTCTGCTACGTCGTGGACGTCTCCGGCTCGATGGCGGGCCCTCGCCTCGAGGCGGCGTTGGCGGAGATCGCCCGCAGCATCGAGAGCCTGCCGGAGGACCGCTTCTTCTTCGTGCTCTTCTTCAGCGGCGGCAAACTCGCCCTCGAGGAGTCGTGGCTGCGGGCCACGCCGCGGAATCGCCGCGAGTTCACGAGCCGCCTGCCGCTGGTGCAGGCCCAGGGCGGCACCGATCCCCGCGGCGCCCTCGAGCACGCCTTCGGCGGCCTCGCCCCGGTGCCCGACGAGGTCCACTTCATGACCGACGGCCTCGTGCCCGCGGACACGCCGGAGGTGATCCGCCGCCTCAACAGCGGCCGCGCCCGCACCGTGGTGCACACCTATGCCTTCGGCGAACGCGCGAGCGAGGCGATGCTCGAGGCGATCGCCCGGGAGCATGCCGGCAACTACCGGTTCGTGCCGTAGGGGAGGGGTGGGGGGCGACGCGGGCGGTTGGGGCGGTCGCGCTACAGGCCGGGCACCGCTCGACCCCGGGGCCCCGGTCCTCAGCCGCCCACGAACACCTCGCGGCGATGCCACGCGACGAACGCCTCGTCCGGGCGATGCTCGCTGCGATTCGGCGGGGCGATCGGAGCACCGTCGAAGCGCCAAAAGTGCTCCGCGGCCTCGGTGTCGGCGGGCATCAGCCGCGGCGAGACCTTCACCCGCAGCGACTCGTCGAGCGTGAACGCCCCGCGGTCGA
>CAZQUA010000308.1:0-1684 GCA_964596455.1 uncultured Isosphaeraceae bacterium
GTTCCGCCAACGTCTTCGCCGGTTGCCAGGAGCGGCAACGAGCCGTTGGCCCCCGACCTCGCCCAACCGGTGGCGGCGTGGGCGGGTCTGTCGCCAGCCATCCGCAGGCGGATCCTCGGGGCGGTCGGCCCGCCCGGGCTTGACCCTTTGTGTGCGAGCGGGTGGAAGACCACTCTGGACGAGATGCGGCCAGGGATGCGGCGATCGCCAAGTTCGAGGCCAATCCCCGATCCCCGGCCGAGCGCTCCCGCCGCCGGTCACGGGCGGCGGCGCGCGATCGTGTACCAGCAGAAGTAGTCCTTCGCGAGTTCCTCCCGCGACTTGCCCCCCGAGTATCCGAGCCGCTCGAAGCAGTCGAGGACCCACGGCTCGTCCCTCGCATCGAACGCCAGCACCTCGAACCCCGCCTTCTCGAGCATCTCGCGCGGGAACGGCGAGGTCCCGTCGGCGTACGGGATGTACTCCTGATCGGGGGGATTCTGGGGCGGGCAGATGTTGTAGATCACGAACAGGCCGCCCGGGCGAAGCGCGGCGTGCACCTGCGTTACGAACGCCTCGTCGCTCACCCCCAGTTGAAGCAGCTGCTTGGGGTCGACGGTCTGCCCCGCAGGGGGCGATGGATGCAGGTATCCGTTCTTGAGCGTGTTCTTGCTGGTGATCAGCGCGTAGCCGCCGCCGATCGCGCGCTGGAGAGCCTCCTGCGCCGGCCACTGGCCCGTGTGGATCGAGACGGAGCCCGTTCCCATGGATCCGGTGTCGCCCGGCTCGCTGTAGAGCGCCGGGAAGATGGGCTCGATGTCGACGCCGTGCGCCTCGAATCCGCAGTGGGCGAGCAGTTGCAGCTGCCCGATGGACCCGTACCCGAAGTCGAGGACCTTGGGACGGGCACCGTTCGGGAGATGGGGGGCCGCGAGATCGAGCGCTCGCACGTACACGAGCGGCGAGCCGTACGCGGTCTCGAAGTAGACCGCCGGACCGAACTCGCGGGCCGTGAACCCGGCTCGCGCATCGGCGTCCATCGACTCGTAGTCGCGCGCCGAGACCGCACTCCCCTTCTCGCGGTTGCGGTACACGATGCGAGGCGTGGGCTCCGAGAGCCGAGCGGTCGCCGCGAGGAAGTCCTTGGCCAGGCTGCTCGACACGATCGGCATCAGCGATGCGGCATCGCGCCTCAGTTTGTCCGTGATCTTCGGTGCGGGTTCCGACGGCGGCGGCGCGGAGGCCGGCGGGGAAGCCGGCGCCGGCGGCGATGCCGGTGCCGGCACGGCGCTGCTCCCCTCGGGGAGCGGCGGATCACTCCGCATGCCACAGGCAACCGCACAGCACAAGGCAGCGACGAAGGTCAAGGTCGGCATGCGTTGGCACTCTCGGTGAGGCGTTCGGGGAGAGCGAGCATAGGAGAACCTGCGCACGACTTGGGGACCACTGCCGGGGGTCCCGGGAACCCATCGCGGCGACCCCGAGCGCCGCGGTGCTGCGGCAGGCGAGCGATCCGTGGATTCCGCTCGGCGGGCACCCAACCTCCATCCGCTCGAACACCTCGCCGCGAGCCGGCGCGGCGATCACGGCGACGGCCGGTCCGGTCGCCAGCAGCCACCGCAACCGCTACCTTCTCCGCCGGCCGGTTCCGCCGGCCTTCCCGAGGCGAGGCGCCTGCGGGGCCGAATCCCGAGCCGCTCCCCGC
>CAZQUA010000309.1:0-1681 GCA_964596455.1 uncultured Isosphaeraceae bacterium
GCGGCACGCAGCGGGGATCGCCGAGGTGCGCCCCCGCCTCGAGCGATGCGATGCGAGGTCCCTCCTCGGCGGAGTCGTAGAGATCCTGGAAGACCGGCACCGCCTTCTTGCCGATCGCCCGCCAGCGCCACATCGCCGCGGAGGACTGCCCGGGATTGGCCAGCAGCGCCCGCCGCACCGCAAAGGCGGTCGGCTCCGGCGCGGTGATCTGCAGCGGCGTGTGGCGGACGAGCTCCACGAACTCGTCGGAGCGGTCGTGGTAGGAGGGCGGCACCACGAGGTCGATGGTGTCCCCGGATCGGCCCCGGGCGGTCTCGTCGCTCTGGCCCGGCTCCCGCGGGAACATGCCGTTGACCGCGGATTGGATCGTCGCGGCGCGGGCGTGGCTGGTGGTGGGCAGGCGGAGGCGGAGCGGCATGTCGCGAAGCGCCTCGCCGCCGGCGAGGATGCGGCCGCTGGTGCGGTCGATCGCGTCGCCCCGGCCGCCCGGCTCGATGAAGGGATTGATGAAGATGGGCCCCTTCGCCTCCGCCAGCGCCGCCGCCTGCCGGCTCCCGGTGGCGAGCGGCCCGGGCCGAAGCTCCGTCGTGTAGAGGCGGCCGCCCTCGAGGCTCGTGGTGCCGGAGCCTGGAATCACGGAGACCCGGACGTCGAAGGAGGCTCCCTTGGGAGCGCCGGCGGGGATGATCCCCTCGACGACCACCACCGCCGTGTCCTCGGAATCGAGCATCCGTTCGGGGCGAAGATCCCCGGCGCCGTAGGCAGCGCTGCCGATGCCTCGCTTGGCCATCTCGCGGACCATCATGGCCCGAACCTCGGGCGGCATCTGCCGGCTGCCGGTCCCATCGAGGCCGACCACCAGGCCGTAGCCGCGGACCACGGTGTTCTCGAAGCCGACCATCACCGTCTCGCTCGCGATCGTGCCCCGCATGATCGGTTCGACGTCGAGGGAGAACGCCGCGGTGTCGGCGCGGGTGGTCCGCTCCCGCGGCTTGGCCTTCTCGACGAGGTCGCACCCCGCCGCGGCGGCGAGCAGGATCGCTCCCGCCATCGCGAGGCGGCGTGCGGTGCGGATGCGGGGCAGGCCGCAAGCGGGAAAGGCGGCGGATCGATCGGGATGCATGCGCGGAAGGGTTGCGGTCGGCGGCGTCGACGAGGCAAGCCGCGGATCGTCGGCGGGCGGCGTTGGGGCCGAGGCGGTGGGGACTCCGATGGGCGCTGCAGGATTCGAACCCGCGACCCCCGCCGTGTAAAGGCGGTGCTCTCGCCGCTGAGCTAAGCGCCCGGTCGGAGGGTCGAGTGTAGCGGCGTCGCATCGCGGTCGACCGGCGAGGTCTTCCGCCAAAGGGAGTCCGGCGGGGGGGCGGTAGCATCGACCGCTGTGGATCGCGACCTCCCCAACGAGGCCTCGGGAAGGACCCCGCCGGGCGAGATGGCGGCCGCCGGCGCGTCGTCTCGCGAAGCGGAGGCGCCGATCGAGGCGATCCTCGCGTCGCTCTCGCGGGATCGGCGGGAGGCGTTCCGCCGGCGTCTCTCGCGACTCGGCCGCCGGCGGCGGGTGTGTAATGGATCTTGGAATCCACCTGGTGGATCTGATGCTCTGGGTCCTCGATTTTCCCGCCGCAACAGCGGTTTCCAGCCGCCTGCTTTTTTCAAGGAGCGTGGCGGGGACGCGCAGCCG
>CAZQUA010000310.1:0-1677 GCA_964596455.1 uncultured Isosphaeraceae bacterium
CGGGACGAACACCGCCACGCTCGATCGCTCGATGCTCGCGAAGCCGGTCGAGAAGAACCCCGGGAACAGCAGGCCCGCCGCCCCATTGGGATGGTCGGGGGTGAACCGCACGATGGCCCGCACCGCGGCGCCGCCATCGCGGTTGGCGGTGAAGGTCCGGGAATCCTCGTCCCAGTCGCCGAACTCGAGGTCGCCGCCGCCGGCAGGGCCCTCGTCGATCATCAGCACCACCGGACCGTTGGGGCCCGGATTGGCGAACGCCGCATCGATCGCATCGAGGCGAGCGGGATCGGCGCCGTCCTCGTATCGTGCCGCCGCCGCCAGCGCCGCCGCATCGGCAGCGATCCGGGCCTGTCCGGCGGCCCGCAGCAGCAGCGAGATCTCCACACCCATCCAGGCGGCCATCAGCACCACCGGAAGGATGAACAGCAGCTTGACCGAGAACATGCCCCGCCGCCGATGATCGTGAAGGTTCGAAGCCATGGGTTCTGATCCTTGACCGCTCGGGTGCCGATCGACCCGAACCGGGAACCGCGGTGCGGGCGGCTCCCCATCGTCCCGCAAGTCTGGAAGTCTATTCTCCGGCCGCTTGCCCTCCGACGCTTCCCCCATGCCTGAGACCGTCTCATCGGCCGTCGCCGCCCCTGTCTGGATCTGGGTCCTGCTGCTCGCCGCCGGTGCGGTGGCATCGGTCCCGGACGTCCGGGAGCATCGCATCCCGAACTGGCTGACCCTTCCGTTGCTCGCCGCAGGCCTGCTGTACATGGGGGTCGTGGGCGGCTGGGCGGGCCTCGGCGACGCCTTGGCGGGAGCGGCGGTGGCAAGTTCGGTGTTCGTGGTCGGATATCTGTTTGCCGGCGGCGGTGCCGGCGACGCCAAGCTCATGATGGCGCTGGGGGCGTGGCTTGGCTGGGAGATCTCGACGGTCCTGCTGGTGTGCGTCCTCGTCACCGGCATGGCGGGCATCATGATCGGAATGTGCTTCCGCGGAGGCGTCCGGGGCGCGTTGGCGACCGTCTTCAATGCGATCGGCGGAGGATTGGGGCGTTTGCTCCACCTCGGCCGCTCCAGCGGCGCCGATCCCGCATCGGCCGCGGTTTCGGGCGGTCCCACGGGCCGAAAGGACGGCTTCCGCCGCCGGCAGCAGGAGTGGTTTCCTTATGCCCCGGCGATCCTTGCTGGAACGGCGGTGGCGTGGTGGTATGTTGAACTGTTCGGAGACCTCCCATGACGCCTCGCATCCGACGCCGCGGCAGCCAAAGCTCCGAGTTTCTCTTCACCTTCCCGCTGCTGCTGCTGCTCGTCGCCGGGGGCCTCGAGTACGGCTGGGCCATCCTGCGTTCGGTGCAGCTCGACCACGCCGCCCGGGTGGGCGCGCGGGAGGCCGCCCTTTCCGGCGCGACCGCGGCCACGGTGGAGGATCGCGTGAACGCGGCGTTGCTGAACGCGGGCATCTCCGGCGGCACGGTGGCGATCGATCCACCGGACCCAGACGCCACCGAGCCGGGGGACCTCATCACCATCCGGGTGGAGGTGCCCTACGAGAACGTGCGGCTGCTCGGGATCGGCGACTGGCTGCCGCAGCCGTCCGCCCTGCGGGGGCGGGCCTCGATGGTGCGGGAGCCGAACTCCTAAGTTCCCGCTCGCGACTTCCCGCCCCTGACTTTCCGCCCCTGA
>CAZQUA010000311.1:0-1671 GCA_964596455.1 uncultured Isosphaeraceae bacterium
CCAATCGCCCAGTCCCCAACCGCCCAGTCCTGGAATCGATCCGGTTCGGCATGCGGCCGAACGCCGCTGCACGCTTCCCATCCGCGGACGGGAGGGTACCAGCCCCGCCGTCGCGACGCCGCCGTCGCCTCGCCATGGATTCCTGAATCCGCCCCGGAGCGCGGACGGACTGACTGCACCATGCCCAACCAATCGATTCGCCGCTCCGCCGACGCCCTGCGTGCATGGATCGCCGCGGTGCCGCTGCTGCTTGGCACGCCCGCGGCCCATGTCGCCGCCGAGGCGGCCGTCGACGCCACCCCGTCCAACACCGCCGGCCGGTCCGTCGCCGCCGACCTCGTGGTGCGCTACCACCGTCCCGACGCCCGCTACGACGGCTGGAACCTCTGGGTCTGGCCGGAGGGTGGGCCGGGCCGAGCCCATCGCTTCGACGAGCGGGACGAGTTCGGCGCGGTCGCCCGCATCCCGCTGCCCGCGGGGGTCCGTCGAGCGGGCTTCATCGTCCGCAAGGGCGAGTGGGAGCGGAAGGACGTCGACTTCGATCGCTTCGTCGAGATCGCTCCGAAGGGCGACACCGAGATCTGGCTGCTTGCCGGCGATCCGGCCATCCATCGCGATCCCGCCTCGATCGACCGATCGATGCGGGTCCGCGGCGCCTTCCTCGATGCCCGCGACCGGATCGTGCTCGCGACGACCTCGCCGCTCGATGCGGCGATGCGGCGGGCGATCGCGGCGGCGCTTCATCGCCCCACGGGCGTCGCCGGCCTTGCGATCGCCTCGATCTCGCCGATCGAGCGGAGCGACTCCGAGTGGCCGCTCCTGGAGATCCGCCTCGCGCAACCGGTGGCGGCGGAGGATCTCGGCCGCGTCCGACTGCAGGTGCCGGGCATCGGCGAGGTGCCCGCCATCGCCCGCCTCGCCCTCGACGATCCCGCGTTCCACGCCTTCGAGGAGCCTCTCGGCGCCTTCTGCACGCCGGCATCGACCCGATTCGCGACCTGGTCCCCCGTCGCCGAGTCGGTGACGCTGCTGCTCGAGGGCCCCGACGGCGGCCGCGAGATGCGGCCCCTCGCCCGCGGCGATCGCGGCGTCTGGTCCACCGAGGTGCCCGGCGACCTGCACGGCCGCCGCTACCGCTACCGCTTCGAGCACTACGGCCGCGTCGACGAGACCCCCGACATTCACGCCTTCGCCTCGCAGCCGGACGAGCAGTGGTCGATCGTGGCCGACCTCGGCCGCCTCGCGCCCCCCGGGTGGGGCGGCGTGCCCGCCCCCACGCTCGCCCAGCCCACCGACGAGGTCATCTACGAGATCCAGGTACGGGACTTCTCGATCGCCGACGAGGACTGCCCGCCGAATCTTCGCGGGACCTACCTCGGCCTCGTCGAAGGCAGCGACGGCGACCGCGACGGCGGCGACCGCGACGGCGTCTCCTCGGGCCTCGATCACCTCGTCGACCTCGGCGTCACCGCGGTGCATCTGATGCCGGTCCACGACTTCACCGCCGCGATCGGCGAGTACAACTGGGGCTACTGGACCGCGTTCTTCAACGTGCCCGAGGCGAACTTCGCGAGCGATCCGAGCGACTCGATTCTGGCCGTCGAGGAGTTGCGCTGCGCCGTCCACGGCCTGCACGAGGCGGGGATCCGCGTGATCCTCGACGTCGTCTAC
>CAZQUA010000312.1:0-1647 GCA_964596455.1 uncultured Isosphaeraceae bacterium
ACCGTGCGCGGCCGGGCCGGTGGGTTGCGGCTGGCCGATCCGGCCGAGCGGATCATTCAGGATCAGCCAGGATCATTCAGGATCATCCCGGATCATCCCGGATCATCCCGGATCATCCCGGATCACCCAGGATGGATCGCCTCGATCCGGACCCGCAGGGCTTCCTGCCGATGCCCGATGGTCTTCCGGTAGCCCTTGCGCCGCTTGTACTTCACGATCCGCAACTTGGGTCCGACCGCGGCTCCGAGCACGGAGGCGGTGACCGAGGCGCCGGGCAGGTAGGGCCGACCGATCGAGGCATCGCCTTCGCCGCCGCCAATCGCCAGCACGCGATCAAGGGTCACCGTTCCCCCGTCGGAGACCTCATCGCCTCGCGGGTCGAGATCCACCACATCGCCGGGGCTGACCTTGATCTGGCATCCGCTGTCTTCGATGATCGCGTACACGGGGTCGATCCACGCTGGTGCTTGGGGGAAGGCAGAAACGACAGGGTCGGGAAGAGCGGCCGAAGGAGCGTGGCGGGATACGCCCGCACGGAACCCGCCACGGCCGACGCCCACGATCCCGTCAGGGAGTCTTCGGGCGAATCGACCAGTGTAGCCGTTCGTCGGCGGATTCCAAGGGACCTCCGGGTCCCGGACTGCCTGCCCGACCGTCGCGGGGGGCCCAGACGGCGACCGCTTGGGGGACCTCCCCGCCGACCTCCAGACTCCGCCGGGGTCTCCGATCTCCCCCACCGACCGACGGGAGCGTCAGGCCGTCCTCAACTTCGCCGGAGGGCCTCGCGCTCCCGCTGCCCGAGGCGATCGCCCGCCGATGCCGCCAACCGCTCCATCCGCGACAACGCCGCCTGCAGCGTGTCCTCCTGCTTGCAGAAGGCGAACCGGACGAGGGAGCGGGCCACCGAGGGCTCGTCGTAGAAGACGCTCGGCGGAATCGCCGCCACCCCGAACGACTCGACGAGGTCCTTGCAGAAGGCATGGTCGTCCGGGTAGCCGAACCGGCTGTGGTCGGCCATCACGAAGTAGGTCCCGGCCGGACGGTGGACGCCGAATCCCAGACGCTCGAGGCCGTCGCAGAAGAGGTCGCGGCAGCGGCGGTAGCGTTCCCGAAGCGACGCCACATAGGCGTGTCCTTCCCGAAGCGCCACCGCCGCTCCCTGCTGCAGCGGGGTCGGAGCGGCGAAGGTCAGGAACTGATGCGCCGCCCGGACCGCCGCCGAGAGATCCTCCGGCGCGGCCGCCCAGCCGATCTTCCATCCGGTCAGCGAGAAGGTCTTGCCGAGACTCGAGAGCGTCACCGTCCGCTCCGCCATCCCCGGAAGCGTGGCGAGCGAGCGATGCTCTCCCTCGAAGACGAGGTCCTCGTAGACCTCGTCCGAGATGAGAATCGCATCGCGTCGGCGGCAGACGTCGGCGATGGCCTCGAGTTCGCCGGCGTCGAACACCCGTCCGGTCGGATTGTGGGGGGTGTTCACAACGACCAGACGCGTCCGATCGGAGCAGGCCGCCTCGAGCGACTCGCGGCGGAGGCGGAAGTCCGGCGGTTCGAGACGCACGAACCGGGCCACGCCGCCCGCCATCGCGACCGCCGCGGGATAGCTGTCGTAGAAGGGCGCGATCAGCACCGCCTCGTCCCCGGGGTCGA
>CAZQUA010000313.1:0-1644 GCA_964596455.1 uncultured Isosphaeraceae bacterium
GAGGCCTCATCGCCCCAGCTCGTAGAGCAGCAGCGCTGACGCGACCGCCACGTTGAGCGAGGCCGGCGCGGACTCGCCCGGCGGCGTCTCCGCGGGGAGGCGGACGATCGCATCGCAGGCGTCGAGCAGGTCGCGAGGGAGACCCTCCCCTTCGGCGCCCACCAGCACCGCGGTCCGCGGGGCGTGCCGCCGCTCGCGGATCGGCACCGAACGCGGATCGAGCTCCGCTGCGACGATCTCGAAGCCCCGCTCCCGAAGGCGCGGCCACGCCGACCCGATGGGATCCGCGACCGTCCACGGGACCGAGAAGACCCGGCCCATCGAGAAGCGGATCGCCGGACGCAGCAGGGGATCGGCGCAGCGTCCGTCGAGCAGGACCCCGCAGGCGCCGAGGCAGGCGGCGCTTCGGAAGATCGAGCCGACGTTGTCGGTGTGGGTCACGCCGCAGGCCATCAGCAGGCGACGCGGTCCCGCGCCGGCGGCGACCGCATCGATCCACGCGTTCGCCTCCGGCGGCCGGAGGGATCGTCGGCCGATCGCGAGGGCGCCGCCGTGGAAGCGGCAGCCGGCGATCTCCGTCTCGAGGCCGTCGGGCACCACGAACACCGTCGCCCCGGGGGTGATGCGGTGCAGTTCGCCCTGCAGGCGGCGAAGCGCCGATTCGGCGAGCAGCAGCGATTCGACCTCGAAGCGGCTGTGCAGCAGGCGCCGCACCACCCGCTCCGACTCGGCGAGGAACCGCCGGTGGACGCCGCGAAGCTCGCGGTCCCGGATGCCTCGGTAGAGCTCGATCCGCGGGTCCTGCGGCGAGTCGATCCGGACCGTCGCCGCGGCCGCCTCGCCGCTCACGGCTGCGGCGCCGGGGTCCCCATGGTCCGCATGATCCGCTCGAACAGGCGCCTCGCCGCCTCGCGGGCCTCCGCCACCGCCGCCCGCATCGCGGCCGGGACCTCCGGCGGCACCGTCACCCCTGCGGCGGAGGCGGCGGGATCCTCGGCGAGCCTCGCGATGGCAAGCTCGGCCGCACGCAACGACTCCATCGCCTGAAGCAGGCTCTGCATCGCGGCGTCCTGGGCGATCGCCTGCTCGATCTCCGGCGTGGGCAGGGCTCCGGACTCGACCGCCAGCCACGCCGAGATCAGGCTCAGGAGATCGCTGGCGATCTCCGACTGGAACTCCGCGAAGAGTCCGCCCACCAGCGAGAACTGCGCCGCCGAGAGGCGCCACTGCCCTTGGACTTCGGCGGCGAAGCCGTCGAGGCCCCGCAGCATCGCCGCGAAGCCGCGGTCGAGCCGATCGAAGGTCGCCACCACCGCCGGGAGCTTGGGAAGCCACGCGCCCTCGTGGCCGTCGAGCTCGCGAAGCACCCCGATCTCGCGGAGATTGCCTCCCGCCGCCGGGCCGAAGGTGGCGAAGCTGTTCCGGGTCCCCTCGAAGGCGTGCTGCGCGGCCTGCCCGCGTTCCTGCACCGCCGCCCACTCCTCGCCGATGCCCCGCCAGGCATCCCGGGCCTCCGCAGGCGCCGCGGCGATCGGCGGCCACTTCTGCCCCCAGGCGGCAACGCGATCGCCGATCGGCGGCTGCAGCGACTCGAAGGCTCCGCGGATCGCCTCGATGCGGGGCGGGACCTCCTCGCGGAGCCGA
>CAZQUA010000314.1:0-1638 GCA_964596455.1 uncultured Isosphaeraceae bacterium
CTGCCGACGCGCGGCTGAGTGGCGAGCACGCCCATCACGACCGACGAACGGCTTCAGGGAGTTCGCGCGAAGGACTGCCGTCGGCGCCTTGATGGCCCGGAGGTTCCGTCGTGCGGACCCCTGTCGCGGTTGCTCCGCGACCGCGCGAACATCACCTCACTCCCCCCTCGCGGAGACTGCCCATGCCGTGCCCACGCCGAACCGTTCGAGCCGTACCCCTCGCCCCGATCGCCGCAGGATGCATTGCCTGGCTGTCGTTGGCCACCCACGCGGCCGCGGCGCCTCGAACGACGAGCGGGGACTCGCCGACGCAACCGCAGTCCCACGCGGTCCGCTTCGACTTCGCAGGCGGCACCGCGAAGCAGTGATTCGAGCAGGTCGAGCAGGCCCTTCGAGAGCGCCAGGCTTCGGCCTCGCCCTTTGCGGCATGCGGCTCATTGAGATCGCGCGGCGACGGCGGCGGCTGGCGGGGCCATTCGGACTTGGCGGCCTTGGTGTGCCAGGAGGAATCGGCGCCGAGATGCGGGGTCCTGAGGCTGGCGTTGGGGCGATAGGGACGCTTGGTCGCGAGCGGCCGACTGCGAAGGGCACGCAGGCCCGCCGTGCCGGCTCGCGTTCGGGCAGGGCCGCCTACGCGCCCCGGGCCATGGCGAGCAGCTGCCGCGGATCGACGGACTTCGCGGACGCCTCGACCTGCGGGCGATGCTGCTCGTAGAGGCCCTTCGCGCGATCGACCTCGCGGCCGAAGATCGCCCGCAGGTCGACCGACGACAGCTTCCGCCCGCCCGCGTAGTACTGCTTGGCCACCTGGCCGAGGGCGTAGGTCGTCGCGAAGCTCATCATGGCACCGGTGGCGGTGCTGGTCATCCTGCCGGCCGCCTTGCCGAGGAACCGCTTCGCGAGGCCGCCGAGCAGGTCGCGGGCGAAGTTCTCGACGACCTGCGAGGTCATGCCGACGCCGACGGTGGCGATGAACTCCTTCACGTGGCCGCGGTCGAGGGAGATGCCGTAGGCCTTCCCGACGCGGTAGACCATCTTGATCTGCAGCGGCACGATCGCCATGGTCGCGAGGCCTTGCGGCAGAAGCTCGAGGCCGCCGTTCAGGATCGCGTACTTCAGGATGCTCGCGTCGACTTCGGCGGAGACGTCGCGGCCGACCGCAGTGCCCGCAGCCGCACCTGCAGCCGCCGCCGCGGCGACGGGTGCGGCGGCGACCGCCATCGCCGTCTCCGCGGGTGCCGGCGGCGAATCGGTCAGTTCAAGGTCGGCGAGGGCGTCGGCCTCCTCGATGACCGCCGCCGATGCCGCCGGATCGAGGCGGAGCGCCGTCCGAAGGCGGTCGAGAAACCGCTGCTCCGCGTCGCCGTGGTGGCCGTCGGCGTCGCAGGCGGCGACCGCCATCTCGAAGGCGTACCGCCGCAGCTCGTCGGAGCCGAGCTTCGCCGCCTCCTCCTCGACGGTCGTCTGGCCGAGCATCACCCGGCGGTAGGCCGTGGCGAGAGCGCGGGCCTCGGCGGCGTCGCCGAGACCTTCGAACGCCGCTCGCACGTGCTCCCGCTCGCCGGGGGTCATGGTGCCGTCCGCCATCGCGGCGAGCACGCAGATGGATCCGATGGCCTCGATTTCGTTCGTCTGCAT
>CAZQUA010000315.1:0-1637 GCA_964596455.1 uncultured Isosphaeraceae bacterium
CGGGCATCGGTCCCGGCGCCCCTCGCCGCGAGGGCGCCGAGGCGAAGCCCGAGCGACTCCCCCCCTCGGGCCACCTCCCGCAGCGCCGGCGGCACCGCCACCCGGCGAAGCGACGCCGCGGCATCGGCCGCCGCCGCCTCGGTGCGAAGCGGCAGCACCGCCTCGAAGGCGAGCGCCGCGGCCAGCCTCGCGGTCATGCGGGCAAGCATCGTCGCGGGCTCGTAGTCGTCGCCCACGACCGCGCGGTACCAGGCGAGGGTGTCGTAGTTGGAGTGGTAGCTCGCCCCCTCGCTGCCGCCGCCGTGCAGGGTGGCGGCCGGCATCGCCAGATGCCCGACGAAGCCGACGTGGTCCGATCCGCCGCCGGGCGTCCCGGGGCGGAACGAGCCGCCGTCGGCCTCGGCCCGCTCGAGCACGCTGCGGCCCGCGGCATCGCCCGCCGCCGGCACCACGGCGGCCGCCCGCCGCGCCGCCTCGCGAAGGCTCGGGCTCGCATTCATCGAGAAGCGAGGGCCCATCGCGGCCATGTCGAGGTTGAGGTAGGCGACGCCGTGGCTCGCGAGGCGATCGCGGTTCGCCTCGATCCACTCGGTGCTGCCGATGATGCCGTACTCCTCGGCGCCCCACGCCGCGAAGAGCAGCGTGCGCCGCGGGCGGACGCCCTCCGCGGCCAGGGCCCCGAACGCCCGCGCGACCTCGAGCATGACGATGGTGCCCGCGTGGGGATCGCCCGCGCCGAAGCCCCAGGCGTCGTGGTGGCAGCCGACCACGACCAGCTCCTGCGGATGGGTCTCGCCCTCGATCATGCCGAAGACGTTGGCGGTGTCGGCGAGGTGCCGCGACTGCAGGACCTTCATCCGCAACCGCAGATCCGGCCCCCCCTCGACGCGGTAGGGCGTGCCGATGCCTCCCTGCCACGCCTCGCCGCCCTCGAGCGATGCGGCCTCGCGGCCCTGCATGCGCCGCAGGATCTCCTCGGCGGCGGCGTAGCCGATCGGCTGCACCGGCACCTCGAAGAGGCCCGCGTCCGACTCGCCGAGACGCGGGGCGTCGGCGAGGGCGGCCTCGAAGGGCGTCAGGGGATCGCCCGGCTGCGGCAGGGTCAGCACCGAGCCCCGCTCGATCTGCGAGGCGTTCGCCCAGCCGCCCTCGGGCCACACCGCGCCGCGGCGATGCCCGGCGTCCGCCGGATCGGTGAAGAGCACCACGCCGGCGGCGCCGTTCGCCTCGGCGTGGCGGACCTTGTGGCCGCGATAGGCGCCGCCGTAGCGGACGAGGACGATCTTGCCCTCGACCTCGACGCCCCACGCCCGCAGGCGCTCGTAGTCCGCGGCGAGGCCGCGGTTGGCGTAGACGACCTCCGCCTCCACCTCGCCGCTTCCCGAGAAGGCGTTCCAGGCGAAGTCGAGTTCGGGATGGGAGCTGTCGGGATCCGCTTCGATCGGCGCCTCGCGGAGCGGCAACGCAAGCGTTCCCTCCGGCGAGACGATCTCGAGGCTCGCCTCGAGCGGCCGCGAGAGCAGCGGCCGGAACCACCAGGCCTCCGCGGCGAGGCCCATCGACGCGAACGCCGCGAGCAGGCGATCGATCGAGCGATGGTCTCCCGGGGTGCCCGCCACCTGCGGCTCGAACGCGAC
>CAZQUA010000316.1:0-611 GCA_964596455.1 uncultured Isosphaeraceae bacterium
ACGAATCTGAGGCGGGGGCTCGCGGTTCGCGAGGGCGGTCGGTGATTCGGATCGGTGGCAAGCAGCGCGTTCCGGAGGGCTGGCCGATGGAGGTGCTCGTGTCGAGCCTGCCATTCGTCGCGGTGCGTCGAGTGCCTGGGCAGGGTGTCAGCGAACGCCGGTTTCCCATCGATGTGCGCCGCTACCGGCTGCACCGGGTCGACGCGGCCTATGCGGAGTCGCTGGCATCAGGCCGAAGGAGATCGGCTCGGAAGCAAGGCGAGGGGGTGCGTCCCTTCTGCCGGTCGGAAGTGGACGCCAGTCCGGCGGAGGCGCCGTCTGAAGAGGGTGGGGGACGACAGTGAGTCTTCGATTCGTCAACGAGAACGGCGGCTGACCGCCAACCCAAGAAAGGAAACATCCATGAACAGCAGCAACCGGCAGTCGATGGTGCGAACGGCGAGAGAGCTGGCGAACGAGACCAGCATCAGGGCGGTGAACGGCCTGATCAGGCGGATCGGCGAGCGGATCCTTCGTGATGCGGCGGCGGATCCGTCGCTCGAGCAGCTCGGGGCCGCCATGTTCTGCGTCGGGGAGGCGTGGGACAGGCAACTCGGCAGCAGCGATTGAGT
>CAZQUA010000316.1:621-1637 GCA_964596455.1 uncultured Isosphaeraceae bacterium
GGCGTCCTGTACGGATACGCGAGGGATCGGCGTGAGCGGAGCGGATCTTCGCGCGGCGTCCTCATCCACGAGGCGCATGAGTCGCTGCGAAGTCTCGCCAAGTCCCGGCGTGTGTACCTGCGCGGTCTCGCCTACGGTTCGGCGGTGACCGAAGCTGACGCCGCCGAGGCCGTGGAGCGGTGTGCAGTGCTCGCGAGGCAGCTGGCGAGCGAGAGGCAACAGTCCGCGGCGTTGCGGGGCATCGCTGATGCGGTCGAGAGCGGACTTGGCGTCAGGGCAACAGGTGAGGAGATCGCCGCGTTGCAGACGTTGGTGCTCGCTGCGGTGCGGTCCGGTGTTCAGGCATCGCGGCCGAGTCTCCTTGAGGTTCTCCGGCCCGTGATGCCGCGGCTGGAGTCGGCCGAGGGCTTGGCCTTTCCCTTGTGCGGCTGCGTCGCGGCCTGGAAGGCGAAGCAGGCGGCTGATCGCCGTCGGCTGGGCTCGCGAGGCCGCGGCGGGTATCGCACCCGCGGCAATCCGGCCGGCGGCGGGCGAGGGTGCACACGAAAGACGATCCGGGGGATGAAGCGGGCCGGCATTGAAGTGCAGCCAAAGCGGAGAACCGGTGAGGTGGTCGTGCGGGATCCTCAGAGCGGCCGGCGAGTGGTGATGCACGCCGGCCGCAAGGACGCCTCTCGAAAGTTGAGGTCGATGTGGGACTCGGTCAATCGGCCGCAGCGGCGGAGGGCGGCATGAGCGCCCGGTGCTGGAAGCAGGCATGCCGGCGAAGGCCGGAGGTCCGGCACGCCGACTGGAGTTCCGACTCGGGTGGTCGACGCAACGCGTTCCGCGGGGCGGATGGCCGCGATCGGTGCATTCCTAATGGCAGGCAGGCCCAAAGGCGGCGTCGCTTCGTCCCAACGCTTAGCGGATCGCACTGCACCCTCTGCTGATACTATGCCTCCGCGTTCCGCGGCAGCAGGTGCTGCATGCACCGGGAGTGATCGGTGAGAGACGGGGATCCGAACATCAGGGAC
>CAZQUA010000317.1:0-1632 GCA_964596455.1 uncultured Isosphaeraceae bacterium
ATCCTTGCGGCTGTCGGCGGGATCGGGATCGCCGAGCACCCGCCGGGACTCCCGCTCCGCGAGCACCGCGGCCCGCTCCATCGGCGGGA
The DNA here is from genome assembly GCA_964596455.1 of uncultured Isosphaeraceae bacterium. Taxonomy (GTDB): domain Bacteria; phylum Planctomycetota; class Phycisphaerae; order Phycisphaerales; family SM1A02; genus CAZQUA01. The sequence goes on from CAZQUA010000317.1 coordinate 90, forward strand.
CGAGCTGCACCCGCGGGTCCCACTGCGGATGGTCCTCGAGCCACGACAGGGCCTCGGCACCGAGGCTCATGGCCGACTCCATCGGACGGTCCTCATGCCAGTTGAAGAAGGCCCGGATCCAACCGTCGGTCAGGATGATGTCCGCGTCGAGGATCTGCCCGGTGAGGGGATGGGCGCGGCTGGGGCCGATCGCGGTGGCCACGTCGTTGTTCAGCCAGCGGACGAAGTTGTAGCGGACGTCCTCGGGGTCCTTGTCCATGTGGGCCCCGGTCATCTCGTCCTGCTGGTAGACCACGATGGCCTCGTCGAGGCCGATCTTGCGGAACGCCTCGTTCCACTGCAGCACGCCCTCGCGGACCCATCGCCGGTAGCGGACCGGCGTGGTGTGCTCGATGTAGAAGACGATCGGCTCCTTGGGCGGGCTGAGGCTCAGCTTGGGATCCCGCTTCTGCAGATCCCAGCGGTTGATGTAGCGGGTCCAATTGGTGTCGTTGCCGTACTGCCCGAGATCGCGGTACTCGGTGGTGAAGTAGCCGACGCGGTCGTCCGCCGGGCGGGGCTTGTAGGGGCCGCCGTCGGGAATGAGGCTGATCGAGTAGTGCACCGACTTCAGCACGCCGCCCGGATCCGGCGCCTCCACCGCCACCTCGATGTTCTGGGGGAACGCCTTGACCTTCGGGAAGGTCGCGAGGCGGCCGTTCAGCGGCTGCCTCGCGAGCGTTTGGGCGTTGCCGACGAGCAGCTGGTCGAGATCGATCACCGGCTGTCCGCTCGGGCCCCGCGACACCACCGGCAACTCGAGCACCACCCGGTCGGTGAAGATGCGGCTGACCGAGGTCCGAGACACCGCCTCGCCGGTCGAACGCACCTCGAGCTGCGGTTCGATCAGGGCGATGCGGTCGCCGTAGTCCCGCCAGAAGACGTAGCGGGCCGGCCCCTGCAGGCCCGAGAAGATCACGCCCGCGGCCGGAGTCGCAGCGATGAAGTAGCGCTGCCGCTGCCAACCCCGCGGCAACTCGGCGAGCAGCTGCTGCTCCTTCTCGTTGAACCAGATCCCGTAGAGCGAGTCGCCCCCGCCCGAGGTGACCCCCGAGGTGACCTTGGTGTAGCCCTTCGAGACATCCTCGAACTTGGGCAGCTCCCGCCCTTGGGCCGATGCCGAGGCCGCAACCGCCGCGATCCCGATCGCCGCCGAGGCGAGGAAACGGGCCGGACGCGACGGGCACGCATGCAGACTGGTCATGAAGCAGGTTCCTCGCGGAGGGGAGAGAGACCGGGAAGCGGACTCGCTCCGGCGACCGCCTGAGCGAGGATGGAGTCGGCGACCGAGCGAGCCCGCGACCGGGCAGACTCGCGCGAATGCCGGGAAGGACGATCGGCAGACCGGCGGAGTTCGGTCCGATTCCGGCGAAAGATGCGTTTCCGGACCTTGCCCGGCAGCGGATCCTCTGGATACGACGGCGGAATGGCGGACCCCACCACAAGGTCCGGGAACCTCGCTTCAGGCGGGCCCCCTCCCGGCGAACCACGGTCGGGAGCCTCC
>CAZQUA010000318.1:0-1624 GCA_964596455.1 uncultured Isosphaeraceae bacterium
GGGCAGTCGCCGCTCTTCACCTACTTCGACATGCTGATCCGCCCGGAGGCCTACCGCGACGCGGATCTGATCTTCGTGAAGAACAAGGCGGTGCGGCAACGCCTCGCGGAGATCCTGCGGGGCGAGGATGCGTCGCTCGCGCCGCGGATGGAGGTCTTCGAGGAGAAGGGCCTGATCTCGCGGGACCTGCTCGAGCGGGAGTCGATCGCCGAGTCGATGCGGATCATGGAGGCGGATCTCATCCGCACCGCCCGGCCCGTGGGGGAGATCCGCATCGCGATGCAGCTGTCCGACCCCCGGGTGCTGCTCCATCGCCTGCGGATCATCCCTCCGACCGCGGTCGACCCGGAGACCCGTTGGCACTCCCTCGACGAACTGGTGCTGCCGGAGAACCCCGGTGCCGGGATCGACGGCCTCGATCCGGCGCTGCAGGCGGATCTCCGCAGCAGCTGGCGGCGCCTCGTCGACACCTGGCAGCGGGGCGATGCCGCGGGCGTGAACGACGCCGTCGTCACCCTCGCCTCGCAGCTTCCCCGGGTCAATCCGGATCTCTATCCGGAGCAGGCCCGCCTCGCCTGGGAGCACTGGTACTTCCAGCAGGGCAACCTGACCTGGATCTGGCTGGTCTATCTCGCGAGCGTGGTGATCCTGCTGCTTGGCACGGTGTACCGCTGGCCCACCGCGAGGGGGCTCGGCATGGGGGTGTTCGGCATCGCCCTCGCCCTGCAGACCTTCGCCCTCCTGCTCCGCTGGTACGTCTCGAGCCGCTGGCCCAACAGCAACATGTTCGAGGCGGTCACCACCGCGGCGTGGTTCGGGGCGGTGGCGGCGGTGGGCCTGGAGTGGTGGACGAGGCGGACCGCCTTCAGCGGCTTCTTCGCCCTCGGCGCCGCGGTGGCCTGCATGGTGGCGATGATGGCGGCGCACTTCCTGCCGGTCTACCTCAACCCCAACATCGGGAACATGATGCCGGTGCTGCACGACGTGTGGCTCTACATCCACGTGAACGTGATCATCTTCAGCTACTGCCTGATCTTCATGGCGGCGGTGAGTGCGGCGCTCTATCTCGGGCACCGCCTGATCGGAGGGGCGCCCGCCTACGCGCGGGCGGGCGGGGCGGGCATGATGCTCGCCGCGACCTCCGGCGGCTCCGGCGCGGCCCTTGGGGCGGGCGGCGGCGAGGCGGGGCCGGCCCGGCGGGGCCCGGCCTTCGGCGAGGTGCTCGACGGCGTGACCATGGTGCTGCTCGAGGTCGCCTTCGTCATGCTGTGGGCGGGCCTGGTGATGGGGGCGATCTGGGCGGACCACAGCTGGGGCCGCCCGTGGGGCTGGGACCCCAAGGAGGTCTTCGCCCTCGAGACCTTCATCGTCTTCCTGGTGCTGGTGCACCTGCGGTGGCGGGTCCGCGACAAGGGCCTCTGGACCGCGGTGCTGGCGATCGTCGGAGCGGCGGTGATGCTCTTCAACTGGATCGTCGTGAACTTCGTGATCACCGGCCTGCATTCCTACGCCTGACCGCGATGGCGGGGACGCGGGACGCGGCCGTCAGGCGAGGCCGTAGGTCGCGGCGCCGCCGAGCTCCCGCTCGATCCGGAGCAGGCGGTTGTACTTGGCGGTGCGGTCG
>CAZQUA010000319.1:0-1606 GCA_964596455.1 uncultured Isosphaeraceae bacterium
ACGACGAACTCCCCCGATCCGCCGCTGCAGCCGGTGGTGGTCGAATGCCCGCCGCCGCGGCCTGGGGAGCTGCGGGTGTGCGAACTGTTCGGGGACGCCGTCGAGCCAAGCACGCTGCTCGTCGTGGTGGGATTCCCCTGCGACCTCGGAGTCCGCCGCAACGGCGGGCGTCCCGGCGCCGCGGAGGCGCCCGGCGCCATCCGCAAGGCCCTCTACCGCCTGACCCCGGAGCCGCGGGACGAGGGCCGCATGACCTCGCTGCTGCGGCGGTGCGTGGATCTCGGCGATCTCGAGGTCGAGGAGGATCTCGAGGCGTCGCAGCGGCGCCTCGCCCGGGCGATCGCCCCGCATCTGCGGGCCGGCCGGATCGTGGTGGTCCTCGGCGGTGGGCATGAGACCGCCTTCGGGACCTTCCTCGGGCATGTCGAGGCGGGCCGGAGCGTCTCGATCGTCAACCTCGATGCCCATCCCGACGTGCGTCCCCGCCTCGAGGAGGGCTCGCAGCGCCTCGGCCACAGCGGCTCCCCGTTCCGCGAGGCGATCGAGCATCCTTCGCGGCGGTGCCTTCGCTACGGGGTTGTCGGACTGCAGCCGGCGGCGGTCTCGGCGGCGCAGCTCGCCTGGCTTCGCGAGCACGGCGGGCAGGCGGTGTTCATCGACGAGCTCGATCCGCGAGGAGGCGATCTCCTGTCGCCGCTCGGCATCGACGAGTCGAGCCCGATCATGGCTTCGCTCGATCTCGATGCGGTCGAAGGCGCCGCGGCGCCGGGCGTCAGCGCGCCTTCGGCCGGAGGCTTCGCCGTTTCCGCCTGGCTCGAGGCGGCGGAGCGCCTCGGCCGCGACGGCCGGGTGCGGTCGCTCGATCTCGTGGAGCTCTCGCCGCCGCTCGATCCGGACGGCCGCACCGCCCGCCTCGCCGCCCACACCCTCTGGCGGTTCCTGCGAGGGGTGTCTCGGCGACAGGGGTAGGCCGAGGAACGCGGGATGTCAGGGCGCCGTCGGCGGCGTCGGCGCCGCCTTGGGCGCCGCTTCGGGCGCTGCCGACGGGACCGCTGCGGGCGTCGCCGGCGGCGGGGGAACGATCTCCGCCTTCTCGATCACCATCGCCGAGACCGGCCAGTTCTGCATGCGCTGCTGGCCCCGCGGCGTCGTCGCCATCGCGTCGGCGGTGGTGGCGAACCGGATCGCGTCGACCGCCTCCATGCCCGAGACCACCCGGCCGAAGACCGCGTAGCCGGCGCTGGCGGGCTGGCCGGGCATGGCCGGACGCGGGTCGAGGTTCGGGTTGTCCACCACGTTGATGAAGAACTGGGCAGTCGCGCTGTCGGGATCGTTCGTGCGGGCCATCGCGATGGTGCCCCGGCGGTTGGAGAGGCCGTTGGCGGCCTCGTTGGGGATCGGCGGGCCGGTCGGCTTCTGCCGCCGCTCCGCGTCGAACCCGCCGCCCTGGATCATGAAGGTCGGGATCACCCGGTGGAACACGGTGCCGTCGTAGTGGCCCTTGCGGACGTAGTCGAGAAAGTTCTCGACGGTGCGGGGGGCCTTCGCGGCATCGAGCTCGAGGAGGATCTCGCCGCGATTGGTGGTCATGCGGACGAAGGCGACC
>CAZQUA010000320.1:0-1588 GCA_964596455.1 uncultured Isosphaeraceae bacterium
TTGCTCATGGCGATGGCCCGGGCGGTGTCGCCGACGATGATCGGGCAGATCGCGGTGGGCGACTCGAGGACCTCGAAGCCGGCCGCCCGGATGCCGGCCCGGGCCGCGGCGACGTTCTCCCGCAGCCGGGCGACCCGCTCGGGCTCCCGCATGAGGATCTCGATGGCCTTCTCCGCGCTGCAGGCGACGGTGGACGGCAGCGCGTTGGAGAACAGGGTGGGCCGGGCCCGCTGGAGGATCATCTCCACGCCCTCGCGGCTGCCGGCGATGTAGCCGCCGGCCGCCCCGCCGAGGGCCTTGCCGAGGGTGCCGGTGAAGAAGTCGATGTCACCGCCGGCGAGCCCCGCGTGCTCGTGGGTGCCGCGGCCGGTCTCCCCCATCACGCCGGTACCGTGCGAGTCGTCCACGCACAGCACGGCCCCGTACTCGTCGCAGAGCGCGCGGATCGCCGGCAGGTCGGCGATGTCGCCCTCCATCGAGAACACGCCGTCGGTGATCACCCAGGTCACCGCGTCGCCGCCGTGCATCTCGCGGGCCCGCTCGAGGGCCGCCCGGAGCCCCTCCATGCTCGAGTGCTCGTAGACGGTCTTGCGGACGCCCTTCTTGATCGCGCAGGCCAGCCGCATCGAATCGATGATGCAGGCGTGGTTGAGCTCGTCGCTGACGATGACGTCGCCGTCCTCGCAGAGCGTCGGGAAGAGGGCCTCGGTGGCGTTCCAGCACGAGACGAAGGTGTAGGAGGCCTCGACGCCCAGGAACCGGGCGATCCGCTCCTCGAGCCGCTCGTGGCACTCGAAGCTGCCGCAGATGAACCGCACCGAGGCGGTGCCCGCGCCGTACCGCCGCAGGCCCTCGATCCCCGCCTCGACCACTTCGGGGTGGTCGGCGAGGCCCAGGTAGTTGTTCGAGCAGAAGCACGCGACCTCGCCGTGGCCCCGCAGCCGCACCGTCGCCCCCATCGGCCCCTCGATGGTGCGGAGCCGCTTGAGCTGGCCGGTGGACTCCAGGTGGTCGATGACGCCGCCGGCGCGGGTGTTGAACCGCTCGAGACCGGGATGGACGCTGGTGCTCATGGGTCGGGCTCCGAGGTTGGACGCCGCCGTCGGCGGCGGAATCGGCCAGGTCAGCGGGAATCGGCCGCCACTTCGGGGGCGGCGGCGTAACGGCGACGGATCGCGGGCACGAGTTCCTCGCGGAGCGCGCTGCGGAGGTCGTGCCGGGGCGAGAAGCCCCAGTCGCGGCGGGCCGAGGAGCAGTCGATGTCGGCCGGCCAGGAATCGACGATGGGCGCCCGCCGCTCGTCGCGGGCGAACTCGATGACCGCGCCCGGGAAGTGCTCGAGCACCGCCTCGCGGATCTCGCCGGCCGACGGGGCGAACGAGGAGACGTTGTAGACGCTCCGGGTCAGCCGCTCGGCGGGGGCATCCAGCAGTCCCAGCGTCGCCTCGACCGCCTCGCCCATGGTCATGAAGGGAATGCGGGCCTCGGCGTCCACGAACACGGTGCAGGCCTCGCCCCGGGCGGCGGCGTGGATCATCTCGGGGGCGTAGTCGCTCGTTCCGCCGGTGGGCACCGTCTCGCCGCTGAT
>CAZQUA010000321.1:0-1580 GCA_964596455.1 uncultured Isosphaeraceae bacterium
GGCGATGCGGACGAGCTCCCGCAGCGAGGCGATCGCGTCGCCGTGCCGGGCCGCGGCGGTGGCGAATCGCCCCCAGTGCAGGAGCGCCTGCGGGTGCCATGGGCAGCGTTCGGCGGCGTGACGCAGGAGTTCCGCGGCGGCCTCCGCGTCGCCCTGCCGCCATCGCACCAGGCCCAGCAGCAGGTTCGCATCGGGATCGTCCGGACTCGCGGCGATCGCCCGGGTGTAGCGGTCCGCGGCGGTGGCGAGATCGCCGCGATCCTGGGCCGCGGCACCCTCCTCGAGGAGGCGGTCGAGATCCTCGCCTTCGCCTGCGTCCGCCATGGCCTCCCTCCAGCGGTCGATGCCGCGTTCAGGCCGCGTCGAGCTTCTCGAGCAGGGCCCTCGGCCGGGGATCGTCGGGATTCGCCGCGATCGCCCGATCGAGCAGTCCGCGGGCCTCGCCGGTGTCGCCGCCATCGATGGCGATCGCCGCGAGCACCGCGAGCAGCCCGGCGTGGTCGCCGCGGCGGGCGAGGGTCCCGGTGAGCAGCGAGCGGGCATCGAGGGAGCGTCCCGCCTGATGCATCGCCAGCGCGAGTGCCTCGGTGGCGCCTTCGATCTCCGGGGCCTGGTCGGTCACCGCCCGCAGTTCGCGGATCGCTTCGTCGAGGCGGCCGAGCAGGCGAAGCGACTCGCCCCGGCCGATCCGGGCGGCGAGATCGTGCGGGGCGAGGCGGGAGGCCTCCCGGTAGGCGGCTTCCGCAGCGGCGGGGTTGCGGTTGCGGATCTGCAGGTCCCCGATCGCCCGCAGGATGATCGGCGTCTCCGGAGGCCGCAGGTCGAGCGCCGCCTTCAGGTGGCGGCTCGCCTCGTCGAGGCGGTCCTGCCGCATGAGCAGGGCCGCAAGGTTCACCATCGAGGCGACGTGCTTGGGATGCTCCGCCAGCACGCCCGTGTAGGCCTCCTCGGCCGCATCGAGGCGGCCAAGCAACGCCAGGGCCACGCCGATGCGGAACCGCGGGTCCGGCGACTTCGGGTCGATCTCGGCAGCGGCTCGCCAGGCGGCGATCGCATCCTCGAGGCGTCCCGATTCGGCGAGGCAGGTGCCGCGCTCGAGCTGCGCGTCCGGGCGCGACGGCCACTTCTCGGCTGCGGCCTCGGCCGCGGCGAGGGCCTCGTCGAGCCGCCGCAGGCCCCGCAGCATGCGACTCGCCGCGAGCGTGCCCTCCGGCAGCGACTCGCCGCAGCGGCGGTAGGCGGCGAGCGCCTCCTCGCCCCGGCCGAGCCGCTCGAGCGACGCCGCCAGGTTGAACCAGGCCTGCTGGAAGGCCGCATCGATCCGCACCGCCTCGCGGAACGCCCGCTCCGCCGCCTCGAAGCGTCCTTGGGCGAGCATGGTGACGCCGTGCTGGAAGCGGTAGAGGGCGTGCTCGCCGTCGCGGCGGGCCGCCTCCTCGAAGAGTTCGCCGGCGCGGGCGAGGTCGCCCTGCTGCGCCGCCGCGAGGCCGCGGCCGTGGTAGGCCTCGGCGGCGTGGGGCCCGCCGGTGTGGCCGAGGAAGAGACGCTCGGCCTCTTCGAGCCGGCCTTCGCGAAGGGCC
>CAZQUA010000322.1:0-1579 GCA_964596455.1 uncultured Isosphaeraceae bacterium
CATCGTGAGCGACGAGGACGTGCCGGAGGCGCTCAGGCACGACCCCGAATTGTGGAGCGGCTGCATCTCCGGGGCCTTCCGCGAGGACCGCTTCCTCGACGCCTTCAAGGCGGCCGGCTTCGTGGGCATCGAGCTTCTTGCGCTCGATCCGAATCCGTGGCGGACCGTCGAGGGGATCGAGTTCCGATCCCTCACGGTGCGCGCCTTCAAGCCGGAGTCCGGCCCGTGCCTCGAGCGGCGGCAGGCGGTGATCTACAAGGGGCCGTTCCAGGCGGTCATCGACGACGAGGGGCACGAGATGATCCGTGGCCGCCGCTATGCCGTCTGCGACCGGACGTTCTCCCTCTCCCCCCGGCCGCCGTACGCCGGCCATTTCCAATTCCTTGAACCGCGGACCGCGGTGCCGATCGGCGAGGCGGCGCCCTTCGACTGCACGCAGACGCGGATCCGGGAGGCTCGTGAGATGAAGCAGGGCGGCGAGGCAGCCGGCCTCGCCGCCGCGGCGCTCGCCGTGTCGGTGGGCGTGCTCTTCTGCCTCGCGGGCCTCGCCTGCCTGGCCCTGTCGATCCTCGGCATGCCGGGCGTGTGGATCCTGATCGCCCTCGCCGTCGGCATCGACCTGATCGACGGATGGTGGCTCGAGGCATCGCAGCGGCCCACCTTCTCCATCGGCGTGCTCGTCGCGGCGGTGCTGCTCGCGGCGGCCGGCGAACTCGTCGAGTTCCTCGCCTCCGCGGTCGGGGCGAGCCGGGGCGGCGCCTCGAGGCGGGGCATCGTCGGATCGCTGCTCGGCGCCCTGTTCGGAGCCCTCGCGGGCACGCTGCTGATCCCGGTGCCGGTCGTCGGCACGCTCGCGGGCGCGGTCGCCGGCAGCTTCCTCGGGGCGGTGCTGGGGGAACTCGCGGCGGGACGCACCGCCCGCGGCTCCATCCGCCCCGCCACCGGGGCCGCCATCGGGAGAGTGCTCGGCACGCTCGGCAAGCTGCCGTTTGCGATCTCGGTCTGGGCGATCCTCTGCGTGGCCGCGTTCGCCTGAACGAGGCCGCTCAGAGTTCCGTCTCGGTCACCCGCAGCACCTCCTCGACGGTGGTCTCGCCGGCGGCGACCTTGCCGAATCCGTCGCGGCGAAGCGAGGTCATGCCCCGCTCGATGCAGAGGCGGCGGAACTCGGTGACGGTGGGGCCGCCGGCCACGGCGTCGCGAAGGCGATCGTCGAGGCTCAGCAGCTCGAAGATGCCGAGGCGGCCGCTGTAGCCGGTGCGGCGGCAGCGGTCGCACCCCTCGCCGGCGACGGGCGTGCAGCCCTCGAGTCCCTCGCGGGCGAGCAGGGACTGCATCTCCGGCCCCGGCTCGAGCGGGCGGCTGCAGTGGCTGCAGTTGCGGCGGACGAGACGCTGGGCGAGCACCGCGTTGAGGGCGGCGCCCACGAGGAACGGCTCGACCCCGATGTTGATCAGGCGGGTCACGGCGCCGGGGGCGTCGTTGGTGTGCAGCGTGGAGAGGACGAGGTGGCCGGTGAGGGCGGCCTGGATCGCGGTGACCGCGGTGTCGAGGTCGCGGATCTCGCCGACCATCACCA
>CAZQUA010000323.1:0-1562 GCA_964596455.1 uncultured Isosphaeraceae bacterium
GACACGCCCGATGGCGAAGGCCTACACCCCCGGACTCAAGGTCACCCCGCGGATCGCGTTCCGCTCGCGTCGCCTGCTTCCCATCTCGGGCAAGGTCCTCGTCTCCGTGGGCGAGCGGGTCGAGGGCGATCAGGTGGTGGCGGAGACCTTCATGGAGGGCGACGTGACGCCCTTCAACGTGGCCGCGAAGCTCGGCTGCACGCCCGCGGAAGTGCCCTCGCTGCTGCTCAAGAAGGAGGGCGAGGCGGTCGCCGCCGACGAGGTGATCGGCCGCAGCAAGGGCATCTTCGGGATGTTCAAGAGCGAGTGCCGCTCGCCCGCGGCGGGCACCCTCGAGACCGTCTCCTCGACGACCGGGCAGATCCTCATCCGCGGCGAGCCGATCCCGGTGCGGGTGAAGGCCTACGTCGACGGCGTGGTCGCGGAGGTCCTCGAGGGCGAGGGCTGCGTGGTCGAGGCGGAAGCGGCGCTCGTGCAGGGGATCTTCGGGATCGGCGGCGAGACCGCGGGGCCGATCGCGATGGCCTGCAAGGATCCCGCGGAGGAGCTGCACGAGGACCTCGTCCTCCGCGAGCACCAGGGCTGCGTGGTGATCGGCGGGGCGAGGGTCACGGTGGCGGCGCTTCGCAAGGCGATCGAGGTCGGCGCCGCCGCGGTGGTCTCGGGCGGCATCGACGACAGCGACCTCAAGGAGCTCCTCGGCTACGACCTCGGCGTGGCGATCACCGGCTCGGAGCGGATCGGCCTGACGCTCGTCGTCACCGAGGGCTTCGGCGAGATCGCGATGGCGAGGCGGACCTTCGAGCTGCTCGCAGGCAAGCGGGGCCGCGCCGCGAGCGTCAACGGGGCCACGCAGATCCGCGCGGGGGTGATGCGGCCGGAGATCGTGGTGCCCCTCGACTCGGGCGACGGCGCCGCGGCGGCGAAGGCGAGCGAGGGCGTGCTCGAGATCGGCAGCCTCGTGCGGATCATCCGCGACCCGCACTTCGGGGTGATCGGCACGGTGGCGAGCCTGCCGCCGGAGCCGCAGGTGCTCGGCTCGGGCTCGAAGTCCCGCGTGCTCGGGGTGACGCTCGCCGACGGCGAGACCGCGGTCGTGCCGCGGGCGAACGTGGAGCTGATCGAGGGGTGAGGGGACGGACGGGCCGAGGGCCCGCGGCGACGCCGCAAGGGAGGCCGACGCATGCGAGGAGCCGCCTGATGATTCCGACGCGAACGCGAGGCCCGATCCTCGCGAGCCTCGCGGCCGCCGTGGCGGCCCTCTCCGCCGCCGCCGCCGCCGCGCCGCAGAGGCCCACGGACGTCGCCGCCATCGACCGCCCCTTCGATGCGGGCAAGGCGCTCCGCCGGCAGTGGAAGAACGCCAACGATCCGAGCCGCGCGGGCTATCTCGTCTTCCGGAGCCTGCTCCCCGACGAGATCCAGCAGGCCGATCGCGACGCCCGGGTGGCGGCGGCAACCGCGGCGTCGGAGGCGGCGCGGGCTTCGACGATCGAGTCGCTCGAGGCCCAGGGCGTCGCGCCCGAGGACGCGCGGATGCAGGCCGAGCAGGCTGCGAAGTC
>CAZQUA010000324.1:0-1508 GCA_964596455.1 uncultured Isosphaeraceae bacterium
GCCGCGCCGGCGAGGATCGGACCCGCCTCGAGGCACTTGCGGATCGACTCTCGGCGAGCCGCCAGCAGCTCGCCGAGGCGACTGCCGCCGCCGCCGCGCTGCGGCGGCAGCGAAGCGAGTCCGAGCAGGAGCTGGCGGAGCTCCGCCGGGAGAGCGGGGTGCTCGAGTCGATGGCGGCCCGCCGCGAGGAGCAGCGGAAGCGGCTGCGAGGGGAGATCGACGAGGCCGAGCGCCTCGCGGCGGAGGCGGCGGCGGAGGCGGCCGGCCTCGAGACCTCGATCGCCGAGGCCGCCGCCGAGTCCGAGCAATGCCTCGCGGACGCGCGGGCGGCGGGCGAGGCGTGCGAGCGGGTCCGCAGCCGGGCGGCCCTCGTCGAACGGAACTTCCACGCCCTCGAGATGAGCCGCCGCGAGTTCGAGGTCCGCCGGGAATCGCTCGAGGAGAGCGCCCGCAACGAGCTCGAGATCGAGCTCTCCGCCGAGTACGACGCGTATCGCGAGGAGCGTCTCGCGGCCGGCGGCGAGGGGGTCGACCTCGAGGCGGCGAGGACGGAGGCAGAGGAACTCAAGCGGGAGATCGCGGCGCTCGGCAGCGTGAATCCATCGGCGATCGAGGAGCTCGGGCAGCTCGAGGGCCGCCACGACGACCTCCGGCGGCAGGTCGAGGACATCGATGCCGCCCGCGGTCGCCTCGAGGAGCTCATCGGGCGTCTCGACGAGGTCAGCCGCCACCGCTTCGAGCGGACCTTCCTGCGGGTGCGGGAGCACTTCGCCGGCACCGACGGGATGTTCCGCAAGCTCTTCGGCGGAGGCAGCGCCGAACTGGCCCTCGTGCCCGACGAGGAGGGGCGGATCGACTGGCTCGAGTCGGGCATCGAGATCCGCGCCAAGCCCCCCGGCAAGGAGCCGCGGGTCCTCGATCAGCTCTCCGGCGGCGAGAAGGCCATGACCGCGGTGGCGCTGCTGATGGCCATCTTCCGCAGCCGGCCGGCACCGTTCTGCATCCTCGACGAGGTCGATGCGGCCCTCGACGAGGCCAACGTCGAGCGGTTCTGCCAGGCGATCAAGCCGTTCCTCGACCGCAGCCACTTCATCGTCATCACCCACCACAAGCGGACCATGAGCCATTGCGACCGCCTCTACGGCGTGACCATGCCGCAGCGGGGCGTCTCGAGGCGGGTGTCGGTGCGGATGGAGGATGTCCGCGGCGACGGTTCGATCGCCGAGAGCGCCCTCGCCCGCGGGGAGCAGGCTCCGGCCGATCCGCCCCTCGTGGAGACCTTCGCCGAGGCGGCGCCGCCGGCGAAGACCTCGCCATCGGCCGGCCTCGCCAGCGCCTGGGAACCCTGACGGGCGGGGCCGCGGCCGTCCGCGACCCCCCGCCCGCCCATGCCGGTGACAGGAATCGAACCTGCACGCCCCTTCCGGGGCAACGGATTTTGAATCCGTCGCGTCTGCCAGTTCCGCCACACCGGCAGGCGTGGGCGAAGGGAGAGGATATCGGCGAAC
>CAZQUA010000325.1:0-1501 GCA_964596455.1 uncultured Isosphaeraceae bacterium
GGCGTCCGCCGCGTCTTCGGCCACTCCCGGCGATCGCCGCGGCCCCGCTCGGGCGACGCCGGTCCCTTTGGGGAGCGGTTCCGGCGCGAGGCGGGCAGCGTCTGGAGATCGCCCGGTTCGACCTCAGGAGCAGCATCGATGAGCGACCCCTCGACCTCTGCGATCGGCACGGCGGCTTCGGCGATCCATCGGGAGCGTTCCCCGGAGGGAGTCGAGACGATCCGCCTGCCGCCCTCGCCGACGAAGCCGCGGGGCGGGGTGGTCGTGCTCGACCGATGGCTGATCGGTGAACTCGATCGCGCCCTTGCGGAGGTGGCGGCGAGCCGCCCGGCGGGAGTGATCCTCGCAAGCGGCAGCGAGCGGGTGTTCGTCGCCGGTGCGGATCTCGCCGAGATCGACGGCCTCTCCGACGCCGAGCTGGACGCGTACCTCCGGGCGGGCGCGGACTGCTTCGCAAGGCTGCTCGCGATGCCCTGCCCGACGGTGGCGCTCGTCACCGGGGCGGCGTTGGGGGGAGGCCTCGAACTGGCGCTCCACTGCGATGCCCTGGCGTTTCTCGAGACCCCCGCCGGCGGCAAGCCCTACCCGGTGGGCCTGCCGGAGGCGTCCCTTGGGATCTGCCCCGGCTGGGGCGGCACGCAGACCCTCCCGGCGAGGATCGACCCGGCGATCGCGATCGAGCGGACCTCGACGGGCACCCCTTGGAAGAGCGATGCCTTGCCGACCGGCCTCGCGGCGTTCTCGGATCCGGACCGCGGCGAGCTGCTTCGGAAGGCCCACGCCTGGATCGCCGGCCGCAGCGGCCCGGCGGCGGTGCGGCCGATCGCGATCGGCCCCGTCGACCGGGGACGCATCGAGGCGGCCCTCGACGGACTCGATGCGGGTGCGTCCGATGGGGCGGCGGCGACGAACCCGGACCTTCCGACGCCGCGACGGGCGGTCCTCGCCGCGGTGCGGCACGGCCTCGCCTACGGGTTTGCCGCGGCCCTCGCCGAGGAGCGGCGGCAGCTGATCCGCCTTCGGGGGACCGCCGAGACCAAGGCCAAGCTTGCGGCGTTCCTTTCGAAGAACGCCTGAAGAACCGACGATGGATCGGAACCCGCCCCGCGGCCCCGTCCCCGCGACAGAACGATCGGAGTCCCCATGACCGCCAGCAACCTCGACCGCGAACTCCAGAAGCTCTCCGAGAAGGACCGCAAGCAGATCCAGCAGGCCCAGGAGATGCTCGGTCCCGACCCGGCCTCGATGGGCCTCGTGAAGAACTACTTCTGGGGCCGCTTCCGCGGCGACCTGCTGCTGCCCCATCCCGAGCCCTCCGCGGAGGAGACCGCCCGCTGCGACCAGCTGCTCGCGGCGCTGGACGCCTACCTGCGGGAGGAGCATCCCGCGATCGAGATCGATCAGAAGCAGGAGATCCCCCAGTGGGTGATCCAGCGGCTGTTCGACCTCGGCGTGCTCGGCATGACCATCCCGCGGGAGTTCGGCGGCGGCGGCTTCGGCA
>CAZQUA010000326.1:0-1501 GCA_964596455.1 uncultured Isosphaeraceae bacterium
GCAAGTGGTCGGAGATCCAGGTGCCGATCCGCCGCCGCGACGGTTCGCCGGCCGCTGCGGGCGGATCGCCGAAGCCGGCGTCGCCGCCGGCGGCTGCGGGTTCCTGACCGAAGGCGTTGCTGCAGGGGCCGTCGAGGCCGCGGACTCGGCAAGACCCGTTGAGGAGGTCCCCCGCGAGGGGCGGCTCGGCGGGAGGTCCCCGCTCCTGAAGCGGTGGGCATCCGGGAGAACCAGTCGTTTCGAGGGGGCGTCCGGCGGCCGCGGCGGGTCGAGGCGGTGCCGGCCGGTGCCGCCGATGATGGCCGCGGGCGGTCGCGGCGTCTCGGCCGGTCCCGTCAAGTGGCGGCCGGGAACGGTCGAGGAGTCTCCGACGCTCCCCGTGAGCGGCGGGGCCGGAAGGTGCGGCGGCGGCGAGCGCTGCTAGTTTGCGAGGCGATCGTCCACGAGTCGGCGATCGCCCACCGTCGATCCCGGTCAGGAGCCCTCCGTGCCAGAGACCCAGCGAGTCGAGCGTTCCGAAGCGGCGGCCGCGAGCCCGCCGGATGGGCCCGCGGTGCTCGCGATCGACATCGGCGGCACCAACGTGAAGATCCGCATCGAGCGCGATCCGCAGCGGCGCCGCTTCCCAAGCGGTCCGACGCTCACGCCGCCGCAGATGGTCGAGGAGGTGCGGCGACTCGCCGAGGACTGGACCTTCGAGGCGATCTCGATCGGCGTTCCGGCGCCGGTGCTCGGCGAGCGGGTGCTGCGGGAGCCGGTGAATCTCGGGCGGGGATGGATGGACTTCGGCTTCGCGGCGGCGTTCGGCCGGCCGGTCAAGCTCGTCAACGATGCGGCGATGCAGGCGGTGGGCAGCTATCTCGGCGGGCGGATGCTCTTCCTCGGCCTCGGCACGGGCCTGGGCTCGTGCATGATCGATCGCCATCTCGTGCAGCCCATGGAACTGGCCCACCTGCCCTTCCGTCGCGGCCGCACCTACGAGGAGAGCGTGGGCGAGAAGGCGCTGCTGCGGAAGGGGAAGAAGCGGTGGCGATCGGTCGTCGGCGAGGTCTGCGCGACGCTGCAGGCGGCGTTGCTGCCCGACTACGTGGTGCTCGGCGGCGGGAACGCGAGGTTGCTGAAGGAACTGCCGGCGGGCTGCGTGCTCGGCGACAACGCCAATGCGTTCGAGGGCGGCTTCCGCCTGTGGAGGCGGGAGTGGGCCGACTCGCTGCCGGCGCCGTTCACACCGCCGGCAGCGGCGGCAACAGGCGAGCGGGCGACCGGTTCGGAGGAGGCCTCGCTGACGCAGGGGACCGCGGGCCAGCCGGGGGTGTGACCGGCAAGGCGGCGACGGGCCGAGTCGCCGCCGAGTCGCGGTCGCGTGGTGGCGTGGTGGCGTGGTGGCGGAATCGTGGCCGGGTCGTGCGGACGGAGGGCCGCTGGCCCCCGCTCGGGCAAAGAGGGGGAGTCGCAACATGACGCGGGCGGGGTTGCCGAGACGCGGATGCCGCGGCGGCGG